>NZ_JAHCVJ010000001.1:300000-600000 GCF_018476885.1 Geoanaerobacter pelophilus
ACATTCAGGTCATAAACATAGGGAGCCGCAGACTCTGCATCCAGCCGCTTCTTTTCCGTCAACTGCCGATCCTCAAGCAGATAGTCCTGGGTTGCCCGGATGTCGGATGCAGCAATTTCACCGACCTTGTAAACAGGTCGTGAAAACTGTTGGCCAGGGGTGAGCAAAAGGGTGAGCAGGGTAACGGTGAGGAAAAACAGGATAATCCGGTTGCGCTTCACGCTCTGGGGAGCGGAAAAACGCTCCAAAAGCGAATTAAAGAGGCGCTCGCCAACGATTAGCAGAGTGCTTCGTGTCTTGTCAGGTTGTTCGTTGCCATCTACGGGCATCATAATCCAGGCGCTCTGCCACAGGCTGCAATGTGGCGACGCAAAAAACCGCTGTTGATGCAGCTAACTATAGCCTCAGAAGCGTGTCCTGTCAACTTGCAGCTACTAATGACGGGGTATTGCAGCATTAATTCTCCTTTCATTTTCGGGATTCTGTGATATAAAAGAGCCTTAATTGGCGGGCTGACCCAGCCCGTTCTCACTTTTTCAGCATGGAGGGGAGTTCATGAGCCAGATTACCGATGTTTACGCAAGAGAGATAATCGATTCCCGAGGCAACCCGACCCTGGAGGTCGAGGTGTTTCTCGATTCAGGTGTAATGGGTCGCGCGGCAGTACCGTCAGGGGCATCAACAGGCGAACGCGAAGCTCTTGAAATGCGTGATGGCGACAAGTCCCGCTACCTTGGCAAAGGGGTCCAGAAGGCAGTCGATAATGTCAACAACCAGATAGCCGACGCCATCATCGGCATGGAAGCAACCGATCAGGTCGGCATTGACCGCAAGATGCTCGAACTTGACGGAACGGAATACAAAAGCAATCTCGGCGCCAACGCCATTCTCGGCGTGTCACTGGCAGTTGCCAAGGCTGCTGCCGAAGAGGTGGGACTTCCGCTTTACCAGTATATCGGCGGCTGCAACGCCAAGGAACTGCCGCTGCCGATGATGAACATCATCAACGGTGGGGCCCATGCCGACAACAACGTCGATATCCAGGAATTCATGATCATGCCTGCCGGGGCGAAGAGCTTCAAGGAAGCGCTCCGTATGGGTGCTGAGATCTTCCATGCCCTCAAAGGGGTGCTTAAAGGCAAAGGTTACAACACTGCGGTCGGTGACGAAGGTGGTTTCGCTCCCAACCTCAAATCCAACGAAGAAGCACTGGAAGTAATCATGGAAGCAATCGCCAAGGCCGGTTACAAGGCTGGCGAAGAAGTACTCCTGGCTCTTGACGTTGCTTCTTCCGAGCTGTTTCAGGACGGCGTTTATACCCTCGAAAATGAAACAGATTCGAAGAAGACCCCGGCCCAGATGGTTGATTTCTACGAAAACCTGGTCAACAAGTACCCGATCATCTCAATCGAGGACGGCATGGCCGAGAACGACTGGGACGGCTGGAAACTGCTCACTGAGCGGCTCGGCAAGCGGATCCAGATTGTCGGCGACGACCTGTTCGTCACCAATCCGAAGATATTGAAAGAAGGAATCCAGAAGGGGATCGCCAACTCCATCCTGGTGAAACTCAACCAGATCGGCACGCTCACCGAAACGCTCGACGCCATCGAAATGGCCAAGCGCGCCGGCTACACCTGTGTCATCTCGCACCGTTCGGGCGAGACCGAGGACACCACCCTGGCCGATCTCTCGGTAGCCGTCAATGCCGGCCAGATAAAGACCGGTTCCCTTTGCCGCACCGACCGGGTCTGCAAATACAACCAGCTGCTCCGGATCGAGGACGAACTCGACTCTACTGCAATCTTCCGCGGCAAGGATGTGTTTTACAATATTAAAAAGTAATGTCTTCGTAAAAACATTCAATATAATGTTCCCAACGGGGGGTTGCGCAAGCAGCCCCCTCTTTTTTTGATACAATTAACTTTTGCGGAGGTAGTTCTGATGCGATACTCGCCGCTTATTACCGATCTGTATGAACTGACCATGCTGGCCGGCTATGTTGATGAAGGAATGGCCGATACCCCGGCGGTTTTCGATCTGTTCTTCAGACATAATCCCTTCAATGGAGGCTACGCCATCTTTGCCGGCCTGGCACCGGCGCTCTCCTACCTGGAAAATCTCAGCTTCACCAGCGAGGAGCTCTCCTACCTCAACTCACTCGGCCTGTTCAAAGCAACTTTTCTCGAATATCTTGAGGAATTCCGTTTTCGCGGCAAGGTTACCGCTGTGCCGGAAGGGACCGCTGTTTTCGGCAATGAGCCGCTCCTGACTGTTGAAGGGACTCTGGCTGAGGCCCAGTTCGTCGAGACCGCGCTGCTGAATATCATCAACTTCCAGACCCTTGTTGCCACAAAGGCTGCGAGAATCTGCCACGCAGCAGGCAATGGCACTGTCATCGAGTTCGGTCTCCGCAGGGCTCAGGGGCCTGACGGCGGACTTTCCGCAGCCCGCGCCGCAGCAGTAGGCGGAATACGCAGCACCAGCAACGTTCTGGCCGGCATGATCCATAAACTGCCGGTCAAAGGCACCCATGCCCATAGCTGGATCATGGCCTTTCCCGATGAACTGACCGCCTTCCGCAAATACGCCGAAGTGTTTCCTGACTCGACCATACTGCTGGTAGACACCTATGACACCCTCAAAAGCGGCATCCCGAACGCCATCACCGTGGCAGGAGAACTGGCTGAGCGAGGGCACCGTCTTGTCGGGATCCGCCTGGATTCCGGAGACCTCGCCTACCTCTCAAAAGAGGCCCGGAGGATGTTCGACGCGGCAGGCTTCCCGGAGGTCAGGATCGTTGCCTCCAACGAGCTGGACGAATTTGTGATCGACTCGATCCGCGACGAAGGGGGGCGTGTCGACATTTACGGAGTAGGCACCAGGCTGGTCACCTGTGATGGCGACGGCGGCGGAGCGCTCGGTGGGGTCTATAAACTAGTCCGCTCCGGTGACCGGCCACGGCTGAAGGTGACCAGCGATACCGCCAAGGCAACACTCCCAGACCGTAAGCGGCTATTGCGGGCGCTGGCACCGGATGGCAGTTTCATTCAGGATGTTATCACTCTGGACAGCGAATCGATCGTACCAGGAGACACGGTTTTTGACCCGGCCAACCCCCTGCAGTACAAAACAATTCCGGTGACTGCCCAACTGATCGATCTGAGAGATGTCGTAATGAGCGACGGCAAGGCTGTTCTAGGGCCATCAGATAACCTCAACGTCCTGGCAGACCGGACTGCCGACCAGCTACAGAAACTGCCGCAAGGCACCCTGCGCTTCATGAATCCTCATCGCTACAAGATCTCTATCAGCAAAGGGCTGCTGGATCTCAGGCAGCAACTGGTGAAAGCAATCCAGGAAGGATCTACGCATGGATAAACATTCGGCCCTGTTAATCGTTGATGTCCAGAACGATTTCTGCCCGGGTGGCGCCCTGGCTGTTGCTCAAGGCGACCAGATCATCCCGGCCGTCAACCGGGCAATCACCTCTTTCAGCAGCCAGGGCCTGCCGATCATCGCCAGCCGGGACTGGCACCCGGAAAAAACCTCCCACTTTCGCGACTACGGCGGAATCTGGCCCCCGCACTGCATTCAGGCAACTGCTGGCGCGGCATTCCATCCGGCATTGAAACTCCCGCCAAATGCGCTAATCCTCTCCAAAGGGACCGAGGCAGATCATGATGATTATTCGGCCTTCCATGCCCGCGATGACCAGGGGCGCATGCTCGCAGAGATCCTGGCCGATCTCGGGGTCAATGCGCTTTATGTCTGCGGCCTCGCCACAGACTATTGCGTGAAGGAGACCGTCCGCGAGGCACAGCGATACCGGGTTGCAGTCACGGTGCTCACCGATGCAATCAAAGGGGTGGACCTGAAGCCCGGAGACTCAGAAAAAGCGGTGCACGAGATGATGGCATCAGGGGCAAAACTGGCCACTGCTGCCGATCTTCCAGAATAACTCTTTGACTTCCCCTTTATTCTTCGCTACATTGGCCCAATCTATTCCAGTACATGCAGAAATCGAGAGGGAATGCCATGTTCGTTAAGACCAACAATCTCAAGATCAAAAGCATCACACCGATAATCGCGCCGGCTGACCTCAGGCAGGTATTCCCTCTATCAGAAGAGTCGAGCGAATTCGTATCATCGAGCAGGGCAACCATCAAGAACATCCTGCTGGGGAAAGACCCCCGCCTGATGGTGGTTGTCGGGCCATGCTCGATCCACGACCCTCAAGGGGCCCATGAATATGCCCATCGCTTGGCAAAGCTGGCGGCTGAGGTTTCAGATCAGCTTTTCCTGATTATGCGGGTCTATTTCGAGAAACCGCGGACAACGGTTGGCTGGAAAGGTCTGATCAACGATCCCGACATGAACGAGACCCATCAGATCTCAAAGGGTCTGGGCGTGGCCCGGAGCCTGCTGTGCAAGGTTACAGCCCACAAACTGCCGATTGCCACCGAGATGCTCGACCCGATCACCCCGGAATACCTTGCCGATCATCTCTCCTGGGGCGCCATCGGCGCAAGGACCACGGAATCCCAGACCCACCGGGAACTGGCCAGCGGCCTGTCGTTTCCAATCGGTTTTAAAAACGGCACTGACGGTAATATGCAGATTGCCATAGATGCCATGATTGCGGCGCAGCACGGGCATCACTTTCTCGGCATCAATCGCGAGGGACTGACCTCGATCGTTCAAACTACCGGTAATCCCGATGTGCACATGGTTCTGCGCGGTGGCAAAAAACCTAACTATCACCCCGAGGATATCGCCAAGACCGAGGAGATGCTGACCAAGGCCGGGCTGTTTCCCACAATCATGGTCGATTGCAGCCACGGCAACTCCGAGAAAAACCACGAGAAGCAACCACAGGTGCTGGCGGAAGTCATCAACCAGATCGAGGCAGGCAACCGCTCAATCTCGGGAGTCATGATCGAGAGCTACCTTGAAGATGGCAACCAGCCCATGCCCAAGAGCCCCAGTGAGATGAAATATGGGGTTTCCATAACCGATAAGTGCATTGGCTGGGCAACCACCGAAAAAGTGCTGCGTGAAGCCCATGCAAGACTCAAGAAGTGTGGTGGCAGAAAAATCTGATTAAGCTGCAGGAACGAAAAAAAAGAAGGCCCGCTGGTACAACAGCGGGCCTTCTTTCGTCAGAGATCAATTCGCTCTTCGCAGGAGCTCTGCCAGCGAAAACGGCATGACGTTGATGTCGTAGATCCGGTTTGCCCCCAACCAGACCACATCCAGGATTATGGCGGTCTGACCCGGCTGTTGGACATATTTAAGCGGGTCTACAATCCAGGTAATGGTCGGGTTCCCGTAGAAAGCCCGTAGCGACTGCTGCATGTAGGCCCGGCCCGTCGGACCGTTGACCGCAAAGAACCAGGTATTCTGAGGAAACTGAGGAATTTTTTGCTTAATTGCCGTCAGAAATACTTTAACCGGCTCACCATCGCTAGCCCAGGCCTTGCCCCGGCTATTTATCAAACCGTAATTGTGCCAGAGATAAAATGAAAAGGCGATAACAACAAGCAGATAGCCGATGACTTTGCCCCAGCGCAACCAGGCATCTCTTAACACCACGGCATAACAGAAGGCAGCTCCCACCGAAGGCAGATACATATGACGGCTGATCGAGTTGAAGATATACTTGGGCTCGAACTGCGAGAGACTGCTCAGGCTTTGGGGGAGAAACGACAGGAAAACCCACCCTAGGCCAAACAGCATCAGCCGGCGATCCTTTACCCAGAAGAGCATTACCGGCAGGATGATTGCTGTCGCGTAAATACGCGGATCAGCCATCTTCAGACGACCATCGGGCTGAAGGAAAAACACCGCCCAGCCTGAAAAGAGAGAATGCAGCGGACGAAATGCAGAGTGGGTCACCAGTTCTGACTGCACATGCAGTACCTGGTATATGATCAGGTAATTGACAACAACATTGGCAATAATAATAACGGCAAACGGTAAAGTACGCCGCACTATCCCCTTGAAGTCGCTGAACCCTCCGAAAAACAGGACCTCGAACAAGGCAGCGACCAGTGGCAGGGACGCCGACTCCTCCTTGCTCAACACTGCAATTATAAAAAGAAAGAGCGCCGCACAATAATAGCGACGCTCTCCAGTTCTGCGATATTCGACATATGCGGTCAGCGTTAATAAGTAGTGGAACAGGTTGAGCGGGGTCGAATTTGCCGCGCGCCAGAGAATCGCATCTGCACCAATGGCTGAGGCGGCAAAGAATACCGAACTGACTGCTGCCAGGCCGCGGTCAGCAAAAAGCCTGGCTACCATTATGTAGACCAGGAGGGCATTTGCCAGGTGCAGCGCAATGCTGAACAGGTTATAACCCCGCGGATCAAGCCCTGACAAATGATACAACGGCAGCCAGACGCTGTTGGCAACAATCCTGAAAATGTAGTTGTAGCCGAGCAAAACCGCCTTTGGGCCACTTTGGACATGTTCAATCAGCCCGAAATCATCGTAGGTAAAAAAATTATCGATGAACGGTCCATAATAGATAGCTGTCACGACTGAGACAACCACCAGCACTGAACCAAAGAGCAAGCCTTCTGCCGATTTAAGCCACCGCAACAGTTTCATGAAAGCGGAATCAGTTGCCACAACTGCGGCAGCGGTTGCACTTTGCGGTAGGCATGTGCAGCGCCTTGATAAAGGTTGCTTCAGTGGCCTTTTTGATCTCCTCAACGACAACCGGAGGCACGGCAGAGTCGATAGAGAGAATGACCATGGCCTCCCCCTTTTTCTCACTGCGGCCCAGGTTCATCGAGGCGATATTGATTTCATGTTGTCCCATGATGGTGCCGATCTTGCCGATCATGCCGGGGCGGTCAGCATAGTGCATGAGCAGCATGTGCTCCTCAGGGGTGAAGTCCATGGTGTAGTCACGCAGCCGCACGATACGCGGGATCCCCTCGAACAGAGTCCCGGAAATAAGCCGTCTTTTGCCACCCTCTCCCTCCAGCACCAAGGTAATGAGATTGGAAAAGGCATCGGTCTGGGTGGACTTGCTCTCTTCAACGGCAATCCCCATCTGCTCGGCGATGAGCGATGCGTTGACCATGTTGACATCCTGCTCAACCACCTTGTTCAGCAGCGCCGCCAGTCCGCAGACCGTGATGGGAGTGCAGTCGTAATGGGCGATGCTGCCGAAAAAGCTGAACGAGACCTTGGAGATATTGGTATCCACCAGCTGAATGCCAAAATCGCACATGGTGCTCATCAGGTTCAGGAACGGCCGCATCTGGTCCATCAAGGCCAGATCAAAGCGTGGAATATTCACGGCATTCTCCAGAGGCTGCTCGTCAAGATAGTTCAGCACCTCCTTTGAAACATCCACCGCAACATTTACCTGCGCCTCAAAGGTGTTGGCGCCGAGATGAGGGGTTACCACCAGCTTATCCTGGCTGATCAACTCCTTCAACAGATCGGTCTTGGGCGGCTCTTCGCTCCAGACATCTACTGCCGCCAGGGCAATCTTGCCGCTCTTGAGATTGGCCAGCAGCGGCGCCTCACCAATCACGCCGCCACGGGCGACATTGAGGATAATGACGCCACTCTTCATCAGGCCAAACTCACGGTCGCCGATCATCCCCATTGTCTCGTCATTGAGCGGGGTATGGACCGTGATGATATCGCAGTTCTTGTAAATCTCGTCGTGCGTGACCAACTTGACGCCAAGGTCGTGTGCTCTTTTTGCGGCAATGTACGGGTCGCAGGCGAGTACCTCGCACTCAAACGCCTTGAGCCGGGTCGCCACCCTCCCCCCGACCTTGCCAAGGCCGATGACTCCTGCGGTCTTACCCTTGAGTTCAACACCGGTAAAGGGCGCCCGTTTCCATTCACCCTTCTTGAGAGAGGCATTGGCAACGGTCACATTGCGGCACGCCGACAGCAGCAGCGCCATGGTATGTTCAGCAGCGCTGTTGGTGTTACCGAACGGCGCATTGACCACGATTACCCCTCGGGAGCTGGCATACTCAACATCAACATTGTCGATCCCTACTCCGGCCCGCGCCACCATCTTGAGCTTCTTGCCGGCATCGAGCACATCACGGTCTACCGTAGTACCGCTTCGGGTTATGATCACCTCGTAGTCGCCTATGGCCTTGAGGAGTTCTTCCTTGCTGAGCCCCAGTCGCACATCCATCTCCACCCGGGGGTCCTGTTTAAGCAGAGCCAGCCCTTCGCTGGCGACTTCATCGGTTACGATAATTTTCATATCATCTCCTTGCTGGGAACGTCCCTTTATAAGCGGCTAACTATAGACCTGAAGCGTAAAAAATGCAAGACCGCCGGGAAATTTTCGTGGTATACAAGAGCCATGAACCAGCCAATCCCATTCAACATCGTTTTGATCGAACCCGAAATCCCGCCGAACACCGGCAACATTGCCCGCCTGTGCGGCGCCACCGCTACCCCGCTCCATCTTGTGGGCAAACTCGGCTTTTCCCTGGACGACCGTTATCTGAAACGGGCCGGACTGGACTACTGGAGCGAGGTCGAAGTCGTTACCTGGCCCGATCTGGCGACCTTGCAGGCGGCACATCCCCAGGCCCGGTTCGTCTACACCAGCAAAAAGGCCGCAACCAGCCATGCCGCCTTTCAGTTCCACGAAGGAGACTTCATCGTCTTCGGCAAGGAAACCAAAGGACTGCCTGACGACCTGATCGCGGCCAACCCTGACACCAGCATCCGAATCCCTATCTTCGGCAACGTCAGAAGCCTCAACCTGTCAACTGCGGCAGGGATCGTGCTCTACGAGGCGCTGCGGCAGTGTGGCAGGCTGGAGTAAGCTTCCCGGTCGTGACATTTTGAATAACACTAAACCATGGAGGACAACATCGTATGAACATCGGAACCCCGCTGAAACCAGGCGCCACGAAACTGCTGCTGCTGGGATCAGGAGAATTGGGCAAAGAAGTCGCCATTGAGGCGCAACGACTGGGAGTGGAAGTGATCGCTGTTGACCGCTACCCCCATGCCCCGGCCATGCAGGTGGCACACAGAAGCCATGTCATCAGCATGCTGGACCGGGATGCGCTGCGCCGGGTGGTGGAAGCAGAGCGGCCCGACCTGATTGTGCCGGAGATTGAGGCCATTGATACCGCCTTTCTCCTGGAACTGGAGCAGGGGGGACAGCGTGTTATTCCCACGGCCCGCGCCACAAACCTGACCATGAACCGCGAAGGGATACGGCGTCTGGCGGCCGAGGAACTAGGATTGCCCACAGCACCCTATGCCTTTGCCCAGAGTGCCGAAGAGTTGCGCTCTGCAGCCGCTGCCATCGGGTTCCCCTGCGTGGTGAAACCGATCATGAGCTCGTCGGGCAAGGGACAAAGCGTGGTGAAAACCGCCGCAGAAGTCGATACCGCTTGGCACTATGCCATGGACGGGGCACGCGGCGCTTCCGACACTGTTATTATTGAGGGCTTTATCGATTTTGATTACGAGATCACACAACTGACGGTCCGCCACGCCGGAGGCACCTCATTCTGTCCCCCAATCGGTCATGTGCAGATCAAAGGCGATTACCACGAATCATGGCAACCGATGGCCATGTCACCTGCGGCGCTTGCCGAAGCCCGCCGCCAGGCTGAGGCGGTTACCACTGCCCTGGGCGGTTATGGCATCTTCGGGGTGGAGCTGTTTATCAAAGGGGACACGGTCCTGTTCAGTGAGGTATCCCCCCGTCCCCACGACACCGGCATGGTTACTATGATTTCCCAGAATCTGAGTCAATTCGAACTCCATGTGCGCGCCATACTCGGGCTACCGGTACCCGAGATCCTTAACCTTGCCCCTTCTGCCAGCCACGTTATCCTGGCGGCAGACAACCAGGATAACGTGCGCTTCGAAGGCATTGCAGAGGCCCTTAATGTCGCCACCGCCAAGCTACGTCTGTTCGGCAAGCCTGATACCCGCCCCGGCCGCCGCATGGCGGTTGCTCTGACCCAGGGCGCATCCACGGATGAGGCCAGAAGCCGGGCAGAGACCAGTGCCCATTGCGTTCAGCTGGTTCCGCAAGGGTAAATCTTAGTGGATATAAAGTGTTCCAACAGTAGGTTACAGATTAACAAGGAGATGACCTGACCAGCCCGTCAGGTCGTCTTCCACGTCCTCAATACAGCTCGCACTTCAGCAACCGGCAATCCATCGGGCCATTCCACAGCAGTATTCGCCGCGCCTTCACCTCTCCCAACCGACCGCCATACGGCGGGTCTCAGTCAAGATTAAAAGCATTGCAAACCTTTTGACATTTATTAGAAACAGGGAAATAATGCGCGCTAATTTGCTGACACCCATGCATTAGCTGTTTCAAGCGCAACCTGATTGGAAGATGACCGTAATCAGCCTATGGATGTTGGCCAGATTTGGCCAGCATCCTTTTAAGAGTGTTGACCAATATGGCTTTTATCTTAAATACAATAAGTTACGCCAATAGCATTTATATGTTTTTTTGTTATTGGCAGACTAAAAGGTATGTTGGCCAGAACTGATCAATAATAAGTTGGACAAGAAGGGATATAATTATCGACTAGAACCCAAGAGAATCTCGTTCATATCTCCCTTTGCCTTAAAGCTTACAAAAAGAAGATATGGCGCAAGAAACATTGTGCCGCCGAAAAATCCTAACATGCCAATAATTATTCCACCGGGAGAGAACTGATGACGCCATGCAAGCCATAATCCGGAAAAAATCAATAAACACATGAAGTCAAAATTGAATTGCCCAGGCCATGTCATGGCTACCATGTCGCCGAAAAACTGCGGAAATAAATTCCAACCATGGTTTAGCCCCACAATGCTCGTATAAACAATGATGCAGATTATCATTGCAATCAATAGTATACGAAACGGAACCAACCTATTAATTTCAGTTGACATGATTCTCTCCACAAATCAATTATTGTAGCGGTTGCTACAATAATATGTAGCAACCGCTACAGTTCTTGTCAAGGGATATATAGATGAGCAAAACAGACGCGAAAAAACAGATTATCATTGAAAAACTTGCGGATCACCTTCTTCAATTTGGCATGAAGGAATCAAGTCTGCGTCAATTAGCTACGGCAGCCGACATGAGCGACCGGATGCTTCTGCATTATTTCACCAATAAAGACGAGTTACTCACTGCTACATTGGTTCGCATCAATGACCGTCTTATTAGTATATTAAATAGTGCTAGTTCAGAGCAGATGCCTTTACAGATTTTGCTACCGCATCTTGCCCAGTTGATAAAAAACCCTCTTATCAATCCCTACTTGAAGCTCTGGCTTGAGTTAGTCCCACTCACCGCAGCAGAAAAAGAGCCATATCTCGCCATAGCTAAACAGATATGCGACACTTTTTTTGGAAAACTGACCTCAATGCTGAAAGTGGAGCGGGAGGAAGAACGCATCCCACTCGCATCGTTGGCTTTTGCCATGACTGAAGGATTTGTCCTTTTGGATGCACTTGATTTCGATACACATATTGCGAGCGCCTTGAAAGGGATAGGAGAAGCCAGATGGACTGTTTTCGCCGAACAAAGTAAAAATGGAAAAGTCCAACCACGTCGTTAGACGCCGCCCCAAAAGACGGGCGGGTCAACGCCGACCCCGTTGGCCGCTAAAAAGAGAATTCTAATTTTACATTTTGAGGAATATCAAATGATATCTGTTTCTGAACAACTGAATCAATTTGGATGGAATGAATGGTTTGATGCAAAGGCACAAGAAATAATCTGGGCAGGGCACCGTGTTGCACGTGTTGTTGCAGTGGATCGTGAACAACTTCTTGTAATAGATGAATCTGGTGAATACCGCGCAAAGCTTGCCGGCCGTTTTCTATATACAACTGAGCGACCGAGTGATTTCCCTTGTGTTGGAGATTGGGTATCCATTCAATACAGCGGCTCTGACGATTTTGGAATAATTCATGACGTCGTTCCGAGAAAGTCGTTTCTTCGGCGCAAGGCTGCAGGAGATACTATTGAATACCAGATGATCGCGGCGAATATTGACGTGGCATTAATAGTCCAGTCCTGTCAGTTCGACTTCAATGTTAACAGACTTGAACGTTACTTGGTTATGGTGAGAAATGGGCAAGTAGACCCTGTCGTTTTGCTCACAAAAACCGACCTGATAAGTCCCGAAACGCTCCAAGAACTAATTGATGAAATTAAAAATGCTGGAATAACTACGGAGGTAATCGCGCTTAGTAATATCACCGGAGAAGGGGTTAACAATGTGCGCGACATTCTACAATCCGGGAAAACCTACAGTCTTTTAGGTTCATCAGGGGTTGGCAAAAGCACTTTAATAAACCAGCTGATCGGCCGTCAGATACTTGAGACCAAAATGGTGAGTGGTACTGGAGAAGGACGACATACGACAGTGCGGCGTGAACTCATACTATTGAGTAATGGCGCAATGCTGATAGATAACCCAGGGATGCGTGAGTTTGGCATTATGGGGGCTGAGGAAGGAATGGGCGACAGCTTTGCTGATATCTATGTGTTAGCATCGAAATGCAAATATCGTGATTGCTCCCACTCGAATGAAAAAGGTTGTGCTGTGTTGGCTGCAGTTGAGGAAGGAAGCCTTCATCGGGCACACTATCAGAACTTTATCAAGCTGAGGACTGAATCAGAGTTTCACGATCTGTCGTATCTTGAAAAGCGAAACAAGGATAAAGCATTTGGCCGCTACATTAAGTCTGCCAAGAAAGATCTGGGAATCAACCGCAAATAACTATGGAGAATAGGAAGAATTTCCCCTCTTAAATGCGCAACGGAAAGAGGATTTGCCAACAAGGAAGAAGCACCGGCCTAAAACCGCCAGTGTTCTCCCAAGCCGTTGAACGATAAAATGAGAGATAAATGATTACGTGTATCCTGGCCTCCTCTTTCCTTTTTCTATCAACCAAATTGGCAATTTCAGCCAGTTCCCCTTGTCTAAAACAGGAGGTGTTCAAATGAACCGTTCGTTAATATTCGTAGTTGTTATTGCTTTAGTGAGCCTTACACTTTTGCTGGGCGGTTGCGGAGGGGGGAGCAGTGGCGGCGGAGATTCTACCAAGCAGATGGGGGGTGCGCGCCAAGGTGTTACCATGACATTGAGCGGGGAAACAGCCATCCTTGCCGGTATCTCAGTTGTTGGTTCTCAAGATGGCACCGGCAGTGCTGCACGGTTCTATCGTCCTTATGGCATAACCTCAGACGGCACCAATCTCTATGTTGCCGATTCCTATAATCACACCATCCGCAGAATCGTGATCGCCACCGGAGAGGTCACAACCCTGGCCGGGAGCGCCGGGGCAATAGGCTCCATTGATGGCACCGGCAGTGCGGCACGGTTCAATTTCCCTGAGGGCATCGCCACCGACGGCACCAATCTCTATGTTGCCGATACCTCCAATCAAACCATCCGCAGAATCGTGATCGCCACCGGCGCGGTCACGACCCTGGCCGGGAGCGCCGGGGCATCAGGCTCCATTGATGGCACAGGCAGCGCGGCACGGTTCAATGTTCCTGTTGGCATCACCGCCGACGGCACCAACCTCTATGTTGCTGATTCATTTAATAACACCATCCGCAAAGTTGTGATTGCCACCGGTGAGGTCACGACCCTGGCCGGGAGCGCCGGGGCATCAGGCTCCATTGATGGCACCAGCAGCGCGGCACGTTTCAATTTCCCTAAGGGCATCACCACCGATGGCACCAATCTCTATGTCGCTGATATGTCCAATCAAACCGTCCGCAAAATAGTGATAACCTCAGGTGAGGTCACGACCCTGGCCGGAAGCGCCGGGGCAGCAGGCTCCACCGACGGCACCGGCAGTGCGGCACGTTTGTCTTATCCTTATGGCATCACCACCGACGGCACCAGCCTCTATGTCGTCGAACCCTCTACGATCCGGCAGATCGTGATCGCTTCCGGCGAGGTCACAACCCTGGCCGGAAGCGCCGGGGCAAGGGGCACCACCGATGGTACCGGCAGTGCGGCACGGTTCTACTCTCCCTATGGCATCACCAATGACGGCGCCAACCTCTATGTTGCCGATGACGCTGCCATCCGAAAGGTGGTGATTGCCTCCGGAGAGGTCACAACTCTGGCCGGGAGCCGCTGGGCGACGGGCACCACCGATGGTACTGGCAGTGCAGCACGGTTCTCTGGTCCTTATGGCATCACCACCGACGGCACCAACCTCTATGTTGCCGATAACTTTACCATCCGAAAGGTGGTGCTTGCCACCGCCGAGGTCACGACCATAGCCGGGGCCGCCGGGGCAACAGGCACCGCCGATGGCACCGGCAGTGCGGCACGGTTCTTTTCTCCCCATGGCATCACCACCGACGGCACCGGCATCTATGTTGCCGATTATTTAAAAAACACCATCCGCAAGGTCGTAATCGCCACCGGAGAGGTCACGACACTGGCCGGGAGCGCCGGGGCAACAGGCACCGCCGATGGCACCGGTAGTGCTGCACGGTTCTATCGTCCCAATGGCATCACCACCGACGGCACCAATCTATATGTTGCCGATTCCTCTAATCACACCATCCGGAAAGTTGTGATCGCCACCGGAGAGGTCACGACACTGGCCGGGAGCGCCGGGGTAACAGGCTCCGACGATGGCACGGGAACTGAAGCACGTTTGACTTATCCTTATGACGTCACCACCGACGGCATCAATCTCTATGTTGCTGATTCATACAATAACACGGTGCGCAAGATCGTGATTGCCACCGGTGAGGTCACAACCCTGGCCGGGAGTGCCGGGGCAACAGGCTCCATTGATGGCACCGGCAGTGCTGCACGGTTCTATCGCCCTAATGGCATCACCACCGATGGCACCAATCTCTATGTTGCGGATCGGTCTAATTACACCATCCGCAAAATCGTGATCGCCACCGGTGAAGTAACGACCCTGGCGGGAAGCGCCGGTGTGGCTGGCTCCACCGATGGCACCGGCAGCTCGGCAAGGTTTTATGTCCCTAACGGCATCACAACCGATGGAACCAGATTGTATGTTGCTGAGGGCAACAACATTATCCGTACAATCAGATGAATCACTAATTGCTGCTTGATTGTTACCTCTCGCCAGCTGAGCCGAACAGGCCGGGGCCGGGTATACCATCTCAAATATTGACAAATGAAGAGTGGTATTATAAGCGATTTGACGCTGGGGCAGATTTTCAGAATGGCAACAGAAGCAGATCCCAACGACCAGTACAAGGGATGAAATGGGACCACACAGATTCCTTCTATAAATACTGCCAAGCAGCTAAGGCACGTGCTTAATAAACCAATCAAGTGACCAACCTGGAAGAAGTAGCTGCCTAAAAACCGCCGCTGTTCTCCCGGCCCGTCCTCAATACAGCTCGTACTTCAACAACCGACACTCCAGCGGCCCGTTCCAGAGCGGTATCCGGCGCGTCGCCTTCAACCCCACATTTTTCGACAACTCCTGGCTGCCGGTGAAGATCCAGGCAGTGTTTCCCTTGCAGCGCTGCTTGAACAGGTCGCCGATCTGCCGGTAGAAAGGCTTGAGCGCCTCCACCTCTCCCATCCGCTCGCCGTACGGCGGGTTGCAGATGACCACCCCGTTGCCGGGCGGTGGGTTGAAATCGGCCATATCGTGCCGGGTCAGGGCGATCAGGTCTCTCACCCCTGCCCGCTCGGAGTTTCTCCGGGCAGTGGCAATGGTCCTGCCGTCGCTGTCGCTCCCCAGAATCGGGGCCGGAAGTTTTTCAAGGGCCTGACTTTTGACGGTTTCCAGCTCCCTTTTCCATGCTGAAGCATCAAATCCTGGCCATCTCTCGAAGCCGAAGCTGCGCCCCAGGCCCGGTGCCCGCCTTGACGCAATCAAGGCCGCCTCAATAAGGATCGTGCCGGACCCGCAGAGCGGGTCGCTGAGAGGGACAGAGCCATCCCATCCGGTTGAAAGTACTATTGCCGCTGCCAGGGTCTCGCGCAGCGGGGCCTCATTGCGCTCGGTCCGGTAGCCGCGCTTGTCCAGCGGAGTTCCGGAGGAATCGAGACTTACGGTACAGCGGTTCTTGAGGAGATGGATATTAACCCGCAACCCGGGGTCTTTGGTATCAATACTCGGGCGGGAGCCGCAGCGGTCGCGGATGGTATCGACAATGGCGTCCTTGGCCTTGAGCGCCGTGTTATGGGAATGGGTCATAGCCGAATCCCGGAGGGAGCAATCAACCGCCAGGGTCATCTCCGGAGTCAGATACTCGTGCCAGGGGATGGCCTTTACCCCGTCGTACAACGACTGCGGCGAATCGCACGGAAATGTTGCCAACGGCACCATGACCCGGTTGGCTGTCCTGAGCCAGAGATTTGCCTTGCGGCAGTCTGTCATCTCTCCGGAGAACCGTACGCCGCCCCGGTCAACGGTGATGCCGGCCATGCCGAGTGTTGCAAGCTCACCGGCGAGGATCTCTTCTACGCCACGGGCGCAGGTTACAAAAAATTCCATAGTCAGTTCCTTAATAAAAACGGCCGGGAGGGTCGTCCCGGCCAATTGTATACTGCTTCCGCAACGTCAGATTTGAGATGATCACCAGGCGGCGAGGAGGAGACCCCGGAGGCGTACAAACAGTACGTCGAGGAGGCCGACGACGAGCCAACGCCGTGAGGGCTCAAATATGGCGTTGCCTTGAGCTATACCTGCTGAATGGACGAAAGCTTCCACTGATTCGGCCCAACAGGGCGGGTAAAGGTCCAGTATTCCTCGAACTTGACCGGGTCGGTCTTGCTCCCTTCAAGGACATTACCGGCCTCGTCAGTGGTGTAATCCAGAAGGTTGGCGTAGACCAGGGTAGTGATGAAGTCGCTGCCGCTCTCCTGCCATGCCTCGGTTATCTCGACACTTCTGACCGCAATGTTCTCCAGGCGGTTGATCCGCTTCTCCTGCAGCAACCGCTGCACATCCTGCTGTAGAATGCCGCGCATCTCTTCGGTCATCATTGCCGAAGCGGTGGAGAGGTCACGGTTCATCCAGGCCCCCTGGATCTTGAAGAAGAGATCCATGACCGTGTCCTTGAAACGGCTTTCATCAAAATTATAGTCCATCTGCCGGATATAGGAGAGTCCTGCCGCAGTGTCGTCGTGCGGCTGGTCATAGGCCGGTGCCGCATTGCCGTAAACCTGGGGCTGCTGGTAATCGGTCTGGCCATAGTTTGCGCCGTAAGACTGGTAAGCAGGCTGTGCCTCTCGCCGCTTCTTGATGAAGCGGTAGATCAGGTAAGCGATCCCGGCAAGCAGCAGGATGTCGAACAATCCAGGGCCGCCGTAGCCGCCTGCGCCAGGACCGGCAAAGCCCATCCCCCGGAAGAGCATACCACCGAGCATTCCACCCAGCATGCCGCCGGCAATCCCACCCATCATGCCCCGGAAGAAACCTCCCTGCTGCGGTTGCCGGAAAGGTGAAGGGTTGGACGGCATTGGCGCCGGAGTTGCCTGGCGATAGGGTGTGGTTGGCGCTGGGCGGGAATAGCTGCGGGAACCGCGGCTCCCCATGGAGCGGCTGCCGCCGGCACGTGCCTGGGCTTCGCTTTCCATAAAGGTGGCTGTTACCACAAACATCCCCAAGAGCATTACGAAAATCTGTGCTGCATATCGTTTCATTTATGATCCTCCTTTGTAGCGTGACGCAGTGCGATCCATGCTCTGCATTGTATCATCATTCCCGACTCTTTCAGGAAAAACCCAGCCGGCGGTTATTAACAACAGCGTGACGAGAGGACATCCCACACCGTTCGCAAGGAACGCTCGACATTTGGGGAGTAAGGAAGCTTTGCCGCGAGCCGTGCCAGGTCTCCCCGCTCCTTGGCCAGCCTGAAAGAGTCCGGGAAATGAAGATCGAACACCCATGACAGCTGCAGCAACCTGAAATCATTGACTGTCCGCAGCAGTGACAGTTCCACCATCTGCCGCCGCCCTATGACTTCCAACACCTCGGGAGAACAGTCCGGGAGATCCGGGAAACCGAGGTTCGCCGCTGAGGCCTGCTCATTGTCGGGTAGCGACGACTGATCGACAAAGACCCTCCAGATGTCGAGCTTATCCGCATCGCGAATAAGATTGAGATAGAGCCGTTGCTCCCCGGTAACTGACGCGGGGATCTTAAAGGCATTATGCAGGCCGACTGCTTGTAAGATGATAGCGGCCTCCTCTTTTGTCAACCCCTCGAGAAGCCTATTGTCACGAATAACCTTAACGCTGAGCGCGGCATGGTTTTCCGATTTACTGTCCTGAAATGTCCGATAGTTGCGATACTGCTCAAACCTGCCCACGTCATGCAGCAGACCGACCATCTCCGCCAGATCCAGGCGGTCTCCAGAGAGACCGGCCGCTTCGGCCAGCAAACGGATGTTAGCCCTTACTTTACCGGTATGCAACTCCTTGAGGGTGTAGTTGCGCACTGCCGATTCATCGTCGTTCTCAAAGGTACGACAGTAATCGGTGAACCAGTCTTCCAGCTCGCATAACTTTCCGTCTTGCATTGCACCTCTTCCTCAATGAATTGCGGCGAAGTATAACAGAGAAGCGGATCAGGGCAACCAAAAATCATCCCGGAAAGCCAAACGAAACCGCCCCGTCTCCAATCAAGGGAAACGGGGCGAGTAACAATGCCGGCAGTTAAATCGGTTAGCCTAAGACAATAACCAGGTCGTCCTTTTCAACCTTGCCGCCCTCTTTGCACTTCACTTCAGCAATAGTGCCGTCTTCCTTGACCTTGATGTTGGTCTCCATCTTCATCGCTTCGGTGACCATCAGGACATCGCCGGCCTTGACCGCATCCCCTGCCTTGACATTGAGCTTGAGAACCTTGCCCGGCATCGGCGCACCGACATGCTTTGGGTTCCCTTTGTCGGCTTTCTCGCTCACGGCCTCATCGGACTGCACCGATTGGTCACGTACCGTGACTGACCGGGCATTGCCGTTCAGCTCAAAATAGACCTGGCGGGTGCCGTCAGACTGCACCTTGCCAATGGCATTCAGTTTGATAATCAAAGTCTTGCCCGGCTCGATATCCAGCGAGGTCTCCTGGCCCGGCTCCAGTCCGTAGAAGAAGATCGGCGTAGGGATAACCGAGGTGTCCGAGTAGTCCTGACGATGGCGGTCAAATTCAGGATAAACATGGGGATACAGGATCGAAGAAATGAGCGCCTTGTCGTCAATCCGGTGTCCCATCCGCTCTTCCAGCTTGAGCCGCTCTTCATCAAAGTCAACCGGCTCCAGCAGCTCGCCGGGGCGGCAGGTGATCGGCTGCTCACCTTTCAGGATAATCTTCTGCAACTCCTCGGGCCATCCCTGGTATGGCTGGCCGAGCATCCCTTTGAACATCCCCACCACCGACTCAGGGAAAGCCAGTTCCTCGGTTGAGGTAAAGACATTTTCCGGCTGCAGGTTGTTCTTTACCAGGAACATGGCCATGTCACCGACAACCTTGGATGACGGTGTCACCTTGACGATGTCGCCGAAAAGCAGGTTCACCTTGTGGTACATCTCCTTGCACTCTTCCCAGCGATCAAGCAGGCCAAGCCCGGCAACCTGCGGCTTGTAGTTCGAGTACTGGCCGCCTGGGATCTCATGGTGGTAGACCTCAGCAGTGCCGCTCTTCAAGCCGGACTCGAACGGGGCATAGTAATCGCGCACTGTCTCCCAGTAGTTGGCCAGCTGCTGCAGACCAGCTGCATTGACCTGCGGATCCCGCTCAGATCCTTCCAGGGCAGCCACCAGGGCGTTCAGGTTCGGCTGGGCAGTAAGCCCGGACAGGGACGACAGCGCCGCATCGACAATATCCACGCCGGCCTGGCTGGCCATCAGCAGCATGGCTCCGGCATTGCTGGAGGTGTCGTGGGTGTGCAGGTGAACCGGGATGCCGATGTTTTCCTTCAGCGCCTTGACCAGCTTGTAGCCGGCCATCGGCTTGAGCAGTCCAGCCATATCCTTGATCGCCAGGATGTGAGCACCCATCTTTTCCAGCTCCTTGGCCATGCTCACATAGTATTCGAGAGGATATTTGTCCCGTTTCGGATCGGTAATATCGCCAGTATAGCAGATCGCCGCCTCGCAGATCTTGCCGCTCTTCCTGACCGCTTCCATCGCCACCCGCATGCCGGTGGTCCAGTTCAGCGAATCGAACACGCGGAAGATATCCACACCGGAATTCGCGGCCTCCTCGACAAACTTCTGCACCACATTGTCCGGGTAGTTGGTGTAACCAACAGCATTGGAGCCCCGCAGCAGCATCTGGAACAGGATATTGGGGATCATCTCCGACAGCTTGTGCAGCCGCTGCCACGGGTCTTCCTTGAGGAAACGCATGGAGACGTCAAAGGTGGCCCCGCCCCAGCACTCCAGGGAGAAGAGGTCGGAACCCAGATAGGAAGTCGGCTCAGCGATCTTCAACAGGTCGTAGGTACGCACCCTGGTTGCCAGGTTCGACTGGTGGGCGTCACGCATGGTGGTATCAGTCAGCAGCAGCTTTTTCTGCTCCAATATCCACTTGGAGAGCCCTTCTGCCCCCAGCTGCATGAACAGGTCGCGGCTGCCTGCCGGACGGGGCTTGGTGTAGTCAATCTCTGGGACCCGCGCCTCCAGCAACTCTGCAGACTTGAGCGGCTTGGCCACCCCAGGAGAGCCGTTGACAATGACATCGCCGAGAAACGACAGCACCTTGCTGGCCCGGTCTTTTTTCTCGCGGACCTGGAGCAGTTCAGGATGCTTTTCAATAAACGAGGTGTCGCAGTTCCCCTTGATAAACACCGGGTGGGTCACCACGTTTTCCAGAAAGCCGATGTTGGTCTTCACGCCACGAACCCGGAATTCCTGCAGGGCGCGGTTCATGATGTGAGCGGCATCCTTGAAGGTCAATCCCCAGGAACTGACTTTGACCAGCAGTGAATCGTAATGCGGCGTGATCTTGGCGCCGGTGAAGGCATTGCCCGCATCGAGCCGGATACCGGCACCGGCTGCCGAACGGTAGGTGGTGAGGGTGCCGAAATCCGGAGCAAAGTTATTAGCCGGATCCTCGGTGGTAATCCGGCATTGGATGGCATAGCCGCGCATATCGATAGCCGATTGGCTGGGGATATTGATCTCCGGGTCGGACAGCTTGTGGCCGGCAGCCACCAGAATCTGTGACTGAACTAGGTTGCGACCGGTGATCATCTCGGTAACAGTGTGCTCCACCTGGATCCGCGGGTTCATCTCGATGAAGTAGTGGTTCCCTTCCTGGTCCACCAAGAACTCCACCGTACCGGCATTGCGGTATTTTACCTGGCCGGCTATTTTCAGAGCCGCTGTGCACAGCTCTTCGCGCTGGGTCTGAGTCAAGCAGAGCGCCGGGGCAAACTCAACCACCTTCTGGTGGCGGCGCTGCACCGAGCAGTCACGGTCGAAGAAGTGCACCAGGTTGCCGTGGTTGTCGCCCAGCACCTGGACTTCAATATGTTTAGGGTTTTCGATGTAGCGCTCCAAAAAAACTGCCGCATTGCCAAACGATGCCTTGGCCTCGCTGCTGGCAGCCACCAATCCCTCCAACAGTTCCTTCTTGTTGCGGGCCACCCGCATCCCGCGCCCACCACCACCGGCCGAGGCCTTGATGATGATCGGGTAACCAAATTCCTTGGCGAACTTCAGGGCCTCTTCTTCCTTGGCAATAGGCTCCTCGGTACCGGGCACCACCTGAACTCCGGCAGCCACAGCGGCTTTACGACCGGCAACCTTGTCGCCCAAAGCCCGTTGCATCTCGGCAGTAGGGCCGATGAAAACAATGCCGGCTGCCTCACACTTCTCGGCAAATTCCGCATTCTCGGCCAGGAAGCCGTAGCCGGGGTGAATGGCATCGACATCGGCCTTGAGGGCCAAGGCAATGAGTTCGTCGATTCCCAGATAGGCATCGATCGGGCTTTTCCCTTTGCCAACAAAATAGGCCTCGTCTGCTTTGTAGCGGTGCAGAGAGAGCTTGTCCTCTTCTGAATATATAGCCACTGTGCTTATCCCAAGCTCTGTGCACGCTCGGAATATCCTGATTGCTATTTCACCGCGATTGGCTGCCATAACCTTGCGAAATTTTCGTGCTGCCACCGTGCCACCTCCGACAGAGATATATTTATCCAAAATAAAACAGTTAAAGTATTGTTAAAACTTTAGGCTTACTAAAAATTTATCATGTTATTTTAAATAGTTACACAACAAATATTACTTGCAGCAACTAAAGCAGAAACTCATGCAAATGTCAACCACAAACAGCCGTTATACAGAGCAAAACAAGCAGTCATTCCTTCATGTTTCACTTTGCTGAGCCGGAAAAACATGTTAGTATTCACTCGCACTAATGCATACTCAAAAGGAGAAGAATGATGAATCCATCAATGAAGCTCGTTGTCACGGCGCTCTGCGCAACCTTCGTCCTGGCGATGCAGCCTCTCCGCCCGGCAGTAAGCGCCGAACAAAAACCTGCTGAAAAAGCTGCCGCACCAGTTGCCCAAACAGCTGCTGCCGCACCGAAAGCTGCAGAGCAGACTAAACCTTTGCCTACTGATGTGGTGGCCAAAGTCGGCACTACTGCCATTACCCGTGCCGAGCTGGAGAGAGCCAAGGCGATCCTGATGAAACAGAATCCTCCCCAGCAACCACTTACTAATGAGCAGATGAAGCAGGTAGATGATTATCTTATCGAGCAGCTCTCCTCGGCAGAACTACTGTATCAGGCAGGACTCAAGGTTGAAGTGAAGGATCTGGAAAAGACCATCAACGACAAGATCAGCCAAGGGAAGGCCCGTTTCCCTTCTACCGAAGAGTTCGAAAAAGCCCTCAAGGAGCAGAATCTTGACGAAAAGCTCCTGCGTGAGTACACCAAAAAGGAGATAATCGTCAGCAATCTTGTGGAAAAAGAAGTGGCCTCCAAAATCAAGGTCGCGGACGAGGATGCCAAGAAGTTTTATGACGATAATCTCGATAAGTTTTTCAGAAAACCTGAGCAGATTAAGGCCAGCCATATCCTGATCGGCGTCGACCAAAAGGACGATGCGGATGCCAAGAAAAAGAAGAAAGAGAAAATCGAAGGCATTCTTAAGGATGTCAAGGCAGGCAAGGACTTTGCTGAACTGGCAAAAGCCAATTCAACGTGTCCCAGCAACGCTCAAGGTGGCGACCTCGGCATGTTCGGCAAGGGGCAGATGGTAAAGCCTTTTGAAGAAGCAGCCTTTGCGCTTAAACCGGGCGAGACCAGTGGCGTGGTGGAGACCCAGTTTGGCTACCACATTATCAAGCTGACCGAAAAACAGGAAGCTCAGACCACTCCGTTTGAAGAGGTTAAACCCAAGATAAGCGAATATCTCCAAGGTCAGAAGGTTCAGGCCAAGGTCCAGGAATATGTGAACGAGCTCAAAGGAAAAACCAAGGTAGAAAAACTGCTCAAGTAAGCTGAGCCTTACACTGCAACGACAAAAGCCCGCCATTTCGGCGGGCTTTTCTTTTACTGCAGCAATTTCACAAGCCGCTATGCAGCCGGAGTTGCCGGCGGGGTAAACACCCTGGCTCCAAGCTCACTGTCCAGCATCAGCAATCCGTACCCATTATCCCCCAGGAGCTTGAGTTTGCCGATGATGTCCCGGTCATTCTCCTCCTCTTCTATCTGCTCGGTAATGAACCACTGCAGGAATATCCGGGAGGCATGATCCTTTTCGACTGTGGCAACTTCAGTCAGTTCATTGATACATTTTGTTATGAACTGTTCGTGCTTCAGGGTCTCTTCAAACAGGTGCAACAACGATTTGAACTTGCTTGCCGGGGCAGCAATCTGGCCAATAACCGCCTGCTCCCCCTGGCTGTTGATATAGTCATAGAACCTCTGAAAGTGGACCATCTCCTCCTGATACTGCACATTGAACCAGTTAGCTGTCCCCTTGAACCCCATGGCATTGGCAGCCGCCGACATATTGAGGTACAGGTAGGCAGAATAAAGCTCGGTGTTCATATGCTTGTTCAACGCAGTGTAACTTTTTTTGCTCAGCATGAAATCCCTCCTTGGAATCAAGTAACGTCGTTAATCACTCTTCTTTCTGTCCAGAAACTGGGTAATCAGGTCGATCGGCACCGGGAAGATGGTGGTCGAGTTTTTCTCGGCAGCGATCTCGGTGAGCGTCTGCAGATAGCGCAGCTGCATGGATGAAGGCTCCGAAGCAAGCATCTTGGCAGCCTGGGCAAGTTTTTCCGAGGCCTGCAGTTCCCCTTCGGCATGAATAATCTTGGCCCTCCGCTCGCGCTCGGCCTCGGCCTGTTTGGCTATTGCCCGCTGCATCTCAAGCGGCAAGTCGATGTTCTTCACCTCAACCGCAGTCACCTTGACCCCCCAGGGGTCGATGTGGTTTGCGAGGATCTCCTGCAACTCCTTGTTGATCTTTTCCCGGTTGGCCAACAGTTCGTCCAGCTCAACTTGGCCAAGCACGCTCCGCAAGGTGGTCTGGGCAAGCTGACTGGTCGCGTAAAGGTAGTTTTCCACCTGGACGATCGCCTTCTCAGCCTCGGTTACCCGAAAGTAGATAACAGCCGAGACTTTTACGGTCACGTTGTCACGGCTGATGACATCCTGCGGCGGCACATCCAGCGCCACAATCCTGAGCGAAACCCGTACCAGCCTGTCAATACCGGGAATAATGAAGACCAGACCCGGACCACGGGTCGCCTTAAGCCGTCCCAGGCGAAACAGCACACCCCGCTCGTACTCTGGCAGGATTTTTATGGCGTTACTTAACAGAGCTACCATCGCGACAATGAAAACGATCATTGGGAAGAAATTGAAGATATCAAACATAACGGGCTCCTTGATCAGCCATTTGCTTAAAGTATAACCCGAGGATCGTTTCCGTCAAAAAAAGCCATAAAAAAGGGCCGTCACGGTTATACGCAACGGCCCGGTAAAACTGTACCCGTCGGTCTCAGTTTTCGGTCAAGACTCTCTCGTCGTAGATCGCTTCTATCCGCTTCTTGTGGCCCAGCTCAACATCGGCGAAAACCTCAAGGGTCTTTTTCAATTGCGGGTCTTCTGTCACTTCTGCGGCGGATTTGTAAAGCTGGTAGGCATTCTCCTCGGTTTTAATGGCAAATTGGAGGATCTGAGGATAACTCATGTCAGGCTTCAGCTCAAGATCCACAAGATATTTGCTTATCCCCAAATCAGGAACCTTGCTGGCCTTATACTGTTCAGCCTTTGCCAGGTCCATCTGGCTGAAGACCTTCTTGTGGCCCATCTCTTCCGCCACAAACTCCTCAAACATCTTGCGTGCAGCAATACTGGTAGTCAGCTCTGCCGCCCGGGTGTACAGCTGGACTGCGTCTTCTTCCCGCTTCACTGCGTATTTTATTACTTCTTCAAGGGTTACAAACCCCATATGCACCTCCGATAAAAATAAACTAAGATTTTCTACAGGGACCTACGATACTTCTTCAAAATTTTCCTTGCCGGCTCCGCACTCGGGGCAGATTTCAGGGGGCTCGGGGCCTTCATGGATATAGTCACAAATAACACAACGCCACTTTTTCATATACTGTTCCTCCTCTTATAGATTTCGTAAAGATTAACTCTACCTTCCGAGGGGAGTATTGTCAATATGCGATGAATTGAATGTAAGATAGCCAGCACGGCTGATATACATAAACTAATCAACCAGAAAACGACCTAGATCTGCAATCAGGTCTTCAGGCGCTTCGAGTCCCACGGAAAGCCTGACCAGTGTATCGCTGATGCCACGACTAGCCCGCTCTTCAGGAGGCATTGCCGCATGGGACATCTTTGCCGGGTAGGAAAGAATACTCTCCACCCCGCCGAGGCTGACGGCAAAGGCGGCCAGTTCTACCCCTTCCAGTAGGCTCTTGGTAAGTTCATACGATGTCAGTTCGAATGACAGAACCGCACCGGGACCGGCAGATTGCCGATTATGGGTTGCAAAACCGGGGTGATCTGCCAGTCCCGGATAATAGACCTTCTTCACCCGTGATCTGGTTGTCAGCCAGTTTGCAATACGGATTGCCGAACTCTGGCACTCTTCCATGCGGATCTTCAGGGTCTTAAGCCCACGCAAGGTCAGCCAGCAGTCCTGCGGGCCTAGAATGGCGCCAAAGCCGTTCTGAATAAAAGCGAGCTGGCTTGCCAGTTCACGGTCTTTTGTCACGGCAAAGCCGCAGACAACATCACTGTGGCCATTGAGAAACTTGGTGCCGCTGTGCAGGACAATATCGCAGCCAAGATCAAGCGGGCGTTGCAGGTACGGAGTCATGAAGGTGTTGTCTACCAGGGTCAGCAACCCTCGGGTTCGTGCCAACTCCGCCGCTCCGGCAAGATCGGTTATCTTGAGCAGCGGGTTTGACGGGGTTTCCAGGTAGATTGCCTTGGTCTCGGGCCTGATGGCAGCTTCGATCGCATCCAGGCTGGTGGCATCGACAAAGGTCACGGTCAGCCCCCACCGGCCGAACAGCCTGGTCAGGACCCGGAAAGCCCCTCCGTAAACATCCTCGCAGACCACCAGATGGTCTCCCGGCTGGAAAAGCAGCAAGGTAGAGGATATGGCTGCCATGCCGGAACCAAAGGCAAAGGCATGCGTCCCGCCCTCCAGCCCGGCAATCGCCTCTTCAAGGGCCTCGCGGGTTGGATTCCCGGAGCGGGCGTAATCATATTTGCCGAAATGGTCAACAGAACCCTGGGCAAAGGTCGAGGTCTGGCAAACCGGTATGCTCAACGCCCCGGTGGCCGGGTCAATGGTGTGGCTCCCATGGATCAGTCTCGTCTCGAATTTCATGCCGCCTCCTCTATGGCAAATGCCTGGTCCAGATCGGCGATCAGGTCATCGACATTCTCGATTCCCACCGAAAGCCGCAACAGCACCTTGTTGATCCCCAATTTCTCCCGTTTTTCCGGCTCGATGTCGGCATGGGTCTGAACTTCCGGGAAGGTGATCAGGGTTTCCACCCCGCCCAGACTCTCGGCAAAGGAAATGAGCCCGGTCCGCAACAGCAACGGTTCAACAAGAGAGGGATCGGCAACCTCGAATGAGATCATTGCGCCAAAACCGCTCCCCTGAGCCTTCAGAAGCTCGTGTCCGGGATGTCCGGGAAGCCCCGGATAATAGACCTTCCTGACCAGAGGGTGCCTGGTCAGCCATTCGGCAATAGTCTGGGCATTTTCCTGCTGCCGGTCAAGCCGCACGGAAAGGGTTTTTATCCCCCGTATCGCGAGCCAGGAATCCTGGGGGCCAAGGACAGCGCCGGCGCCGTTCTGATGAAAGTAGACCTTCTCTGCCAATTCCGGGTCCTTGACAACCACCAGACCGCAGACAGTATCGTTGTGACCGGCCAGGTACTTGGTGCCACTGTAGACAGTGATATCCGCTCCCAGGTCCAGCGGCCGGAGCAGATACGGGGTGAGAAAGGTATTATCGACGATGCACAGCAGACCTTTTTCGCGACAGAGGGCCGAGAGTGCCGAGATATCGGCGACCTTCAACAGGGGATTGGTCAGGGACTCGACAAAAAGCGCCTTGGTATTCGGCTGAATTGCGCTCGTCACGGCACTGGTGTCGCTGGTATCGACATAGGTGAATTCCAGGCCGTACTGGTTGAAGATCTTTTCAAAAAGCCGGTAGGTGCCGCCGTAGAGATCCTCGGTGACGATAATGTGGTCGCCATGGCTGAACAGGAACAGCAGGCTGGTGATGGCCGCCATCCCAGAAGCGTAGGCAAAACCGCGGCAACCGCCGTCCAGCTTGGCAATGCCGTCTTCAAGCGCCTGACGAGTCGGATTGCCGGAACGGGAGTAGTCGTAGCCGGTGCTCTGACCAAGGCCGGGGTGGCGAAAAGTAGCTGTCTGATAGATCGGGACAGTGACTGCGCCGGTACGGGTATCCCAATCAAGTCCAATCTGTGCTGCCTGAGATGCGATGTTCATGATAGACCTCCAAAATGAAAATCCCCTTCCGGGGTGCGGAAGGGGACTCTCTTTGCAGATCGTCCGCGCTCCCTTATCTCCCGAAACCTGTCGGTTTCGCAGGAATTGGCACCTTCCCTTTCGGGAGGTTGCCGCGACGTCATAGGGCCTGTCCCTCGGTCGCTCTTGATAAGAAACGTGGTACTTATTCGATTGTAGGAACTTGCTGCATATTTTTGCCAGCAAGCAATGTTTTATTCTTTACCGTATTAGTCGGACAAATGTAAAGCATTTTTTTTACAGTGTCATCAAAGCCAGGTAGCAAGGGAATCTGCAGTTATTCACCCCACAGGTAAAATGTAGGCGACAGGTCAGAGTTTCCCAATGGCATTCCTCGCCAGTTCATCGCACCGCTCGTTCTCTGCATGGCCGTCATGGCCGCGAACCCAGCGCCACTCAACAGTGTGAATTCCGGTAAGCTCCAGCAACCGTTCCCAGAGATCGCGGTTCACAACAGGCTCTTTCTTGCTGTTGATCCATCCTTTCCTGATCCACCCGGATATCCACTCGGTCATCCCCTTGACCAGATACTGGGAATCAGTGGTGATGACGACCCGACAAGGTCGTTTCAAGGCAGCAAGCCCGGCAATGGCTGCGGTCAGTTCCATCCGGTTGTTGGTCGTTGCCGGTTCGCCGCCGGAAAGCTCTTTCTCATTATTGCCGAGACGCAGGATCGTACCCCAGCCGCCAGGCCCAGGGTTGCCGCTACAGGCACCGTCGCAGAAGATTTCAACAGCGTCCGACATAAGCCCCCTCTTCCTTGAGCAGCGCTTCAATCGCATCCATCACCCGATCAACAATCAACTGATGGGTCTCCTTGCAGTCGTCGCGCAGGAAAAGATCGGAGAAATCGATCGGCGCCCCAAAGACCACCATACCCTGCTGCCGTACACCTGGGAACTTCCAGCGGTTCAGTCCGATCAGGGCAGTAGGGACTACTGCCGGTCGCACATCGTATATTATCTTGCCTACGCCGCGGTTGCCTTTGCCCAGGCGACCATCCTTGTGGCGGGTTCCCTCCGGGAAAAGCATCACTCGCTGGTCGACGAGCAGTTCATTGATTGCTTTGCCGGCGCGAACGTCCCGTCCCCGTCTTACCGGAAAAGCGCCCCATGAGCTGTACAGCAGCCGGGTGAAGGTTTTGGCAAAGAGCTCTTCCTTGGCCGGCGCCCAGAGCATGCTCATCGGAAAACTCCTGATAATCGCCCACGGGAGAAAGATCGTCTCATAAGCGGAAATATGGTTGGCAGCAAGCAACACCCCACCTGACTCAGGTATATGTTCAGCGCCCCGGCTCCTGAAATCATTGAACAAGGAAGCATAAATACCGATGACGTTGGCGGAAAAGGTTACCCACAAACGCCGGGCGAATGAGACCTTCATCCTTTTCCCTCCGGCAAGATAAAATAAAACGTGGCACCTTCTCCAACTTTGCCTTCACCCCATACCTGACCGCCGTGACGTTCCACAACCCTTTTTACGGTAGCCAGGCCGATACCGGTGCCACTGAATTGCTTGCTGTCATGAAGTCTTGAAAATAGCTTGAAGAGATTGTCCGCAAAAGCCATATCAAATCCGGCTCCGTTGTCCTGCACAAAGAATGCTTTCCCTCTTATCGTTTCGCACTCACCGAAAGTGATCGATGCAGCAGGCTCATTGGCGGTATATTTCCAGGCATTGCCCAGGAGATTTTCCAGCAAAATCCGGATCAACCCGCAATCGCCATAAGCGGTAAGCCCTGGAGTAATATGGCATGAAACATGGCGTTCCGGATTGATAAGCCCAAGATCGGCAGTTATCACTGAAGCCAACTCGGAAAGGTTCAGCCGAGCATGGTTTATCTGCCGGTGCGAGATGTTGGCCAACATCTGGAGAGATTCGATCAGCTCCTCCATTCTCTGGCTGGCGTCGCAGATGGTATTAATAAAATAGGATGCAGGATCTGCCTCGGCTGCAACGCTATTCTCCCGGAGATAGTGGGCTGCCGTGTATATCACCGTCAGCGGTTTCCTGAGATCGTGAGAAACGGAATGGGCAAAAGACTCCAACTCGCGGTTAAGCGCTTCGAGATCGGCAGCCTTGCGGGCCAGATTCGCCTCGGACTGCATGTGAGAGGAGATATCCCTGACGACTTCGATTCCGGCAACAATATTGCCACTGGCGTCACGTAGCGGCGAGGCAATGATTTCGATATGAGTTGTAGCAGACCCAGGCGGAGTCTGCTTGACCAGGGTATGGATGCCGCCGTCGTTAAACGCAGCCACCACGGGGCAGCCCTCGCAGGGAGATGTCCCCCTGCCGAAAGCACTGAAACACTGCTCGCCAATGAAATTGCCGCCAGCCATCTGGCGATGCACCTCATTCTGATACAGCACCCTGAACCCGGTGTCCTGAATACTGATCCCGTCGCCGATAGCGGCAATAATCGCCTCGCTTTTGGATTTTTCCGACGCGGCTGCCTCAAGGGCAGACGTTAACTGCCGGTCGAGTCGGTCTCGCTGGGAGATGACTACACAAACGAATGCCGTAAAAACCAAAAGGGCAACGGCAAATGCAGACCGGTACCACAGTTCCTGAGCGGTGGGATGAAAAAACTGCTGACCTACCCCGCCCTCGCCGAAGAATTTTGCATCGACATAAACATCGGCTACCCAAAACAGGGCAATGCAGCAGACGGCGATAACAATTATATGTAGTTTCTTGAATTCCGGCATATAACCCACATCTGAAAGTTAAAGCGAAGGTCCCTCGCCGTCCTTTAAGTTGATGAAAAATTCAGGCCCATTGCCCGGAGATAGCCGCGCCACAGGCAGGGCACTCACCGTCCTTGACCCTCAATTCCGTAACTTGAAACCCGGATCGGCGTACCAGCGTAGCCTGACACCTGGGGCAAAGCGTATCTTCCTTTCCCGGCTCCACCACATTCCCCTGATAAACGTATCTTAGACCTGCCGTCTTACCGATTTCTGCAGCGCTATGCAGAGTTTCCACTGGCGTTGCGGCACGATCCGTCAGCTGAAATGTCGGGAAAAACCGGCTGATATGCCAAGGGACATGCACTCCGAGTTCATCGGCAATGAAGCGGGTCAGCCCGGCAAGTTCTTCAACGGAATCGTTCAGTCCCGGAATCAACAGTGTTGTCAATTCAATCCAGATGCCGTGGCGATGGTAATCCCGTATTGTTTCCAGAACGCCAGCTAGCCGTGCTCCGGCAATCTCTTTATAGAACCGGTCGCTGAAAGCCTTGAGATCAATATTAGCAGCATCCAGGAAAGGAGCAATGATTTCTAGGGCATCCTGGGTTATGTAGCCATTGCTGACAAAGATATTGGCAAGCCCTGCCTGACGGGCCAACCTGGCAGTATCCAGGGCGAATTCGAAGAAAATGGTCGGCTCAGTGTAGGTATAGGATATTGAGCGGCAGCCGGCGGCAATCGCCCGGCTCACAACCTCTTCCGGAGTGCGATCGACCCCGGGGATATGCTCTGTCCCTTGTGGCACCTGCGATATACTGTAATTCTGGCAATGACGGCACCGGAAGTTGCAGCCGACAGTTGCGACTGAATAGGTGCGGCTGCCAGGCTGGAAGTGAAAAAGCGGCTTCTTCTCCACCGGATCGACACTCTCTGCAACCAGCTTTCCGTACACCAGAGTCTGGAGCACCCCGTCGCGGTTCTCCCTGACCCCGCAGATGCCGCGCTGCCTAATGGCTATCAGGCAATGATGGCGGCACAGATTACAGCGGACTTTACCTTCGGCGAGTTTTTCGTAGCAGAGCGCTTCTTTCATACTCTCCTCCGTTACCCACAATATCATGCCCGTCTGCTTCACGATAATCTCAAGCCGCCTAGAAAGTGGCCGATGACCAGACAAGCAGAGAGCTTTTGAATCGGCGCGGCACAGCAGTTAGAACATGAATCGTCTCATACTGATATTCAGTAGAATCGCCACTCCTGTCATCGAGGTTATCAGGGAAGTTCCCCCATATGAGAGAAAGGGCAACGGGACCCCAACGACCGGAAACAGGCCGACAACCATGCCGATGTTAATAACTATATGCCAGAAAATCATGGCTGTCACCCCCACCGCCAGCAGCCGACCAAACTGGTCGTTGCAGCGCCCGGCAATCTGGAGCCCCCAAAGTACCAGAAACAGGTAAAGAACCAGCAGGATCAGACACCCCACCAAACCCCACTCTTCAGCAAAAACAGAAAAGGCAAAATCAGTATGCTGCTCAGGAAGGAAGCGCAGCTGCGACTGGGTCCCTTTCAGAAAACCTTTGCCGAAAAAACCGCCCGAGCCCACGGCAATCTTGCTCTGAATGAGATGATAGCCGCTACCGAGAGGATCCCGCTCAGGGTTTAGAAAATTAAGGATGCGGTTTTTCTGGTATTCCCGCAAATAGTAATGCCACCCGAGATAAATTGCCGGGGCAAGCGCGAGAAGCCCGGAAACAATAAGCTTCCAACGGATACCGACGAACACCATTATTGATGAGGCAACCAGTATTACCAGGATGGCCGTCCCCAGATCGGGTTGTTTCATGATCAACAGGGCCGGCACTCCCAAAAGCAACAACGGGTAAAAGATCTCACGAAAACCAATGCCCTCGACCGCATAGTTTTTACTGAAATACCTGGCAAAAGTCATAATGATAACGATCTTCATCGGCTCTGATGGCTGGATGCTCATAAACCCCAGATTCAGCCAGCGGGTCGCGCCCATGGTGGTCTTGCCGACCACCATGACCAGGACCAGCATCAAAAGCACCGCACCATAAAACCAGTAAGACAGGTCTTCAAAAATATGGTAGTCGATGCTGCACACGACGATCATCAGCATGAGGCCGCCGGTCATCCAGTAAAGCTGCTTGACGGAAAACGACATTCCGGTGAAGCGGTACGAGGCTGACGCACTATAAATATTCATAATCCCGGTGCTGATCAGAATCATGATCAGAAAGAAAAACATCCAATCAAAATTTGTAAAAAGCCGTCGATCGATCACTGCTGATCTCCCTCTTTCTGTTCAGTCCGCTCAGGGGCATCCTCACTGTTGTCACTGTCAGGCACCTTTGCTACCGGCTTCTTTATTACACCCTTTTGTTCAAAATATGTTTTCAGAATCGCTCCGGCAATAGGCGCGGCAGCTGAGCCACCATGTTCTCCATGCTCTATGACCACGGAAACTGCCACTTCAGGTTTTTCAAATGGAGCAAAAGCCACAAAAAGAGCATGATCCCGGTACTGATAGGCAACATCACGCTTACCGTCGCGCTGCTTTACCACTTGGGAGGTCCCTGTCTTGCCGGCTACCTTGACCTCGTACAGCCTGGCGGCAGCGCCGGTGCCACGCGGTTCATTGACTACTGCCAGCAGCCCTTGCTTGACTAGACGAAAGCTCTGGGGCTTTACTGCGGGACGATACAATACCTCCGGCTTGTACTCTTTGAGAACACGGCCGTCTGGATCAACGACACGTTTTACCAGATGGGGGCGGTATACCGTTCCCTCATTGGCAACCGCGGCAGTCATTGAGGCAAGCTGTATTGGGGTCATCAGGGTGTACCCCTGGCCTATTGCTACCGGAAGGGTCTCGCCCCGATACCATTTTTTCCCGTACTTTTTCTCTTTCCATTCCATGGTCGGGATAAGCCCGTTTTTTTCATTCTCCAGCCCGATTCCCAGAGAGTTGCCAAGCCCGAACCGTCTTGCCATCTCGGCGATTCTGTCAACCCCCAGTTTTTCCGAGAGTTGGTAAAAATAGACATCGCATGACTCTCGCAAGGCCCTTTTCAGGTCAACTGAACCATGCCCCTTCTTGTCCCAGCATTTAAAGGTATCCTTGCCCACATCATATGAACCGCTACACGACACTGTGGTATGCTCATCGATCAAACCGCTTTCAAGCCCGGCAAGTGCCGTAATGATCTTAAAGGTAGACCCTGGCGGATACTGGCCCTTGAGCGCCTTGTTTTCCAGAGGATGCCTCTTGTCGTCAAGATACGATTTCCATACGTCTTGCGGCATTTTACCGGCAAACAGCGAGGGATCAAATCCCGGATTGCTCACAAAAGCAAGAATCTCGCCGGTATCGATCTCCATGACGACCGCTGCCCCGGCCTTATCCCCTAATGCCTTCTCAGCTTCCTGCTGAATTGCCTGGTCTATGGTGAGAACCAGGCTGTTACCTACGGTGGGTTTTGTCTCAATTAAGGTCCTGAGATAACGGCCACGGGCATCAACTTCAATCTGCCTCCCGCCATTGACCCCACGCAGAACTTTTTCCCAGCTCCGCTCCAGACCATTCTTGCCAACGTAGTCACCCTGGTTATAGTTGCTGAACTCTTCTTTCTCAAGATCCTGCTCTGTTATTTCCCCGAGGTAGCCAAGAAGGTGTGAAGCGAGAATACCCGAGGGGTATTCGCGGATCGGCTTCATCTCGATATCTATGCCTGGCAGCCATAGCTGGTTCTCTTCGAGAAATTCCAGCTGGTCCCGGTTGATTCCTGAGGCGATTACTATGGGAAAGTACTTTGCCCGCCCCTTCCCTTTTTCCCAGCGCTGGACAAGCTCATTACGGTCAAGTCCGAGATATCCGGACAATGATGTCAGTAGCGCGTCCTTGTCTTTTACTTCCTGAGGAACAATGGCAACGCTGAACGAGGGCGTGTTTTTCACAAGCACTTTGCCGTTGCGATCAAGGATATTGCCTCTTGAAGCGGCAATCGGCACAAATCGCAGCCGGTTGATTTCCGAAAGTGTTTTAAGCCGGTCAGAGTCGATGACCTGAAGATACCAGAGACGGGCTGCCAGGATGAGGAAGATAATGCCAACAAATGCCGCACCCCAGATGACTCGTTGGCTCCCCTGCTTGTTGCCGCGGAGAAACTGCTGTCTGCTCACGCCAACTCCTCCGTATCCGGCTTGTCGAGAAATGCAAAAAAGAGGGAAGCTGCCAAGGCGTTTATCAGGCTTTGCGGAACGAGGGAGTAAAGCAGGGTTACAGCTATGCCCCCTGCAGACGAGAAAAGGGCCAGAAGAATCAGCTGGGTTATGCCACAGGCCATGGTGGCAACAAACACTGAGAGCGTCATAAGATAACGGCTGTCAGCATACAAACGATGGGCGATGCTATGGAGGACCAAAAAGGTAGCAAGATAGGTAATGCCGTTGAGACCAAGGTACAGGCCGCTTACCGTATCCTGCATAAGCCCGATGAAATAGACCAGTGCGGCACCCCACAAACTGGAAACAGTCAACCCCACCCAGACAACCGTAACCAGCAGCAGATTCGGTTTGAAGGGGTCTGCCAGTAGCGCCGGGAAAATGGCGACCTGGCAAACAAACGCAACAACAAAGGCTATTATTGAACGAAAGAAACTAGTCATTATGTTTCTTCAAGAGGACAAGCACCTCCTCCAGCCGTGAAATCATGACAGAGGGCCTGATCTCAACAGTCTGAAAGATTCCGTACTCCCCTTTCTTTACCATGGTCACCTCCCCCAGGGGGAGACCTTTGGGAAATATCCCGCCCATGCCCGAGGTGACAACTTGGTCCCCAACCTTGACATCATCTTCTCTTATGGCAAATTCCAGAGTCAGCCTGCCGCTGCCAGCCCCCCGCACCACGCCTCGCGCCCGCGAGCGCTGAACAACGGCAGCAATGCCGCTTGAATGATCGGTGAGCAACAACACCCGGCTGCTGTGACCGGCAACCTTTATCAACTGACCGACCACACCGTCGGAAGCAACAACCGGCATCCCTTCCTGGAAGCCATCCATTTCGCCACGATCGATAAGCACCGTCTTAAACCAGGGAGCGCCGTCTTCTCCGATTATCGAAGCGGCAACAGCAGGAACCGGAACCGTGCCTTTCAAGTCGAGCAATTTTTTCAACCGCTCGTTTTCCAGCAAAGCATCCTGCTCTCCGATAAGCCGGCCGTTCATGAGCCTTAGCTGCTCAAGCAGCTCCTTATTGTGTTTACGCAGGTTGACCAGGGCAAGATAATCGCTCCAAACCGTTTCAGCGCTGCCGGCAACCTTGGCCCCGGCACCAAATAACGGAGAGAACAGGGTAATCAGACCGCGTTCGAATAGGTTGGCGTCTTCTCTGTTTTTCAGATTGCTGGCAAAAACAAGAATGACCGTCAGCAAAACCAGGCCGGTAATAAAACCTGTACGGTATTTTTTGATCAACTCCCACATAATCCCAGCCCCAAAAGGGGAAGGGGAGACTGCAGTCCCCCCTTCGCGTCACGCAATTTTCATCTTGTCCGGATATGGACAGGCAATGCTAATCCAGAAGATAATTGGCTTCAGAAGCCTCTTCATGGCGGATCTCGTCAACAGGGGAGCGTTTTCCTTCCCCGGCGTAAAGCCGGTTAGGGGCATTAAAGACTATGCCGTTCTCATTACCAATGTTTTTGTAGGCATGCACCACACCTGGAGGGACGATGAGCATTACCGGAGCATCCAGACCGGCATAAATTACCTGCCTGACCCCGAACGATGGAGAATCGGTTCGCGAATCCCAGAGATAGACTTTAAAGTTTGAAGGCCCGATAAAACAGAAATAGTCGGTCTGGTCGACATGCTCATGGGGACCGCGGGCAACCCCTGGCTGGGTCATCGATACGTATGCCATGACCGGCATTAGGCCGGCATCAAGTTCATCGGATCTGAACAGCTCGGCAAGCCAGCCTCGTTCGTCAAGAAATTTGCTTAAAGGCCGGACAACCACGTCATGAATCTTTCCCTTGCGATACTGCTCAGACATTGCCACCTCCGGTGCCACAAAGCTCGGCCTCATTGTAAACTCGCTGTAAATATTCCCGATACGATGACTTGGGAGTCTCCGCAATCACCTCAGCCATCCTGCGGCAGTCGATGAACCCCATCCTGAGGGCAATTTCCTCCAGGCAGGCAATTTTCAAACCTTGCCTGGCCTCCAGGGTACCGATAAAATGACTTGCTTCCAGCAAACTCTGGTGCGTTCCGGTATCAAGCCAGGCAATACCGCGGCCGAGCTTTTCCACCCGCAGTTCTCCGCGGCGCAGGTACTCCAGATTGACATCGGTGATTTCAAGCTCACCGCGGGGAGATGGTTTGATCGACTTGGTAATTGCCACCACCTTTTCATCGTACAGATACAACCCCGGTACAGCATAATGGGTCTTCGGCTTTTCCGGCTTTTCTTCGATACCGATTGCCTTGCCGGATGAGTCAAACTCCACCACGCCATAGCGCTCAGGGTCGTTGACGTAATACCCGAAGACCATTGACCCGCCGGCAAACTCCCGTGCCAGGCGATCCAACCCAATTTTCCCGTAGAATATGTTATCTCCGAGGATCAACATCACCGGATCGCCGGCAATGAACTCCTCGCCGACCAGAAAGGCCTGGGCAATCCCCTTTGGCTCGGGCTGAACCTTGTAGGTCAGCTTGACGCCCCACCGCGACCCGTCACCGAGCAGCGACTGGAATCTGGGGGTATCAAGCGGTGTAGAGATAATCAGGATATCTTTGACGCCTGCCATCATCATGGTGGCCAGCGGGTAGTAGATCATCGGCTTGTCGTAGACCGGCTGCAACTGCTTGCTGGCCACCAGCGTCAGAGGATAGAGCCTGCTGCCAGCCCCCCCCGCAAGAACAATTCCCTTGGTTATAGCCATTCAAACACTCCGAAAAGCTTGATATAAACTGGATTTTTATTACCACAGCGCCAACAGATGCGTCAAACGATTAATCGGGAAGCTCTGTTAAGATTGCCTGGGCAGCAGCCAACAAGTCTTTGAAGACTGGAACATCCACCGGCAGTTTAGTTTGTTCTTCAGTTCCATATCCGGTGAGTACCATGGCCGAGCGGCAGCCGGCAGCAATCCCCGCCTCCACATCGGCCAGCTTATCTCCTATCATCCAGGACGCCGAGAGGTCTATCCCCAGATCGGAAACTGCCTGAAGCAACATCCCGGGCATAGGTTTCCTGCAACGGCAATCGATCCGGTACTCTCCCACACCGTTAACCGGATGATGAGGGCAGAAATAATAGGCATCAACCTTGGCTCCAGCAGTTAAGAGCAGCTCATCCATATACCGGTGCAAGCTCCGGACATCATCTTCCCCATAGTACCCTCTGGCCACCCCCGATTGGTTGGTCACCACAACCACCAGGAAACCGGCCTCACCCAGGATACGTATCGCTTCCGGCACTCCCGGTATAAACTCGAACGCCTCCGGACGGTAGAGATACTCCTTTTCCTCGTTGATCGTGCCGTCACGATCGATAAAAACTGCCCGCCGCTTAGCGACGCCAGGTTGTGCCACTCCGGTCCGAGATGTGCGATTCACGAGAACAGCCGTTTCTCCAGCAAATCACAGACAATGTGGATGATGGTGATGTGTCCTTCCTGGATACGAGGGGTATTGTCGCTCGGCACCACCAGGGCCAGATCGGCAATACTGGCAATAGTACCGCCACCTCGACCGAGAAGCCCGACAGTCCGGCACCCCTGCTCTTTGGCTGCCTCAAGTGCTGCAAGCACGTTTTTTGAGGTTCCGCTCGTTGAAATGCCAACGACAACATCGCCCGGCTGACCGTGGGCCTCCAGTTGGCGGGTGAAAATCCGGTCGAATCCGTAGTCATTGCCGATAGCAGTGAGAATTGAAGTGTCTGTGGTAAAAGCTATGGCAGGGAGGCCACGGCGCTCCAACTTGAAACGACCGACTATTTCGGCGGCGAAATGCTGGGCATCGGCAGCGGAACCGCCATTACCCATGACCAGCAGCTTTTTGCCGTTGCTGAATGCTTCGCACAACAACTCGACAAAGTGCTCTATCTGATCAGCCATGGATAAGGCCATCTCTGACATTACTTGCTGATTCTCTGTAAGTTGGCTGACGATTTCGGCCTTCATACTTCCCCTCCGAAAGTTAATGCGGAATAGTCCGTTGATAATAGGTGGACTGATTAGCGTTGACAAGTTTCTCCAGCTCAGAAAAAGCAACCGGCTCGCCGTAATTATTGCAACAGATTTCAGCCCCCCAGCTCACCTGGGTAATTGGCAGTCCATGTTCAATAAAGGCAGCCACTGTACGAACAGCGCTACGTTCCGGCAGCAGGCGTGACAGGGTTTGAATAGAGATGTTTTCGTGAAAGCGTCTGAGTCCGGCCTTGGCAAGTGGAGTTGCCATGGAAGGATGCACCACAAGCATGATCCTGTTGCCCTGGCGCGCAGCAGTTGCAATCAGATCAAACCTATCCTTGGCCAGAGTAAGATCAGACCCTTTCGGGATATGAATGCAAAAGGCCCTTGCGTCCCCCCAGGTCTTGGAGAACGTCGTCCGAATCTTCTGTTCATGTTCTGCCCGGCGAGACTCTGAGCCCAAAGTCACTTCTGCAGACCTCTCAACAACGCTCTTCGGGACAACACAGGTTCGATACCCTGCCCGCCACGTCCGGCAAGAATAATCCAGAAGACACCAGAACGCTCCATCCATCTCCTCGTTGAAGCTACCAACTGAATCCAGCAGGGAACGGCGCAGCAGGAGCGCTGCAAAATCTGCCGCAGATATCTCCATTGCTTCTGAAGGCGCTTCATTGACCCTAAATGACTTTTTGCCGCCTTTTTCGAGAAAATGCGGCACAACAATTCCGGTTCCAGGAGCCTGGCTCAGGAAACCACTCAAGACATCGAGCCAACCCGGCCTGACGACCGAATTCTGGCGAACAATTGCCACATATTCCGTTTCAGAGCAGCTGAGGCCTCTGTTCACAGCCCTGACAAAACCTTCGTTTACCCGGTTTTTCAGATACAGAACTCTGACGTCAAGCGCTTCAGCAAACTCCTCCAGCATCCGTTCAGTTTCCCTGTCACTACTGTTGTCCACAAGGATCAGGCGAGCATTGGAGGAGTTTTGGACAAGGCTCACCAGACAGGCGCGGGTCTCAATCGGCCGGTTCCATACGGGAATTATTATGTCGATGGGTTCGTTGGGCATTGGGAAATTAATGGTTAAAAGCTGAAAAAATAAAAAAACGCAACTTATCAAGTGAGCATAGAGAGCCCGGATAGCGGAGAATTCTCTGTGTACTTGCGCCGTTGCGTTTAGGCTGAATTGCCTGACAGAATAGTAGCGCTATGAAGTAATCGCAACACTCTTAAGAAGGTTCAGTTCGTCCAGCACTTTTCCGGAGCCGAGCACAACACAGGAAAGAGGATCCTCTGCTGTCACGACAGGAAGTCCTGTCTCCTCGCGAAGAAGAAGATCCAGGTTTCTGAGAAGTGCCCCGCCACCGGCAAGGACTATTCCCTTATCGACGATATCAGCAGCCAGCTCCGGCGGAGTCCTCTCAAGACAGATCTTGACCGCTTCCACAATTGCATTGACTGGCTCTGACAGTGCTTCTCTGATCTCATCAGAATTAATCTCGACCGTCTTGGGGATGCCGGAAACGAGGTCGCGGCCTTTTACCTCCATAGTGTGAAGGTCGCCGGCTGAATATGCCTCGCCGATCTCGATCTTGATAATTTCAGCGGTCCTGTCTCCAATCAGCAGATTGTACTTACGCTTGATATATTGAACAATCGCCTCATCCATCTTGTCGCCGCCGACCCTGACCGATTTTGTATAGACGATACCGGCCAGAGAAATTACAGCTACCTCGGTTGTGCCCCCACCGATATCTACAATCATATTGCCCGAGGCCTCGGTAATCGGCAGGCCGGCCCCTATTGCAGCGGCCATGGGCTCCTCGATGAGATAGACCTCTCTGGCTCCTGCAGACTCGGCAGACTCTTTAACCGCACGCTTTTCAACCTGGGTGATCCCTGACGGAACGCAGATCACAATCCTGGGGCGAACCAGGGTTTTCCTGTTGTGAACGCGGTGAATAAAATAGCGCAGCATCTCTTCAGTAATATCAAAGTCTGCAATGACACCATCCTTCATCGGCCTGATTGCAGTAATGCTCCCTGGAGTCCGGCCCAGCATCTTCTTGGCCTCCATCCCCACAGCAAGGACTTTCTGCTGACCGTTATTCATCTTCTGAACCGCCACAACAGACGGCTCCCGCATCACAATCCCTTTACCTTTAAGATAAACAAGGGTGTTGGCCGTACCAAGATCAATGGCAAGATCGTTGGAAAACATTCCGAAAAGATAATCAAATATCTTCAACATGTTATGGTAAACTCCTTGATGAGGCTATTACTGCACATTAGGTTGCTCGAAAGTTTGGAATCGTAACAGAATCATACTATTGATGCAAGAATGAAATTGAGCTCAAACCCAAGAATCACAAGAATTTGCTTGACACCAGAATACTGATGGTGCTAAAAGATATTTTCTTTCAGACATCAATAATCATCTTGAATAGATATATGGAGGTGTAGTTTGGCTCATCACAAATCAGCACTTAAGAGAATCAAGCAGAATGAAAAAAAGCGGCTCCGCAACCGTCATGTTCGTTCCACTTTGCGCACGTTCGTAAAGAACGTCCGTGAGGCAGTTGCCGGAAACAACCTGGATGCTGCTCGTGAAGCGCTTGCTGCTGCAATACCTGTCATCGACAAGGCAGCTTCTAAAGGCGTCATTCACACTTCTAATGCATCACGGAGCGTTTCAAGACTGACCAAGTTGGTTAATACCCTTAACTAACTAACCATCTGCCTCTTTATTTTTTAAAAAGGGCGTGCTCTGCACGCCCTTTTATTTCGTGCAGATTACCTACTTCCGGCACAGATCTTCATAACAAGTTCGCCAATAACGATTGTTGGCCGCCCACCACTCTTCATTGATAGATCGGCAGCGAAGAACAGCTCGAAAAGCCTGCGACATTCCCCTGTGCTGAAATTACTGGCCTGTTTGAGCATCCCTTTTAGAAAATATGGGTTAATTCCGGTTTTCTTGGCGATTTCCGGCTCAGCTACCTTTTTGTCAAGCAACTCCCGCACTTGCCAAACCTGCCGAAAATGACGGGTGATCATTGCCAGGAGCATCAACGGTGCTTCACCGTCCCGTAAGATAGTCTGCAGGCGTCTCATGGCAGTAGCCAGATTTTTCGCACCAAGGGCATTGGCAAGTTCAAAAACATTGTCTACTTTGGTATCCGAAACAATGCTTCGTACGTCTGACAGCTCTATTGTTCCGCGTTGCCCGGCGTACATGGCAACTTTTTCGATCTGCGAAGCGAGTTCCTGGAGATTATTTCCAACAAGATGGACCAGCATTTCCGCAGCGGCAGCATTGATCTTCTTGCCGTAGCCCCCTGCTTCAGATTTGATAAAAGCGCCAAGCTGGTTTTCATACGGCCGCTTGCATTCCACAAGAACGCCATGTTTCTTCAACTCAGTAAAAAACTTCTTCCGCTGGTCGATTTTTTCGCCCTGGATGATCAGACAGCTGGTAGGCGATGGATTCTGTACATAGAAGAACAGCTGATCCAGTGCTGCCGCGGATAACGCCTCTCCCCGTTTGACCAGGACCACTCTCCAGTCGGCAAACATCGGCAAGGTTTGGGCGGTATCGGCAATCTCTTCACCCTTGCATTCCGCTCCATAGTAAACATTAAGATTGAAGTCGCGACTCGCCGGATCCACGAGACGCTCCAGGAGTCTGCTTATCCCCCGCTCCATGAGGTACGGCTCATCCCCATAAAAATAATAGACAGGCGCAATCTCCCCCCGGCCTATGGCAATTTCAAGTTCTTCTGGCTTCACAACAGATCTCCATGCTCAAGACGCAAATGTATCTCAGACTAAAAGTGATTGCCGCTCTCTCGCTCAATACCCTCTGCCAGTTTCCGGCAAAGTTCCCGGAGAGCCGCATCCTGGGCATTCAGCTTTAAAGCCAGATCGTTGCTGGTCGGATAATCCTGCACCGCACGCAACGTCCCTTTCCACAACACATTGCCGGTACTGAGCTGTCGCAAAGATGCCTCGACTGTCATGGTAACCTGATACAATGCCACCTTGTCCCCGGCGGTGTAGGCACTCGCTGATTCGCTGTAAGAGAGAATCGCTCCTGTAAGCTCAAGCTCAGCCTTGTCATGGTTTACAACGCGCCCTCCGCCGGCTCGCGCAAACTGCTCCACCAGCTTTGAGGTGACACACGCCTCCAGATTCGGCCTGAGAGTCTTGTTAGCGAATATCGGAATGGCAATGGTCTGATTGCCGGGAATCGTTCTGGCTGCCAACCCATATCCGCAGCCGGCCAGCATCAGAATGGCACCAAGTAGCACAAACGCATTGATCGATCGGGACACTGGCAAACCTCCATACTCGACGACCCTGCAGAACTTGCCTGCAGGGTCGTGACATCATAAACACGTAAACCAGATATCAGCCGACAACAATATTCAAAAGCTTGCCAGGTACGTAAATTACCTTGCGAACCGTTTTCCCCTCTAGATACACCTGAATTTTCGGATCAGCAAGTGCTGCCTGCTCTATCGACTCCTGAGTCGCATCTGCAGGTACGGTAACTTTACCTCTGAGTTTGCCATTAACCTGTAGTACAACCAGGAGTTCCTCGTCTACAGCAGCAGCAGCATCGTATTTCGGCCAACCGTGAACCTCGACACCACCTTCATGCCCCAGGATATGCCATAATTCTTCGGCGAAATGAGGCACAAACGGTGCCAGCATCAGTACCATTGCCTCGACGGTTTCTTTCAGCACCGCACCGTTGGCAGGGTCATTCTTAGGCTCAAAGGAGAATACCGCATTGACAAGCTCCATGATGGCGGAAATAGCGGTATTGAAATGGAACCTCTCCCCGACATCTTCCGTTACCTTGCGAATAGTCTTATGCAGCACCCGGCGCAGCGCCTTGGCATCATCACCCAGATTACCTGGATCAAGCCTGCCTGCCTTCTCAACCAAAGGCTTTAACTCAAAGACCAACTTCCAGACACGGTTCAGGAAACGATAGCTACCATCCACCCCGTGATCACTCCAGTCAAGGTCCTTCTCCGGAGGTGCGGCAAAAAGCGAGAACAGGCGGGCAGTATCAGCCCCGTATTTCTGAATAAGCGCATCCGGGTCAACCACATTACCCTTGGATTTGCTCATCTTTGCCCCGTCTTTGATTACCATCCCCTGAGTGAGAAGATTGGTGAACGGCTCATCAATATCGACATAGCCGAGGTCACGCAGAACCTTGGTAAAAAACCGTGCATAAAGCAGGTGCAGGACCGCATGTTCAATCCCGCCGATATATTGGTCAACCGACATCCAGTATTCGGCCTCTTGTTTATCAATCGGCCCATTGTTGAATGAAGGGCAACAGTAGCGCAGGAAATACCATGAGGACTGTACGAAGGTGTCCATGGTATCGGTCTCGCGCCGCGCCGGTTTGCCACATTTAGGGCAGGCAACTTTGGCAAACGATTCAACCCGGGCAAGAGGATTCCCCCCCTCGCCGGTAAAGGCAACATCCTTGGGAAGAACTACCGGCAGATCCTTTTCCGGAACCGGTACAACCCCACAGCAGTCACAATAAATAACCGGGATCGGGTTTCCCCAATACCGCTGCCTGGATATCAGCCAGTCGCGCAGCCTGAAGTTGACTGTCTTGGTGCCCAGTCCCTTTGCTCCCAGGTAATCAGCAATTTTCTCCTTGGCGTCCGTACTGCTCAGACCGTCAAACTCGCCAGAGTTGGCCATGATCCCCGGGTCAGTGTAGGCGGCTTTCATGTTCACCGCATCAAGCTGCTCTCCAGGTGGCTGGATAACCACCTGCAATGGCAGATCGTATTTTTGGGCAAATTCGAAATCTCTCTGGTCATGGGTAGGCACAGCCATGACCGCGCCGGTGCCGTAATCGAGAAGAACGAAATTAGCCAGGTAAACCGGCATCTTCCGACCGGTTACCGGGTTAATGCAGTAGGAGCCTGTAAACACCCCTTCTTTTTCCAGGTCATCGGCAGTTCTCTTTGCTTTCTCGGTCTTTCTGACCTTGTCGATAAACGCCTCGACTTCGCTGCGCCGGTCATCAGTTGTCAGCTCCAGAGCGAGAGGATGCTCAGGGGCCAGGGACATGAAGGTTGCACCAAAAAGCGTATCCTGGCGGGTGGTAAACACCCGGATTGCCCCAGCTTTGCCATCAAGGGCAAAGTCGATTTCGCAACCATAGCTCTTGCCAATCCAGTTGCGTTGCATTACCAGAACCCGTTCCGGCCAGCCAGGGAGCTTGTTTGTCCAGTCAAGCAGCTCTTCGGCATAGTCGGTGATCCTGAAAAACCACTGATCAAGCTCTTTCTGGTTTACCTCACTGTCGCATCGCCAACAGCAACCGTCTTCAACCTGCTCATTGGCAAGGACCGTCTCACATTTGGGACACCAGTTGACAGCAGCGTTACGTTTGTAGGCAAGCCCCTTTTCATACATCTGGAGAAACAGCCGCTGCTCCCACTTGTAGTAATCAAGATCGCAGGTGGCAAGCTCCCGGTCCCAGTCGTAGGAAAGACCCAGCTTTTTAAGTTGGCCGCGCATATAGGCAATATTGTCATAAGTCCAGACAGCAGGGTGGCTCTTATGCTGTATCGCTGCATTCTCCGCCGGCATTCCGAAAGCATCCCACCCCATCGGGTGCAGGACATTGAAACCGTTCATTCGCTTGAATCTGGCAACAACATCACCGATTGAATAATTCCGGACATGCCCCATATGGATACGACCAGACGGGTAAGGGAACATCTCAAGCAGGTAATATTTCGATCTGGCAGCATCATGGGAAACCTTGAAGCTCTTGTTATCTTCCCAGACACTCTGCCATTTTTCTTCCACAACCTTTGGCTGGTATTTCTCCTCCACGCTATCCTCCGAATTAAAAGTTACATTACTTCGCTATCGCCTTTGTGACATTTTGCGCAGTTCGGGCTGCCGGTGATATTGTAGGCGTGACAGGCCCCGCATGATTTTGCGGACTGCATTTCAGCCATCGAATAGGACCTGCGATTCACCCCGGTTTTAAAAATCTTGTAATGGCAGTCAGTACACTTATACCCCTTGGTCTTATGAAGCTTGTGACTGAAATAAGCGCTGCTCGTCTTCTTATCGGGGAAATCGTATTTAATTGCTTTTGTCTGGGGATGGCACTTGTCGCAATCCTTCTTTACTGAAAATGCTTCTTTACCGTCATGGCAGGCGCCGCATGATTTCCCCGACTCCATGTCGGGCATTGTGTATGAGCGTCGTCCGGGGCCGGCAACAAAGATGCTGTCATGGCAGCGGTTGCAACGATAAAGGGTAATATGGACTGAGTGCTTGAACAGCCCTCCCCAATTTTTATACGGGATGTCCTTTACCGGATGACAACGGGTACAGTTAGCGGCGGCAGTAAAGGCATCCTTGTCATTGTGGCAGGCGCCGCATGACTTTCCAGCCTCCATCTGAGACATTGAGTATCTCTTTGCCGCAACACCGGTAGTGAACACTTTATTGTGACAATCATCGCACTTGTAAACCGAAGTATGAATTTGGTGACTAAACGGCGTCGGACCTGCGCCCTGGGATTGCATCTGCAACTCAGGTGCGCCATTGTGGCATCTGCCACAATTCCCGGAGACCGTGAAGGCGTCCTTGCCGCTCAAATGACAGGCGCCGCACGACAACCCTTTCTCCATATCAGGCATGGTTCGGCTCTTGTTGCCAACCCCATCTTTGAACAGCTTATTATGACAGGCCGTGCAGGAATACAACGCGTAATGAACAGAATGGCTGAATTTGCCCCCCAGAACAAAATCAATATCTTTTACCGGGTGGCAGCGGCCACAGTTGGCGGAAACACTGAAGGCACCTTTACCGTCATGGCACGCCCCGCACGAATCGCCCTTCTCCATCTGCTTCATGGTGAAACGTTTGGCCATAGTGCCCGTAGCAAATATGCCGAAATGGCAATCACCACAGGAGAACTTTTTACCCATGTGATAGCTGTGGCTAAAAACAGCTTTTCCGGCACCTGGGATCTTCCACTCCAGCTCTTTTGTCTCAGTGTGGCAGCGGTTGCAACTCCCCCAGGCAGAAAAAGCCATATCACCTTCATGGCAGGCACCACACGAGCGACCGATCTTCTTCTCCATGTCGGCCATTGTGTAAGGAGTTCGCCGGGGACCGGCAGTATATATGCCACTATGGCAGTCAGCGCAGCGATAGATAGTGAGATGGAAGGTATGGGGGAAAAGTGCTTTGGACGCCTTGAAGCTCACATCACCAACAGATTTGTGGCAACGGTTGCAGTCACCCTTGACAGAAAAGGCTGTTTTTGCGTCATGGCAACCGCCACAGGAACTGCCGGTCTCCATCTCTTTCATTGTGTGCCTTTTGGCATTGGGCCCGGCAATGAACAGTTTGCTGTGGCAATCATAGCAACCGAACATTTTCAGATGATAGGAATGACTGAACGGGTCTGCAGCAGCAAAAGAGATATCCTTGACTATATGACAGCGGACACAGTCTCCCTTGACAGAAAAGCCGGTCTTGCCGTCGTGGCAGGCACCACAAGACTTCCCACCTTCCATCTGTTTCATGGTAACATGCGGGTTCTTGCCCGACTGGGCATAGAAGTATTTGTTATGGCAGTCAGCGCAGGTATAGAGTCCCAGATGGAATTTATGGTCGAAAAGAAGGGTCCCGAAATCAGGGATGACAATCGGAACCTTGTCGACGATATGGCACCTTACGCATTCCGAAACAGAAAAAGCACGAACCTTGTTGTGACAGAATCCGCATGACTTCCCCTTCTCCATCTCAGCCATTGTCACAACGGGATTCTTCTTGCCGATCTGATAGAGAGAGCTATGACAAACCGTGCAATCGTTTGCCAGCTTTTTCAGATGGACGTCATGATCAAAGATGACCTTACCGGCATTATCCGTATGAAAGGTTACCTTTTTATAGTCCTTGGCAAACAGAAGTAACGGTGCGGCTAATAACAGTAATGCCGACACGAAGAAGCGTTTCAAGACAGACTCCTCGCGATGGAGCGATGGGGAAAGACGGCTCGCTGAATAATTGCGGGCGGAGGGTCAAGGAATACTAAGAAGACTTCTTGTCACGTCAAGAATCCGGTTAGGCTGGATCGGCTTGGTGATGTAGTCGCTTGCTCCGAGAGCAAGGGCGCGCTCCCTGTCTTCCTGAGCCCCCTCAGTAGTTATTATGACAATAGGAATATGCTTGTAGTTCGGATCACTCCGCACAAGACTGACCAGTTTGAGACCGTCCATCACCGGCATGTTTATGTCAGTGAAAACAAGATCAAAGCTCTCCGAAGACAACTTCTTAAGGCCATCGACCCCGTCATTGGCCTCCACGATCTTTATGCCGCGCAAACGTTTCAAAGCAAAGGAGATCAATTGGCGCATAGTTGGTGAATCTTCTACAATCAGCACCTTGTATTCCTGCATGTCTGCCCCCTCAGGAGTACTGTATATAACTCTATTTTGTTAGTAAATCAAGGAATCCCTGAATAGTGTTCAGCTTCCGCTCCGAATCCGAATAAAGCCTGGAGCTGAAAATTGCCGTGGCTGCATGGCCTGCCAGCAGGGTAAAAAGCTCGAAATCAACATCGGCAAATGCTTTTTTCTGCATGAGCAACTTGTATATTACCAGAACACCTATACATTGCTCTTTTATTTTTAATGGGATGCAAACCATAGGGCTGTTCATATTCATTTCGTAAAGATCAAGATCCGGCACAAAGTAATTATCACCGGTCTTTGCCACATCGCCGATAACCCCTTCCCCCATATGGACCTTGGGAACATCTTCCCGATCTACACCTTCAGATGCTACCGCCTCGAGCATGCTGGTCTTCTCATCAAGAAGCATTATGGCAAAGTTCTCAGCGCCGATCAGATTAATTACAATTTCGATGATGATCTGCAGCACTTCCGGGAAATCCAGAGTTGAATGGAGTTGATAGCTTGCAATGTACAGATTGGCGAGGTTGTTATTCTCGGACTCAATCTCGACGTATCGGTTTGCAAAGTCCTTATTCTCCTCCTCTATCTGCCTGATCCTCTCAAGAATCTCGGTTTTTTCGCTCTCGAGCTCTGAGATACGCTGCATGAGACGCATGGTTTCTCCAGAGTCCGCTTGAGCTGCAGGTGAAGCACTGTGGATATTTTCCATTTCGAGAATACGAAACCGGAGCCGCTCGTTTTCGCGCAGTAGTTCCTGGGTGAATTCGGCCCCCTTCTTGAATACCTGCATGAATTCATCAGCCCTGTTGAGGATACCTTTGTCGTCATCCAGTGGCATAGCAATACTCCTATCAAAATAGCTGAAAAGTCTCAGGCAGAATACATCAACAAACCGCTCTGTAGTGCAATCTCTCTCCCCATGAGTTCTATTGGGGCAACCGACGTAACCACCCCGGTTGCTATCGCCTCGCGGGGCATGCCAAAGACAACCGCAGAGTCCTCTGCTTCTGCCAGCACCTCGCCACCGGCGGCTTTGACATCTAGCACCCCTTTACTGCCATCGTTACCCATGCCGGTCAAGACCACAGAAAGCAGCTTTGGTCCATAAATCGCAGCCAATGAGGAAAACATAGCATCAACTGATGGAGTATACCGGTCACCGTCATCCGGCTTCACAATCCGGGCAACAACCCCATCAGAAAGCTTCTGAAAAATCATATTCTTTCCGCCCGGCGCAATAAAAATGCGGTTAGGCCGTACATAGTCGCCATCGCTAGCCTCTATTATCTCGAACGAAAAAGTCCTGTTCAACCTCTCGGCAAAGGCCTTGGTAAATCCGGCAGGCATATGTTGTGCTACCGCAACACCAAAAGGAATCTCGACGGGCAATGAAGCAAATACCGCCTGCAACGCAGGAGGACCGCCAGTTGAAGAGCCGATAGCCAAAACATCAAACCGCGAAATAAGTTCAGGCTTCAGCGGCATATACAGGTCAAACCCGCCAGCCTCTTCATCTGCCTGTTGTGTTTCGTCGTGACGCCTGAGCCTGGAAATATTCAGGTTGAAAACGTTCCGGACTTTTGCAAAGAGATCCTCCTTTATGGTGATGATCTCTTCCGAAATTGAACTAGTTGGTTTGGCGATGAAATCAGCGGCTCCGAGTTCCAGAGCCTTGAATACCCTTTCATCCTCACTCTTGGCACTGATGACGATTGTCGGCGTCGGACACGAGTTCATCATTATCCTCAGCATCGTAAATCCGTCCATCCTCGGCATTTCAAGATCAAGAGTGATCAGGTCGGGGCGAAGGTCAATAATGCGCCTCAACCCCTCTTCTCCATTGGAGGCATACCCCACAACCTCTACGTTTTCAATCTCTTGCAGCATTTTAGTTATAGTACGACGATTGTAGGCCGAATCATCGATAACAACAACCCTGATAGGTCTCACAGGCCCCCTCCGGCAGTCAAAGGCTTCTGATAAACCATGTCGTTTTTCAGATGCCTGAGGGTGAAGAGGGTGGTTATGTTCATCAGTGACTCTGAATGACCCAGTAACAGAAACCCGCCAGGATAAAGCGATTGGCAAAAAGTCTCTACAACCTTTTTCTTGGCAAGCTGGTCAAAGTAAATGATTACGTTCCTGCAGAAGATGATATCCATCCTCCCAAGAAGGGCCAGGCGGTTTTGATCGAACAGGTTCAGCTGGCTGATGGTGACCAGTTCACGAAGATTATCTGAGAGCCGATAACTTCCGCCTTCCTGCTCCTCAAAGTAGCGGCCCACATATGCCGCGTCGGTTGCCCTGAAGGAACTCTTACCATAAACTCCTTTCCTGGCCTGTTGCAGAACTCTATGACTGATGTCAGTGCCGATTATCTCGATCCGCCACCCCTTGAGCATACTGTTCTCAAGCAGCAACATTGCGATTGTGTAAGGCTCTTCTCCTGTCGAACAGCCAGCACTCCAGATTCTTAGAGAGCGGTCCCCCTTTTTCAGCTTTGCTTCAACAATCTCTGGGATGATCTCGTCGGTAAATGCTTTCAGCTGAAATGCTTCTCTGAAAAAGTAGGTCTCATTGGTAGTAAGGACATCCATCAAGTCAGACATTTCCTGATCTTTTCTGATGTCGTACTTTAGAAGGAGATAATAATCCTTATAACTTGCCAAATTGTGAAAAGCCAACCGCGAAGAAAGGCGTTTCTCTAGCAAGTACTTTGCATCCGGGGCAAAGAACATCCCGCAGTGATTGTAAACCAGATCCCTAATAAGCCGGAACTCTTCATCGGACATCTGGTATTCGGGATCAGAGCCAAAAATCATGAGAACTCGCCAATAAGGTCCAGTAGTTGCCGTTTGACGAGATCATCAGTCTCTCTGTCAAAAGCAGTCTTTAGCAGAGGGAGTGCCTTGGCACCACGAGCTTCGGCAAGTGCCTTGATAAAAATACTGCGGATGTCCCACTGCTCATGAAACAACAGCCGGTCTGATTGCTCATCCAGCCAACTGTCATCGATATTCATGAGAATCTCAATGGCAGACTTTACAATCTCATCGTCTTTGTGTTCTAGAGCTCTTATACATAGCTGCCTTGCAGCTTCACCGTTAATCTCAAGCATCGTCTTGAGAGCGGCAATCAAAACAATCCCCTCTGATTCAGCGGCAAGCTCAGCGATGGCTGGTTCGGCCTCTGCGATACGCAACGAACCGATACTTCGCAGTGCCGCACATTTTACCCAATGGTTCTGATCCTTCAGGGCCAGCATAAGAGAACGGGCCGAATACTCTCCGCTGAATTCACCCAAAGCCCCGGCAGCAGCCATTCTTACATTAGGTTCCTCATCCACAAGAGCCATAACCAGATGATTAATACTGTTTGGATCTTTCAGTTCCGCTAGAGAGAACACCGCAGCTGTCCTGACATTTGCATCTTCGTCCTTTACCAGGCGAGCCAGGCGTTCCGTCAGCTTTAAGGCCGTAAACAGGGTAGTCGAGCTGCGCCTTTTTTCCGGAGCTGGAGATGCCGACAAGGTAACGGCGATCCGCTCCACTGACTCACGATCCTTGGCAACAAGCCGGGCGAGAGACTCAACAGCGCCAACTCGAACATCGAGTTCATCATCATCGAGCAATGGCTCGATATCAGGTATTATTTCGGCAGTGCCGATGTTCCCGGCAGCTACTACGGCAACACGTCTAAGCATATGGGTCCTGCTAAGCATGCCTGACCGCAATATACCAGCACTAGACTGGCACCCCAATTCACCGCAGATATAAGTAATGTAGCACTTTTGTTCATCATCCGCTGCCGGATACTCGGCGATGAGGGCGTTTAACCCTTCTTCTCCAATTTCTTTAAAGGCATTGAGACATACCCCACGAAGCCTGTCGTCGCGACACCCGTCAAGAAGCAACATTACCGAAGCGGGATCACCCAATAACCCGAGAATTTTAACCAGCGGTTCAGTCAGATGCTTGTCCGTTTCAGAAATCAGGCTTATCAGATCGCGCGAAAATGCCGTCCCGGCAAGTTTCCTTAAAGGGATATCAATCGCTTGGCAGGCAATGCTTTCAGAAACTCCAGCCCGGATCATGAGCAGAGATGATGCAGCTGCAGCCCTGACATGCTTTGCTTTCTCGTGCAACCCCTCGATTAAAAACGGTACCACCTCGACATCGCCAATTGCACCCAGGCAGTCGATCAGCGGTTTTTTCAGCAACGACTCGTCGGCAAGAGAGATGACGGCATCGATAGGCACCGGCTGCCCAATCCTCCCCAAGGCTTCGAGAACCGTATAACATAGTGAAATATTTGAGCGGTCGAGGGCCGACACCAAGTCAGGAACCGCCCGGGGATCAGCTATTTTCCCGAGATTTTCAGCAGCAGCTGCGGAAACATTCGGGTCGCTGTCTCTCAGCGCCTTTACCAAAAGCGGAACCGGTTCCTGCGAACCAATGTTCCCAAGCACATCAATGACGAACTTTCTGACATCCGAGTCTTTGTCATCAATATGATTGCACAGTACCGGCACCGACCTTTCACCAAATTTCTCCAATGCCTCGCATGCCGAGTTCCTCAGACCGGCATTATCGCTGGCCCTGAGCAGTACCACCATATCCTCGACGACACAATCTTCCGCCTGATGGCGGGAAAGCACTTCAAGCGCCTCTTTACGAACTCTCCAGCTCTCGTCCCCCATCGCCTCGTACAATAGTTCCTTGATATCGGCAAAAGGAAACTTGATAAGAGAAGACACGGCAACTCGTCGTTGTTCTTCTTCCGGTGATCGGAACAGTTGCCTCAGGGATTGCAAGAAACCATTTTCCTTGTCCATGGTAACTCCAACAGTTATATCCCGATCTCATTGCGCTTGCTGGAGATCAGCTGTTCAAAGGCTTCATCCAGAAAAGCGTTGCCATTTGAAACTTCATGCGGAACACGACGCGCGTAAAGTGCTTTTCCTTCCCTTATCTCATCTTTTAACAATTCGTAAAAAGTGCCGCTTCTTATGCCGTCCAATACCTTGTCCTGATTATAGAGCAGGATATCTGATACAATGATGCGTGCCAGCCGTTTTGCCTTGACGGTTGCGGCAGAAAGCTCTTCTGATGGCACATTGGCATCCGGCGCTGCAGGTATCGTTGTTGTCAGCTCTTCATCCTGCCTGAGAGCTGTTCTCGTAAGCTCATCGCCAGGATTGTCCTCCTCTTTGCAACCGGGTTCTGGCAAGGCTCCGTCTGCGCCGCCTTTCCCTGAGAGCTCTTCCGGTATCAGACCTTCGCCATTCCGCACAAGCTTCTTAACAAGCGCGGCAAGAGAATCCGGGATGTGATGCTTTTCAATATAAGCATCAGCGCCATAGAGTGATGACGGAGTCCGCTTGTACTTGGTCTTATCGTAAATAGAGGCAACCAGTATCAGTTTGACCTGATCAAGGTCGGCATTGCGGCGCACCGCCTCGCAGATCTCAAATCCGTACATTGAGGGCAATGCTACATCGAGCAGGACTGCCGCAGGTTTGTGCAGCTCAATGGCGCGCATCGCTTCCAACCCGTCATTGAATGCAATCACCTCAAACGGTTCCGCGGCGAGTACCTGCTGAACAGCAGCGCAGAATGCCGGGCTTTCATTGGCAACAAACAGTTTGGATTTGGGGGTCACTGCCGGAGGAACAGATTCGGCATCACCGGTTTTTCGTGTAATTTTGAACACAGCCTTGCACTGGCCACAGCGAAGCTTGACCCCCTGGGACTCGATTCGTGTCTCGTCAAAATTGAAACGTGACTTGCAATTTGGACAAACAATCTGCATATCCGCTCACGCCTCCTTGAGACCGCCATTAATCTTGCCGAGCTCTCGGGCCTCATGCGTTGAGAGCAGCTTGTCAATATTGAGTAACATGATCATTTCCTGCTTCACCAAACAAACCCCAAGCAGATATTCGGTGCCAATCCCTTCACCCAGGTTAGGTGGAGGCTTGATATCCTTGACTGCAACAGTGACCACCTCGGTAACTTCGTCCACCACCAGCGCAAGAACCTGTCCTGCCAGATTAACAATCAGGAGACGGGTATTCGATGTAGTCTCTAACTCAGGAAGACCAAAGCGCTTTCTGAGATCGACAACCGGCATTACAATCCCTCTCAGGTTGATAATTCCCTCGACAAAATCTGGGAATTTGGGGAGGCAAGTAAGCTTCAGGGGCCGGATTATCTCTTTGATGCGCATGATATCAATTGCATAAAGATCGTCGCCTAAGCGAAAACAGGCTACCTGTATTTCCTGAATTTCACGATACATTGAATCCCCTACCCGACAGCATTGGAAAGAATGCGCTCAATTGTTCCTATCAACTGGGCCGACTTGAACGGTTTGGTAATATAGGCATCGGCCCCGGACTGCAAACCGCGATCCATGTCCTGAGTGTTTTTTCTCGCCGTCAACATGATTACCGGGATCTTGCTGGTGGCCGGATCTTCTTTGATTCTGCGGCATACTTCAAAACCATCGATTCCGGGAAGCATCACATCCAAAATAACGAGATCCGGAATATTACTGAAGATTTCTTCAATGGCGGCAACCCCGTCAGCAACACCGACAACTTTGTAGCCTTTTGAAGAGAGCAGTATGCTCTCCAGCTTCAAAAGACTCTCTTCATCTTCAACAATCAAGATCCTGTTCCGCTTCACCACCATCTCATCTTCCTTTCAGTAAAGAGAGACATCAAGAATACTGGCCAAGTTCAGCAGTATCAGCATGCCGCTGGGATGACGCCCTATTCCCTGGACAAAATCACGATCTATCCCTTCCAGCACAGCAGGAGGCTGCTCAATACCACCTTCCGGAATCCTGACAACTTGGAGTACCTCGTCCACCTGGATGCCGAACAGCTCTTCTCCTTTACTGACAACAATAATCCGCTCCTTGGTACCTGCAGCAACCGGTTCAAGATGGAGCCTCATTCCCATGTTGAATACCGGGATGATTATCCCCCTCAAGGAAAGCACACCGGAGATAAATTCGGGAACCCGCGGCACTTCGGTAATCTCCCTTGGCTTGATTATCTCCTTGATCTCCATAATGTTGATTGCATATTGCTCGGTGCATACCCGAAAGCAGAGAAATTCCTGATAATCCAAGACATCTGCCTCAGAAATCTCATCGGATGACAGGACCAGCTCATCTCCAAACCCCGACGAAGCGCGGCCTGCCAGAAGAATCGCCAGCGGGTCGAAATGATGATCCTGATGATCCTCCGACTCAGGCGCTGAAACAGCCGACGCAGCCCCATCCGGCTTGACAGGCGCGACAGGTTCAGCAAGAGAAGCGGAATACTCCATGGCAGCGGATGCAGGAATCGCCGGGGCTTTGATCGGTGGCGGAACTACGATTGTTTCTCTCGGTTCAGGCTCCTCTTCTATAGAACTATTTAAAAACGCACTAGCAAAAGCGACAGTTCCGGCGACATCGTCTGCCGGCTCCAGATCCGGCTCATCATCAACATGCAGATCAATCCGGACCGCATCGCGTTCCGGGATATTCACCTCTGTCGCTTGGTAGACCTCGGCAACAGACGCATCGCCGCGAACAGGCGTGTTGGCTGCTTCATCACGATCACGATTAGCTTTTTTTCTTATTTCAGCAAGATTCATGGATAGACACCCGAAATACTGCTTTCTGCTATGAATGTATCAACTCACTCCGAAGTGACTCCACCAGCTCGGCATCGATAAAAGACTGCTCCCTGCCGAACCCTTCAAGCAGAGCGTTTGTTGCCACCAAATTAATCATCCGGGGAACACCGCCGGAGAATTCGTAAATTTTCTGCACCGCATCCGGAGTGAACAATCCGGGATAGCCACCGGCAATCTCCATGCGAAAATCAAGGTACTCCTGAGTCTCTTCCAGGGTCAGTGGCTTCAGGTGATAATTGATCGCCACTCTTTGCCTGAACGGCTCGTACTGGGGTGCAGCGAGGATGGTGCGCAGTTCCGGCTGCCCCATCAGGATAACGCTGAGGAGATTCCGGTCATCGAGCTGAAAATTGGTAAGCAGCCGAATCTCGTCATACACATCCCGATCCGGGATCAACTGGGCCTCATCGATCACAAGAACTGGACTGAGCCCTTCGCAGTGAAGGCGATAAAGGGAATCCGTCATCTCCTGCAGCAGGTCTTCCTTGCTCGTTGCCGGGAGATCGCAGCAGAGGCTCCTGGCGACGGTCCGTAAAAACTCCATGGGGGTAAGCCTGGGGTTGAGCACAAAGCAAAACCGATACGACTCTCCCATTGTGTCCATGAGTGCACGTGAAATAGTGGTCTTGCCACAGCCGATTTCGCCGGTCAGTATGGCAAACTCCTTTTCCTCAAGAACATATTTGAGACGAGCCAAAGCCTCCCTGTGACCTCTGCTCAGATAAAGATAGCGCGGGTCTGGAGTCTTACTGAAAGGCTTTTCAGTAAATCCGTAGAACTCCCTATACATGAATCATAACCCTCAAATACTCCCTCGTGTCGACTCAGCGATAATCCCGCCCACGTCCAGAACCAGAATCGTCCGTTGGTCGCCAAGATCCGCGGCACCTGATATTCCCTTGAAGCGTTTGAAGGTCTCGCCGATAGACTTGATGACAATATCCTGCTGGCCGATAAGGTCATCGACAACTATACCCAGCCGCTTTTCCGCCACGCCTACGACGACCACATAGAACAGTTCAGGGGTTGCGCTCCTATCATTGAGTTCAAAAACCTCTGACAGCCGAATAAGCGGCAAGGTCATGTCCCGTAGCTGTATGACCTCCTTTCGTTCAACCGTCAGAATTTCCGTGTTTTCTACCAAGATGGTTTCTAGTACAGAGGTGATCGGCATTGCATAGGTACGTCCGGCGACACTGATGATAAGCGCCTTGATTATGGCAAGAGTTATCGGCAAGGTAATGATTACCTTGCTCCCAAGACCGGGACGGGTCTCAATGTCAACCATCCCCGAAACTGCAGCGATATTGTTGCGCACGACATCCATGCCGACACCGCGGCCGGAAACATCGGTCACTTTTTCGCTGGTTGAGAACCCTGGGAGAAAGATCAACTCAAGGGCTTCCCTTTCCGAAAGGACCTCCCCTTTCTGGATCAGCCCTTTCTCAACAGCCTTATTCTTGACCTTTTCAACGTCTATCCCTCGGCCATCATCCTCCACTTCAATAACAACGTGGTTCCCTTTCTGGTATGACGAAAGCCGTATAACCCCTTTTTCATCCTTACCGAGCCGTATCCTCTCGGCAGAGGGTTCGATGCCATGATCAATGGAATTCCTGATAATGTGCATCATCGGGTCCGAAATATCTTCAATGATCAGTTTATCCAGTTCCGTATCAGCCCCGAACAGGCGAAGATCGATCTTTTTACCCTGCTCCCTGGCTATCTTTCGCACAATGCGGGACATCTTCTCATAAAGCTGCCCGACAGGGATCATCCGGATTTCCATGACCCCTTTTTGCAGTTCATTCAGCTTGCGCTGCAGCCCTTTTGCCGCCTTGCCCAATTCGATCGCCAAGGTGGAATAGCCGCTGCCACGAACCTTGCCGACAAGCTCACTAATTGTCGAATGGGACAATACCAGTTCGCCTACGATATTCATCAATTCGTCAAGCTTCAGGATATCGACCCTGACCATTCGGCTCATGCTCTTGGCGGTCATGCCGGCTTCATTATTCAGCTGAACCGGTACAACCGTTTCAGTAGGCGGTTCTTCATAACGTACAGGCGTCGGGACAACCGGCATTGCTACTGAGGAGGCGCCGCCAAGAAGAGTAAGGGAGACTCCCGGTCGATCAATAATTGCAGCCAGTTCACTACTGTTCCTGGTCGTACCAAAAAGGATTTCGAAATCTATACCGCCGCTATTACCGCTGCCAACGCTTGGAAGAGTGCTGATAACCTCGCCTTCCTTTTTCAGCAGGTCGGTAAGATCACCCAATTCCTGGTCAAAAGTAGTCAAGCTAAATGAGGCAACCAGGGAGAAGATCGACTTCCCTTTCTTAACATTCTCTACGAGTCGATGCTCTTCGTACTCGGTAAGAGCATTGAGCACTGAGTCAGACAGCCCCAATGATGACAGCGGAGATTCATCGGCACGTTGCTGGCTTGTATTAGCACAGGAATTGATCCTGGCAACCATTGCCGGAATCCCACCCCCATCAACCTGGCCATCTCCGGCGCCTCTGACCAGATTTCCGAGAAGATCCATGGAGTCAAAAAGGACATTCATGATCGACGGATTAATACTGATTTTCCCAAGGCGGAGGGAGTCCAACAGGTTCTCCATGTTATGGGCCAACTCTCCGATTTCCCCGAAACCGAAGATACCGGCCAGCCCTTTCAAAGAGTGGGCTCCACGGAATATCGAGTTGAGAAGGTCTGGGTTGCAATCACCTGAATCAGCACAGTCCCCCAGGTTGACCAGATCGTTATTCAGCTGGTCGACAATCTCTTCAGCTTCCGCAAGGAAATCCTTGACTGCCTTGCCTATTGTGTCTCCTGCGCCTGACATTGTATGTATGTCACTCCTTGGAAACGGGCTCAGCCCAGATATTTTTTCAATAGGGTTTGAAGCTGAGAAGGGTCAAACGGCTTAATCAAATACTCATTCGCTCCGAGAGCCAAACCTTTGGCAAGATCCTTCTCACTGCTTTCCGTGGAAATAATAAAGAGCGGTATCGCTCCGTAATTCTCATTGTTCCGGATATAACGTATCAACTCAAGACCATTGATGTCGGGCATGTTTATATCTGTTATCACCAGATCGACTTTTTCACGAGGTAGAAGGCGAAGCGCCTCGAAACCGTTGGCAGCTTCAACTGTTTCATAACCGTCAAGCGCCTCAATGGTAGAAATTATCAGCGATCGCATTGTAGGCGAATCTTCGGCAATCAGAACCTTTTTCACATCCCCTCCAAATGCTTTTCTTTCAATCTTCGTTGCAACAACGCCTTTTCCATGGCAATACCTGCCTGAGAAAGGAATATTTCCAGAGAATCGGTATCGCCGATCGGTCGTGGATCAAAGCCGTTATCCCCATAGAGGACCGCAACCACTTTCCCCTCGCTTACAATAGGTCCCATGAAAGCCTCTGTCGGGTTGCCGCCGAGATGCTCCTTCAGATAGTTACACCACTGGCTATCATCCATTTGCAGTTTAACAGGAAGTTGCGATTCAACAACCTCGCTGAAAACGGTCCGCTCCTTTATAGGAACTTTCATGGACCGGACCCTCATATCGCCGGACTGCTCGCCGTCATCAATACCAAACTGGCCAAGGCCGACGATTTCATCTTCCTTGACAATAAAGATAACAGCCCTGGCCATGAACTCCGCGGCAAATCTGAGCACCAGAAGAATTATCCCTCCACCAAGCGCCGGATCGTTCAACTCCTCCAACATGCCCCTTAGAAGAGAGATCCCGGTGCTTTGAGGCGCTGCAAGCGGGGCTGCTGAATCCTCTCCCATTTCTCTCCTGAGTTCATCGCCGATATTGAATGAATCCGATACACTCTTCACCTCTCCGGAGCGCAGTTCAGTGAGACTCTGCAAAAGGCGGTCACTGAACCGTAAGATAGTCGAGTCTTCGGACAATTCCTGAGTTGACGGCTTCATGATCAGCGAATACTTCATAGCGGCAATTTTGCGCTCCGCTGTGACATCATGCCGATCGGTCATGACCAGCACCTTAAGTTCAGGGAAATTTGAATGGACAAGTTCCAGAAGCTCAAGTCCACCTAATAGGCCTGACCCGTCCATCCTCGGCATGATGAGATCCTGAAGAAGTAGAGGAGTGAGCCCTTCGCGACAGAGAGAATCAATGGAAATCAAAGCATCCTCGCCTTTTGCAAAGCAGGTGACGCTATAACCATTCTTCTCCAAGGCATCTGCGAGAGACTTTCTGATCAATTCGTCGTCATCGACCAATAATAAAGGCAGGGCGGGCGAACTCTCCTGATGTTGGCCCGATTCCGTTGCTTCATGAGTTGTTGCGCTGCCGGACTCCTGCACCAGGTCAAATTCAAAATCGACGTTGTCATTCGCTGCTGCGGTAACGCCGGTCTTCTCGCCCTTGGCTGATGCATGCCTGTGTTCATCCAGGATGCGCGACCCCTCCATTGCGAGAAACTGAGCATTGAATCCCTTAACCAGGATAAACTGCAGCGGGTCAGTTCGGATATCATCAACGGTATCGAGATTATCCTGCAGGTCGAAATCAAATGTTCCCTCTTCCCAGCTAAAGAGAGAGTAAACGATCTGCTCCACCTGTTCATGGACAAGCTCTTCGAGAAGAGCAGCCTCGACGATCCGCTCTTGGATCAGGATATCGCCAAGCCTGCGGCTGAACCCCTCAGCCTGCTGACGGGATTTAGCAAGCTCCAAAGCATTTTTTTCCACAAAACCTCTTGCCAGAAGGGCTTCGGCAAGATCAACAGGGTAAGTCGTTGAGGTAGCCTTGACCACCTGCCCCTGCCTGAAAACGATGTTGGCTTCCTGCTCGTCGCACCTGATCCCCAAGACGCCGGATTTTCGGCTCAGGCTGACAATCTGGAGTATTTCGGCCAACCCCAGGTCTTTGAGGTTTCCAACGAGGCTCATGTGAAGCACTCCGTAAGTGGGGCACGAAGAATTGACAAATTATTCACTCAGCCTGACCATAATCCGGAAACCTAGGCTAAACAAATGGGCAACGACATTATGCCTTGTTGCGTTCTCTTCCCCTGAAAAGCAGCCTGATCGGCGTACCTTCGAAGCCAAACGCCTCCCGGAAACGGTTTGCCAGGTATCTCTCATAAGAGAAATGAATTCCTTCCGGCTGGTTGGTAAAAATTACAAAGGTCGGCGGCTTGGTCCCGACCTGGGTCGCGAAATAAAACTTAACACGTCTGCCGCTTGCCAAGGGAGCATGCTTGGCCTCAGTAGCCTCAGTGAAGACCTTGTTAAGATCCGAGGTGGTTACCCTGCGGGCATACTGGGTCATCACCTTGTCTACTTCCTGGATGATTTTAGGAACCCTTTGCCCGGTTACAGCAGATACAAAGATAATCGGAGCGAACGGGAGATACTTGAATTCTGTTCTTATGCGATCGACAAACCTGCCGACGCTTGCATTGTCTTTCTGCAGCGCATCCCACTTATTAACCACGAAGATACAAGCTTTTCCGGCCTCATAGGCGTAACCGGCAATTTTGGAGTCCTGTTCGGTAACCCCGTCCTCAGCATTGATGACGATGAGAACCACATCGCCCCGTTCGATGCTCCGCAGCGAGTCGACTACGCTGTATTTTTCAAGCTTCTCGGTGGTCTTCCCCTTACGCCTGATTCCGGCAGTGTCGATCAGGAGATAGCGCTTTTTATTGCAGGTGAAGTGCGTATCAATCGAGTCTCGCGTTGTGCCGGCAGTCGGATTGGCCACCGACCGCTCAAAGCCGAGCAGCTTGTTTACCAGCGAAGACTTGCCGACATTGGGCCGGCCGACCACGGCGATTTTCGTTATCTCATCCTCATCATCTGCCGGTGAATGAGGGAGAATGCCCATCAGCTCTTCAATCAGATCATTGATGCCACGATTGTGCTCGGCTGAGATGGTGTGCATCGAGTCTATTCCGAGTGAATAGAAATCAGACGAGGCAAGCTCCAGCTTTTCCCCGTCTATTTTGTTCACCAGGTAAAAGACCGGCTTGTTCACCTTGCGCAGCATCCCCGCAACCTCTCGATCGGCAGGAGTCAAGCCTTCCCTGCCGTCCATGACGAAAAAGATGACATCGGCCTCCTCCATTGCCAGCTGCGACTGCTCCCGCATCTGCTGCAACAGGCGATCTTCGGTGACCGGTTCAAACCCGCCGGTATCGACCAGGATGAACGGCACCTCATATTTATTGACCGTGGCATAATTCCTGTCCCTGGTCACTCCCGGCATATCATCTACAATCGCCCGTCTGTGGCCGACAAGGCGATTGAAAAGTGTTGATTTCCCTACATTGGGACGGCCAACTATTGCGACTATCGGTTTACTCATGAATTATCCTTTTAACTTAGATTCTTTGTGCGTTGGAAAAGAATAAAAATTGATATGCGATCTAAAGTTGCCGTTATCTTGAAAAAATTAGAGTTGAAGCACTAAGTTAGGCATCAAATTCTTTGATAATTCCTTCAAAACTATTGGAGTGAATAAATTCGGTATTAATCCCATAAAGGGCAAGATCATAAATTTCAATTACCGTATTATTACGCCTTAGTTTACTAATATCGCAGTTCAACAATTCTTTTTTTACATTTAAAATAGTTCTTTCTATAATTTTATCCCAGAATTTGTACCTTGTGTTTTTGTTTATATAAAGCCTGAAATTAGTATCATATAAAATAATTGTTTTGGGGGCCAGACTCAATGCCCATTTTAAAAACATATCTTGTTCATGGAAGGTCAATGGAGTAAGAATAAATCTAGTATTTACTGAAATTTTACCATTTTTTATCAATTTTTCTACAAATTGGATAGTCCTATCCAATTTTAGCCCCATAACTTTACTATAAGTTTCTGGTTGGAATCCAACTATTGAGATGTCTATACTGTCGAATAATCTCTCTATCTCATCGATGCGAGTCAAATCAACATTAGCATTCGAAATAACAGAAAAATGGGTATCTCTTGGCAAGGATTGCTTGATTGATGATAAAAAATCTAGTGATTTTTTCTGTATTAAAATCTCGCCTCCCTGAGAGACAATCTTATCAATTTTACCCATTTTATTTATTAATCTAATAACGTCATCATATAGTTCGTATTTGCCTTTCCACATAGGTGCATCGACACAACACATAGCGCAAACAGCTTGGCATTCTAGGGATAATTCAATATTTAATAAGTTATATTTGAGCGTATCATTGGAGTTTTTAGCTCTTATAGAGTATTTATTGCATAAACACTTTGGTGGAACAAAAGCTATAACCTTATCTAAGATATTCTTATCAGAAACAAATCCTATCTTCATATCTTTTCGGTTCCAAACTCTGCAGCATGGATAAACCTCCCCATTAGATTTAACAAACAGCTCATTGCAGTGACAAGCACGAGACTCTTGGAAAACATTTTTAAGAGAATGTTTTTTTATCCAAACATAGAGGGGATCTTTTATGAAGCCTGGCAGGAAATCCCTTATCCCACTATTTCTGGAAATTATTTTTAATAGTTCTCTCAGATCATAAGCCATGCAAAACTCCAATAACGAAAGACTACTCGTACCCCAGTTCCTTCATCATATTTTTATTGCCGGTCCAATCCTTGCGCACCCTTACGAACAGTTCCAGAAACACCCTGGCCCCCAGAAGCTGCTCGATCTCCTTGCGCGCCAGCGTTCCGACCTTCTTCAGCATGGCGCCATGTTTGCCGATGACAATCCCCTTCTGGGTTTCACGTTCAACCGAAATGACCGCAGAGATGCGAATCAGACCATTCTCCTCTTCACCCTCATCGAACTCTTCCACGTTGACAGCCACGGCATACGGGATTTCGTCGCCGGTATGGCGGAAGACCTTTTCCCGGATAATCTCGGCGACCACAAACCGCTCCGGGGCATCAGTCAGGATATCGTCAGGGAAATAGGCCGGTCCTTCCGGGAGCAGCGGCAGGATCAGGCGGTCAAGTCGATCCACACCTTCGCCTTTGGCTGCCGAAAGCGGGACAATTTCCCGGAAATTATGGAGCTTACCATACTCTGCCAGCTTCAGGATCAACTGTTCGCGGCTGATCAGATCTATCTTGTTGACGATAAGAATCACCGGGGCATCGATCCGGCCGAGGCGCTCCTGCAACAGTTCAAACTGCTGAACCGGCTTAGCAGTGGCATCCACAAGAAAAAGTACGACATCAACCCCTTCAAGCGCAGCACCGGCCTCATCCACCATGTAGCGGTTGAGTCTTGACCGCCCCTTGTGAATACCCGGGGTATCGATAAAAACAATCTGGCCCCCTTCGACATTATGAATCCCCTGGATCCGGTTGCGGGTGGTCTGCGGCTTGTCGGATGTAATCACCAGTTTTTCGCCAAGAATGCAGTTGAGAAGCGTCGATTTCCCGACATTTGGGCGGCCGATTATTGCGACAAAACCGGAACGAAATTTTTCAGACATATGGTTTCCCTTCATCATTAAAGTCAAGATCAGTGAGCAGGTTTCCGTAGCGCTCGGTCGAAGAGGTGCGTAAAACGATCTCTGTTGGCAGCAGTGTGGGGTCAGCGTCTATTCTGTCCGGAACAATTCCTGTTGCAGCCAGCCGTTTCAGGTTTGTCCGGTGCTGACCGGCAACGTCGGAAACGCGAGAGGGGGCGCAACGAACAATGCATTTAGTTCCCGCGTCAACTCCTGTGCAAAGTTGCAGCAAAAGATAATAGCACAACTCCGACTCCACCAGTTGACGAAACGCAGGATGATACGGACCGGCAATTATTTTCCCCGGTTCGGCAAGAGAATCACTGGCCTGCAGGCCGATACGGATCACCGGCAGTTCCGCCTTCATGCAGCGGTGAAGCATGGCGGCACAGAGTCTGACCGCCTCTTCCAGCGACAGGGGAGCAAATTCGCCTGACCGGTACAGCGCGGCAAGGGCAGTCCCGGCCAGAACGAGCCCCGGGTAAATGCGCAGGAAGTCGGGAGCAAGGCCAATCGCTTCATGAAGAGTGGCCAGGTCTTTCCCTGAAGAGGAACAGGGCAAACCAGGCATCAGCTGAAGACCGACAGAAAGCCCGGCTCCGCGGAGAATACTGACCGCGCCCCGGACGTCGTCGGCACAATGACCTCTCTGGCAAGCCGTCAGCACCTGATCATCAAGCGACTGTACCCCGAGTTCAACGGTTCGCACCCCGCTATCCCAAAGGAAAGCAACCTGTTCAGCAGTTATGGCGTCCGGCCTGGTGGAAAGCCTTACTGAAGAAACAGCACCGGAGTTCAGCAAAGGCTGGAGAGGTGCAAGCAACCTTTGCTGATCAACAACAGGAAGCATGGTAAAGGTGCCCCCAAAGAAAGCCACTTCCACCGGCTTACCTGGCGAAGTGGCACAGTAACTGGCTATAGTTGCCAGGATTATTTCCGGCGACGGCAGTGGTTGGCACTGGCCAGTTATACTCCGCTGATCGCAGAAGATACAGTGGTGGGGACAACCATGATGGGATATGAAAAACGGGACAATCATCTGATCACTGCCGGCCAGAACTACAGCGCCCGGCAAGCCTTTCCAACCCCTTACGGGCGGCCTCCTGCTCCGCCTCCTTTTTGCTCCGGCCCGAACCTTCACCCATCAACTCATCGCCAAGAAAGGCTGCTACCGTAAAAACCGTGGCGTGGTCAGGCCCACTGGAACCAATAAGCTTATATGTGGGAGTTGCCCCCATTACTGACTGCGAAGACTCCTGAAATTGGCTCTTGCAGTCCCGGCCGGAACTCAGCGTTTTCAACCCAGCAGCCTGCAGAGAGAAATGTCTCTCGATTATTGGAGCTACCGCCCCGGCGCCGCCATCCAGATAAAGAGCCCCCAGCAGTGCTTCATAGGCATCGGCAAGTATTGACTTTTTTGTTCGTCCCCCAGTGAGCTCCTCTCCCCGCCCCAGACGAATCAGGCTACCGATATCAAGATCAACGGCACTGCGAGCAAGGGCAGCTTCATCGACAAGAGCCGCGCGGATTCTGGTTAATTCCCCCTCGCGCTTTTCAGGGAAATCTTTGAACAGGCGATGACTTACAAAAAGCGACAACACCGAATCGCCAAAGAACTCCAGTCGCTCGTTGTCAGACAACCCTTTTTCGGAGGACTCATTCAGATAAGACCTGTGGGTGAGCGCTTCTTCCAGAAGAGTGCGGTTGGAAAAGCTGTAGCCGATCCGTTGTTCAATGCTTTCATTATGCTTATCCGGGAGTTTGGTCATGGTTACCGACAAGAGTGCTGAAATATGGGTGATGGCGGATCAACTATAACAAATAACCAGATTTTATCAATATATATGACAGTTTGTGGCGAATTCGGACTTGATTAATACCTCCCCCTCTCCTATAATGTTCCATTCTTTCATTCAGGGGACGCAATGGGCTGTTTTATCACATTTGAAGGTATCGAAGGGTGCGGAAAAACCACCCAGATAAACCTATTGGCTGAACGGCTGCAAGCCCTCGGTCATGACGTAATTGTCACCAGAGAACCTGGCGGCTGCCCCATTGCCGATCAGATCCGCAGCGTTCTGCTTAATGGTGCTAACAGTGCCATGGCCCCTTTGGCAGAACTGCTGCTGTATGCTGCTGCTCGGGCACAGCATGTGGCTGAAATAGTATCTCCGGCACTCGCAACAGGTAAGATAGTACTCTGTGACCGTTTCACCGATGCCACCCTGGCCTACCAGGGATTTGCCCGCGATCTTGACAAGAAGCTCATTCAAAGTCTCAACCAGCTTGCCAGCGGCAATATCAGGCCAGACATGACAATTCTTTTCGACTGTCCGGTCGAGGTAGGTCTGTCAAGAGCGGTTTCCCCTCTGGATAGCCACGGGATCCGCGAAGACCGATTCGAAAAGGAATCTCTTGCCTTTCACCAGCGCGTCAGGAATGGTTATATAAACATTGCCGAACAGGAACCCGACCGGATCACCAAAGTATCTGCAGACCGCGAGGTGGCAGCTGTTGCCAAAGATGTTCTCAATGCGGTCCTGTCTCGCATTGCAAAGGGATAGACCGTGGCTTTTGACGAAATAGTCGGGCATGAACAGATTACTGGCATTCTTGAGCGAGCCCTGAGCGCCGGGAGAATCGCCCATGCCTACATGTTCACCGGGCCGGAAGGGTGCGGCAAGCGAAAGACAGCAGTCGCCTTGATCGAGGCACTCTACTGCAAAGATTCATGCGGATGCGGTAAATGCCCGGCGTGCAGCAGGGTATTATCACTCCAGCATCCGGATCTCCACATAATGGAGCCTGACGGTGCATTTATAAAAATTGACCAGGTACGGCAGTTACAGCGGGAACTCTCGCTCCGACCGTATGAGGCTCCATTCAAAAGCTGTATCATAGAGGCAGCTGATCGGTTTCATCAGGCAGCCGGGAATGCGCTCCTCAAGACCCTCGAGGAACCTCCCGGCAACGCCTTGATTATCTTGCTTACCTCTAACCCTGAAGCGGTACTGCAGACCATCCGTTCACGATGTCAGATGCTCAACTTCAGGAACCTGTCCGAAGAAGCCGTAACACAGATTCTTACTGGCAAAGGGGTAGACCCCGAGGCGGCCCATCTGGCCGCTTGCCTGTCAGGTGGAAGTCCGGGGCGAGCAATGGCCCTCTGTTCTGAAGGAATTCTTGACGGAAGACGTGAACTCCTGGAACAGATCCTCTCTCTCCCCAAAGATGACGTATCCAAGCTGTTTTCCAGCTCAGAACGGCTTGCGGCTGAAAAGGAGAATCTGCCGGAACTACTGGATCTCCTGGTAACGTTTTTCAGAGATCTGCTGCTGTTGCAGGCCGGCAGCACGGAACTGGTTAACCGGGACCTGGAGGCACTGGTACGGCAAGAGGCAACATTGCGCAGTGCAGAAAACGTCATGAAAATGATAGAATATGTAATAGAGGCCCGCAAGGCACTGCAACGCAATGTCAATGCAAGGCTGGCGATGGACCTGCTTCTGATGCGCTTCGCCGCATAACCAATGAATTAAGGAGTTTTTTTTGCGAATAGTAAAAGTTCAATTCACGCACGCCGGAAAGCTGTATGACTTCAATGCCGGTGACCTTCAGATAAAAGCCGGGGACCAGGTAATCGTTGAAACAGAACGTGGGCGCAGCATTGCAGCAGTGGTTGTCCCGCCGACAGAGTATGACGACCCCGTTGTCCCTGACGGTATAAAAAAGGTCATGCGGATGGCCCACGCCGAAGACCTTGCCGCTCTGGAAAGAATCCGCGCCAAGGAGGCAGAGGCGTTCACCTTCTGCCAGGCCAAGGTTTCCGAACGCTCGATGGAGATGAAACTGGTAAAGGTCGAGTACCTGTTTGACGGCAGCAAGGCTATCTTCTTTTTCACCGCTGACGGCAGAGTCGATTTCCGGGAGCTGGTCAAAGACCTGGCCCACCAGTTTCACACAAGGATTGAAATGCGCCAGATAGGGGTCCGCGACGAAGCCAAGATGGTAGGCGGAATCGGCATCTGCGGTCGTGAGCTCTGCTGCGCCACATTCCTGCGCGATTTTGCCCCGGTGTCGGTAAAAATGGCCAAAGAGCAGAGCCTTGCCCTCAACCCAACCAAAATATCCGGTCAATGCGGCCGGCTGCTCTGCTGCCTGGGATATGAGTTCGAGACTTACTGCAGCCTGCGACAAGGACTGCCCAAATGTGGCAAAAGGGTCCAGTGCGGTTGCAACGAAGGAGAGGTCATTAAGGTTGATATCCTTCGGAGCTGTTTCACCATCAAGACCGATGATGACCGACAGGTTGAGATCTGCAAGGATGAGCTACCACCCGATTCGATAATTGAACGCCCCAAAAAGCAGCCAGTCCCTGAAAAGGCAAAGAATGAGCCGAAACCTGAACCTGCGTCCGGCACCAAGCCCCGCAGGGAAAAACGCAGAGACCGTGACAGAGGGCGCGATAAAGACAAGGATAAAGATAAACCCAGGGAGAAACAATGAAACCGACCTATTACGTCAGCACCCCTATTTACTACGTTAATGACGTACCGCATATCGGTCACGCCTACACGACCTTGGCCGCAGATGTCATTGCCAGATACAAACGGCTGAAAGGGTTTGATGTCTTTTTCCTGACCGGCAGCGACGAGCATGGTCAAAAAGTAGAAAAGGCTGCCACTGCTTCAGGCGAAACACCGCTCGAACTGGCAGATCGCGTCGTCAAGCGGTTCCAGGCGTTATGGGACAAGCTGGGCATTGAATACACCGATTTTATCAGGACTACTCAGGAGCGGCACAAGCAAGGCGTGAGTCAGATATTCAGCAAGATCCTGGAGCAGGGCGACATCTATCTCAGCGAATATGAAGACTGGTACTGCACCCCGTGCGAAACCTTCTGGACCGAAACCCAGTTGATTGACAGCAACTGCCCGGATTGCAACCGCCCTGTGGAGAAATTGAAGGAAGAGTCCTATTTTTTCAGAATGAGCAAATACCAGGAACAGCTCCTGGCGCATATTGAGGCTAATCCGGACTTCATACAGCCCAGATCCAAGCGAAACGAGATTGTTTCGTTCCTAAAGGAAGGGCTGCGCGACCTTTCTGTCTCCCGTACCAGCTTTAGTTGGGGGATACCTGTACCTGGCAACGAGCGTCATGTCATCTATGTCTGGTTCGATGCCCTGACAAACTATATCACCGCGCTCGGTTATCCTGACGAATCCGGAAATTTCGGCAAGTACTGGCCGATCGATGTTCACCTTATCGGTAAAGACATCCTAAGGTTCCACGCTGTTTACTGGCCGACCTTCCTGATGGCTGCGGGGTTGCCGCTCCCCAAAAAGGTCTTTGCCCACGGGTGGTGGACCATCGAAGGGCAAAAGATGAGCAAGTCCCTGCAGAATGTAGTGGAACCTAACCTGTTGATCGACAAGTACGGGGTGGATGCCATACGTTACTTTCTGCTGCGCGAGGTTCCCTTCGGTCTTGATGGCGATTTCTCGCATTCGGCACTGGTGCTCAGGATTAACTCCGATCTTGCCAATGATCTCGGCAATCTCCTGAATAGAACCACGGCGATGATCGTCAAGTACTTCGACGGCGTATTGCCGTCACCCAGCGAAAACCTGGAGATCGACACTACTTTCCGCGCACGGGCAGAATCAGCTATTCAGCAGGTAGATGCACACCTCGACGAACTGGCTTTCAGCAAGGCTCTGGCAACGATCTGGGAAGTGATCTCAGCGGGGAACAAATACATAGACGAAACAGCCCCCTGGTCCCTGGCTAAAGAGCCGGCAACAAGGGAGCGGCTGGCGACGGTCATGTATAATCTCGCCGAAGCTCAACGTATCGTGCATTTTCTGTTGAGTCCTTTTATGCCTTCATCTTCAGCCAAGGCGCTCCAGTTCTTGGGATGGCAGGGTGATGTTGATGAAACTGGGCTCGTCTGGGGCAAACTGCTTCCCGGCATATTGATTACCAAGGCGGAACCGCTTTTCCCGCGGATAGATACCAAGGAAAGCTAACCTGTAATCGGAGAGGGTCTGAGCTCTGAAGGGGCAATCAGAAAGAAAAGCCTGAACATCGTATACTTGTAGAACTCGCTGAACAGAAGACGGATACTGCCGCTATGGCCCCACCAGTCCGGAAGCAGGTTCCTGCTGTCCACAGGATGCGGATATATGGCAATATCCCGAGGAAGAACGGCCCGGAAGAACAACGTAGCCCGTTTCATGTGATAGCGAGAAGTTATCAGTTTTATGGATGTTATTTTGTTACCCAAGATCAACTCGCGTGAATAAAGGGCATTCTCGAGGGTATTTCTGGAGCTTTTCTCAAGTATGACCCTTTCGGAACTCCGCTCGCCAGGCCTGTCCTGATAAAGGTCCACTTTCCGTACCGAGGGATCGACGCCAACAAGGAGCAGCCAACCGGCCTTTCCGGCCTTGTAAAGCCGTACGCCTTCATCTACACGACCGAGGCCTCCGGTAAGGACTACTATGGCGTCGGTGTTGACATCGCGACCCTTCAACGAAAAGGTCTTATAAGTAAAATCAACAAAAAGAACAGCAGCAACTATCAGCAGAATGAGCAGCAGGAAAAAGACGCCTCGCATTATTAACAGCAACCGTTTCATCTGACTTCCCAATATACGTACAGTTAGCAGAACAGCGGAAAAAACACTTGAACTTCACCGTACAATCTGATAGAAAGTGAAGCTTAGTTTCCAAGAGGAGGTTTCATCATGTCCAAGGTATGCGAAATCTGCGGCAAAGGCCCCAGTTTCGGGAATAACGTCAGCCATGCAAACAACAAGACCCGCCGTATGTGGCACCCCAACCTGCAGAAGATCAAGGCAGTCCAGGATGGCAGCATCAAGAGCATTAAAGTATGCACCCGCTGCATCCGTTCAAACAAGGTCACCAAAGCCCTGTAAAAAGCGGGATTGACGTTGGAAATCTGCAAGCCGTAGCGCACCATGCGTGTCTACGGCTTTTTCATTTGCCGTCGCTAGCTCCGCTCAACCGCAATAACTTCTATCTCTATCTTGGCACCCCGAGGCAATGCACTGACCTGCACTGTTGACCTTGCCGGCGGCTCGCTGGAAAAACATCCACCATAAATCTCATTAACCACCGCAAAATCCGCCAAGTCAGTCAAAAATATCGTTGTTTTGACGACATCGTTGAAACCGAGACCGGCCGCCTCCAGTACTGCAGCAATATTTTGCATTACCTGGCTAGCCTGTTCAGCCGCACTAGTCCCCATAAGTTCCCCAGTGACAGGATCCAAAGGTATCTGCCCTGAGAAAAAGACAAAACCTCCGGCCTTTACCCCCTGAGAGTAAGGCCCAATCGCTTTGGGCGCCTTATCGGAAGAAACAATTTTTCTCATAGAATTACCTCACTCCACAACTTTACAGGCGTTCAACCTTGGTAACACCTTTGACCTGCATTATGTTTTTGATGACCCTGTTCAGGTGATCCAGATCGGTAACCTCGATTTCGAAGTTGTTAATCCCTCGCTTGTCAACTGTACTCTGGATATTGGCGCTTGAAATATTGGCCTCACAGTTGGTTATTGCCAGGGAAATATTTGCCAGAATCCCCTTTTCATCATGACAGGAAACTCTGATCTTTACCGGAAGTGCAGCCCGCCGGTCACGATTCCAGGCAATATCTATCCGCCTTTCCGGGTCGCTTTCTCTGGCCAGAGGACAATCAGCGGTATGCACCGTTACCCCTCGACCGCGGGTGATGAACCCGACAATATCGTCCCCAGGAACCGGATTACAGCATTTACCGAACCGGACCAGTACATCATCAACCCCGTTGATCTGAATGGCGCTTGATGATTTTCTGGTCAGTTTTTCAATGACCTTGCCAACCCGGCTTTCCTTACGCTCCTGTTGCTGCTCAAGCTTTTCCGCAGGGATGATTTTGCCGATCAACTGGTGGCTGGAAAGCTTGCCGTAACCGACAGCCGCCATCAGGTCGTCCTCGGCAACCAGACCGAAATCTACCGCCAGTTTCTTGATCTCTCCGGTCTTCAGCAGTTTTGAGAAGTTCAGTGAGTAGCGGCGAAACTCCTTGTCGCAGATTTCCCGGCCAAGGGTTATGCTCCGCTTGCGCTCTTCGGTCTTGATCCAGGCGCGGATCTTGTTCCGCGCGCGCGAGCTGCGGACGACCTTAAGCCAGTCCTTGCTGGGTGTGTGATGAGGCGATGTGACAACCTCGACAATATCGCCGGTCTTCAGTTCATGCTTGAGTGGGACCAGTTTGCCGTTGACCTTGGCACCGACGCAACGATGTCCAACATCGGTATGCACGCTATAGGCGAAATCTATCGGGGTCGAACCCTTGGGGAAACTCTTGACATCGCCTTTCGGGGTAAAGACATAAACCTCTTCCGGAAAGAGCTCAACCTTGACGGTATCCATAAACTCCCGTGAATCCTGGAGTTCCTGCTGCCATTCAAGCAGCTGCCGGAGCCAGGCAAAGCGCCGGACCTCTTTCTCATCGTACCCTTTCCCCTCTTTGTACTTCCAATGAGCGGCAATGCCGGCTTCGGCAACCCGGTGCATCTCAGTGGTACGGATCTGCACCTCCATTCGCTCCCCAAAAGGCCCGATGACCGTCGTATGTAGCGACTGGTACATGTTCCCCTTGGGCATGGCGATATAGTCCTTGAACCGACCGGGAACCGGTTTCCAGGTCGAGTGGATTATCCCCAGCACCTCATAGCATTCGCGAATGTCCTCCACCAGGACCCGCATTGCGATAAGATCATAGATTTCGTCGATATCGACACTGCGGTGCTCCATTTTCCGGTAGATCGAGTAGAGATGCTTACTCCGACCGGACACCTCGCCTTTGATCCCGTGTTCAGCCAATCGTGCTGAAATGACAGACCGGGCCTTCTCAACGTCCGACTCCCGCTCCTGCTTCTTCTTGGTCACCTTTGAAGCAAGATCGTAATAGACCTGGGTATTGAGATAGCGGAACGACAGATCCTCCAGCTCGCTCTTGATCCAGGAAATCCCCAGCCGGTTAGCTATGGGAGCGTAAATATCAAGCGTTTCCTTGGCAATGGAGCGCTGCTTGGTTTCAGGCTGATGCTGCAGAGTCCGCATGTTATGCAGACGGTCGGCCAGCTTTACCAGAATCACCCGGATATCGATGGCCATTGCCAGCAGCATCTTCCGAAAATTCTCTGCCTGGCTCTCTTCCTTTGTCTTGAAATGAATCTTGCCAATCTTGGTCACACCATCAACAAGGTTTGCCACCTCTTCGCCAAACATCTCTTTCAACTGCTCAAGAGTGGTCAAGGTGTCCTCAACGGTATCGTGGAGAAGCCCGGTAACCACAGTCGCCACATCGAGTTTGAGATCGGCAAGGATAGCCGCTACTTCCATGGGGTGAATAAGATAAGGCTCACCGGAAAGCCTGGTCTGTCCTTGGTGTACCTTTGCGCAATAGACATATGCCTTGCGAATAATATCCAGCTCTGCCGCCGGGTTATAGGCAAGGACTTTGTCCAATATGTCGTTAAGTCTGATCATAAATGCCGCGGCTTCGCCAAAAGTCCATCTGCTGCGTTACGCTCAATCTTCGTCACTGCGACGTAGCCTACGGCTACGACTCATTCCTCAGCTTTCGCAAGCCTTGCAGCTGGAGCTTTTTGCTGTGCCTTATGTTTCTGAAATTTGTTTTTAGATACAAAAAGAGGGCGGCACCTTTCGGTATCCGCCCTCGCATAAACCGGGACTAACGGCTGCGGCGGGTTTGCAACTCGTAACTCACTCTTCCAGAAGCAATCTCGCGCAATGACAGAACCACGTTCTTGTTGCCGCTCTTGTTCTCTATCAGAGGCCGTGCCCCTTTGTAAAGCTGCTTTACGCGCTTTGCAGCCAGCATAACCAGAAGAAACCTGTTGTCTACCCTCTCCAAACAATCTTCAACTGTAACTCTTGCCATATGAATCTCCTTTCAGATAAACCTTATATATCAAATTTCTCGCTGATCGACTCTAAGACCCTCAAGGTTCTGCTTCTTTCTGCAAGAATAACCGATTTCAGCTCTGTGAGCGCCTGGCTAAAGTCATCGTTGACGATAATGTAATCGTACCAGCGCGATTCCTTTATTTCTGCAGCAGCATTCAGTATCCGCCGCTCAATTACCGCCTCAGAATCTGAATTGCGCCGGTCAAGCCGTCTTCGCAGTTCATGAAAACTGGGAGGTAAGATGAAGATAAAAACCCCGCCGGAATATTTCTGCTTCAGGAGATGAGCCCCCTGGCAATCAATATCCAGGATCACATCGATATTGCTCTTCCGGTACTCGTCAAGGGTACTGATGGCTGTGCCGTAAAGATTCCCGTGAACCTCAGCCCACTCTGCAAACTCACCAGAGTCAACCATGCGGCGGAACTCTTCACTGCTTACAAAAAAATAATCCCGGCCATGTACCTCGCCGGGACGGGCCTGCCGTGTAGTGTAGCTGACAGAATGCCGCAGCCCCGGGAAAATGTCAATTACTTCCTTGCAAAGTGAGGTCTTCCCGGCGCCTGACGGTGCAGAGATTATAAACAGGATGCCTTCGCGTTTCATGATAACCCCAGAGTTTTACTCGATATTCTGCACCTGCTCACGGATCTTTTCCAGCTCAGACTTTAACGCCACCACCTGTGCCGCAATACCAGCATCATTGGCCTTTGAACCAACTGTATTAACCTCACGATTCAGCTCCTGAAGCAGGAAATCAAGCTTCCGGCCGACTGGTTCAGCGGAATCGAAAGCAGACCGGAACTGGGCAAGATGACTCTTGAATCTTACCAGCTCTTCGGTTATGTCGCAACGATCAGCCATCAAGGCAATCTCCTGGGCAATGCGGGCATCGTCCAGAGGCTGGCCTGCCAGAAGCTGGGCCACCCGCTCCTTTAAGCGTGCAGCATTCTCGGTAACGACGGCAGGAGCCCGTTCTGCCACCGCTGCCATAAACGACTCCAAAGCTGATACCCTTTGCGTTATATCTTCAAGCAGTGCAGCGCCCTCTTTCTCCCTCATCAGATCAAAGGAATCAACTGCCCCCTTTACAACCGCAAACAGATCACCGGCCAGCTCATCGATCTGCAGGTTATCGTCAGCTCCTGCCAGCACATCCTTCTGTGCCGCAATTAAAGCAAGGGTAATTGGATCTCCTAACCCAAGAGCCTCTTGCAGCGAAACAAATGACTTGTGATAAGCCTTGGCAAGGGGGATGTTAAGAAGCGGTTGGGCGCCGACTGACCCCGTCATCTCATGCTTTACAAATACCTCTATCTTCCCCCTCTTGATACGGGATAATACCTGGCGGCGAACTTCGTGTTCCATTGCCAGAAAATGTCGAGGCATTTTGACGGAAATTTCACCGTAGCGATGATTAACCGAGCGGATCTCTACGATAATGCGTCCAGCCGATGTCTCCCGTTCGGCCTTGCCATAGCCTGTCATGCTTTTAATCATGAGTTTCTCCTCGCCAGCTTGCTCTCCCACCGCCAGGCATCAGCAACAATAGTCTCCAGGTCCGCGTGTTTCGGCGACCAGCCAAGCACTGCCCTGATATTGTCCGCCTTTGCCACAAGCTCTGCAGGGTCGCCGGGGCGGCGTTCTGACTCGACAACAGTGAAGTCCACGCCACTCACCTTCTTGACCATCGCTACTACTTCTCGCACAGACGATCCACAGCCATAGCCCACATTAATACGAGTCGACTCGCCTCCTTTTTCCAGGTAGTCAAGTGCATAAAGATGGGCTGAGGCAAGATCCTCGATATGGATGTAATCCCTGATACCGGTCCCGTCGTGAGTCTGGTAATCAGTGCCATAGATGCAGACTTTGTCTCTCATCCCCAGGGCTGCCTGGCAGCTGACCTTGATCAGATGGGTTGCCTCAGGGGTCCGCTGCCCCATTCTTGCCTGCGGGTCAGCCCCGGCAACATTAAAATAGCGCAGAGCCACATACTTCATAGGATGCGCAGCAGCGGTATCACGGAGCATCCATTCACTCATAAGTTTTGAGGTACCATATGGATTAATTGGTTCCGTCGGGCTCTCTTCAGAGGCAATACCATTGGCCGGCATCCCGTAAACCGCGGCAGTACTTGAGAAAACAAACCGTTCAACCTTGTGCTTTACGCAGGCCTGAAGCAGATTCAGGGTATTTCTGGTGTTGTTTGCGTAATATTTCAAGGGATCGGTCACCGACTCCGGCGCAACAATTGCTGCAGCAAAATGGAGCACGGTACGGAAACCGAATTCGGCCAACAGCGCGTCGAGTGATGCCGTGTCCGCAAGATCTCCCTGCACCAACGTCTCTCCATTAATAAGTGCGTCAGCAAAACCGGTCGAGAGATTGTCATACACCACAACCTTGTAGCCAGCCTCTGCAAGCTGACGTACCACATGGCTGCCAATATAGCCGCAACCGCCTGTTACCAGAACATTTTTCATATCAGTTCCTTCCGTAACCACTTGAAGGGAGGTCGGTTGTCAAAAGCGTACACCAACTAACTCAAGCAGTCTCTTCTTTTAATGAATTCAAATATAGACGTGCCGAATCGCAACTATAACTCAGCCTGAAATTGCTGCCAGCCACAAGATAACTAGCTGTCATTATGGTTTATACTGAAACTCTTTCACCGTTACTGTTTGATCGAAAAGGGGGGTCAAGACAATACGCGGTTTTAAATAAAAAGTTTAGAATCGTCTTGACAGTTTTCGCGACGCGAAGACTATAGGCCATATCAACAAGCAGTTGTCGCATCCAGACAAGCCTTACAAGATATTTAGGATAGAATTCATTACAAATCTTGAATCTATCGGCATAAAACCGATCGTCAAATAAACGCGCACTGGAACCATTAAGGTCATCGAAATCCGCAACGAGTATTGGCAAATATGAAAACCTAAATTTCCCCTCAGCAAAGCTTTGAATCACTAAATAAGCATCAGCAGCGAGTTCATAATATTCATTGTATTTATATTCATTAAAGAAATTTTTAGAGAAAAACATTGCATGATGAGCAAACTTATTATTGAGAATGCTGTATTTCGAGATTTTTCCGTGTCCTCTCCACTTAAGTCTGTACTGATAATAAAGATCTCCATAATATACTGTTGATGTGCACTTCAGGTTTTTAGCAATTAAATGTAGCGAATTGTAAAGCCTGTCGTCTGAGCCCTGAATATTAATCCAGTCTCCTGTCGAAAGAGTTATTCCCTTGTTTAGAGCTGCATATATGCCACTGTCGGGCTCACTAACCCAATAATCTATCTGATTATTATATTGCTCCAATATCTCTACGGTACCGTCTGTCGAACCGCCATCAACAACGATAAATTCTACATTGTCGTATGACTGATTAAGAACACTTTCAATCAGCCTCTTCACACACCAAGACCTGTTTAATACCGCCATTACAATGCTAATCAGTGGTTTATCTGGAACTCCTCCAATCTTTGAAAATCCTTTTATTCTCAATCCACCTTCTAAAAGAGGTCTGGTCTTCAAACAATTTGTAGATGTAGGAAAAGTTCGAACAATTCTTCTAGTTGTCGAATAGCGCTTGTCCAAGCAAATAACTTCACGGTTCATTTCAATACCTATAACTAAGTCCCAAATTGACAATCTGGTTTGTCTGCTTTGCTCCCGGTAATAAATTATAATTATTTACATGTTCCCAACCGTACATTATCTCTGCGTTCCAAAAACCGTAAACCGGCAGACGCCACCGTCCTCGAAGGGCATTGACCTGCTCCTCATTCTGCCCAGTAGTCTTTCCAGTAACTCCACGCTGGGTATAAGAATACTCAAATGCCAGATTATTACGCGCTGAAAACCAGTGGCTATAACTGAAGAAAAAATCCTGTGCACCGCCTCCTTGGAAATGTCCGGGCGTAATGTTATGGTATGTATAACCACGAGGGAACTTGGCATCTGTATACAGCATAGGGTTGCCCCAAAAATATTCGAAGCGAAGATCATCATGGCAGTACGTTGATAAGCAAGGAGCATATATCCCAGCAACATAGCTCTCCACGAACGGCCAAAACAAGGCTGAGTCTTCGCCAACATATTCCCCATAGACCTCGGTGTTGTAAAACCACGGAATGCGGAAGCGAAGATCAATTCCAGCTATAGAATTGTTGTGATTTGTGTCCCCACCTCCAAATATTTCATCTTTAATACTAGTCTTACCACTAAAACCCGGCCCTCCCTGCTGACGCACAAAGTTGATTCCCCATTCAAACCAGTAGTATGGCTTCACTGATAGCTTAGCACCAATGAAGTATGGGCGACGTTGATTGGCTGTCCCAGTATCAGTATCATCAAAACGGGATAATACTATGGAGTACTTTAAATCCCCTATCCAATTTTTGATCCATGCAACATTTAGTGGTTCAGGACTGGATATTTTAAGTTGATCAAAATTTTGGGCATTACTAGATAAGGTCAATGCTCCTCGATGACCAGGTCCGAACCAGTTCTCATCACGACCAACCTCCAACTCACCTCCACCGCCGCCAAGCTTTAAATAGCTCCGGTTCATTCTAACTAAAGTATCACCACCGGATGACAAAATCATTGGTTCAATCAACGCAGTTATTTTATCACTAATATAGCCTTCTAAGGTCCAACGTAACTCAACATTGTTGCCGTGTTTATAAAAAACACCATTATTGTTTTCAGCTAGTGGAGTACCTTCGGTGCCGCTTTGTTGTCCGACATATCCGGGCTCAGGTCTCAAATCTCCACCGATAAAACCGAATGCAGACTGATGGCCACTGATAAAAACTGGCCGACTGTAATCACGTGCTATCCCATCAAGGTAAACATAGTTCAACCGCATGGAAGATATCAGGTTGTAATCTATCAACTCGGGCTTATCTAACGTTGCAGATCTGAGGAAAACCTCACGAGGTAAAAGCTCTCGGATTCGAGCCACCAAGTCATGTGCAAGTTCAGGGAAAGACGTATTGTGAGCTTCAATATTCTTTTCCGCTTCTAACACCAACCGAACACTCTCAGCCTTGGAATAAGGCCTGATTCCTTTGATATCGGTAGTAATCAGACCCATTCCAGCCAATTTTTCTAAATAGATATATACTGGACTCGACAAGGGGATATTTGCAGAGGAGAGTGCATATGCTTTTGAGTGCCACAAAAATACTACAAGCATGGCAACAAAGAATAACATGCAGCCCCTAAAGATGGCTTGCACTGTTATAGATAAATATATAAACAGCATTCCAGTAATTATATTTCTCGTATAAAAGTCGCAGGCACTCCGGCAACAATCGTATTGGGAGGGACGTCCTTTGTCACGACAGCCCCAGCACCTACAATCGCATTTTCCCCTATAGTGACTCCTGCGAGAATCGTTACAGATGAGCCTACAGAAGCGCCTTTTTTGATGAATGTCGGCACAACTTGCCAGTCAGCTTCTGTCTGCAAGCTACCATCATCATTGGCGGAGCGCGGATAGAGGTCGTTTATGAAGGTTACATTATGACCAATAAAAACTTCATCTTCAATAGTAACGCCTTCACAAATAAACGTATGTGAGGAGATTTTACAGTTTTTCCCAATCTTAGCGCCTTTCTGTATTTCCACAAATGCACCGACCTTCGTATCATCATCTATTACACACCCATACATATTTACGAAGGAGAAAATTTTCACTCCTTTCCCAAGTTTTACATCAGGTGATATGCGGATAAAGTTTTCTTTCAAATATGTACCATCAAACATATTGCCTCCATTAATTATTTATTTTTAACTCAACAAAACCAGTTGTCCTTTATTTTTTATTGATTCCTCGGCGGCCTCAAGAATTCTTATGACATAGAGCCCATTATCACCGTCCGTAAGTGGTTTGCGACCCTCAATTATGGCGTTTACAAATTCAGAAGTAGCTAGGCTGAGAGCCTCTGTTTGATTAACTTTTGGAGAGTACATATCTCCTGTTCGGTATTCAACCAAGGCTTGATGAACGCCTTCTTCAGTGTTAATCGCGACACCGGTATCATAAATTTTGACTTTATCAAAGTTCTCCATATCGTCAAAAACCATCATCTTTTTTGTTCCACCCATTATCATCCGCCTAATTTTGACTGGTGACGTCCAGTTAACATGGAAATGTGCGAAACAATTTCCTTCAAAATAAACAGACAGATGGGCCACATTCTCCATCCCATTAAAATTTGCAATTCCGTTTGCTGAAACAGCATAAGGTTTTTTGCCTACCAAATAGCTCATAATCGAGAGATCATGAGGTGCGAGGTCCCACATCACGTTCACGTCATGTTGGAACAACCCAAGGTTGATTCTGACAGAATCAAAATACAGCACGTCTCCAAGTTCACCTTTATCCAAAACCTCTTTTATCTTGCGAACCGCCCCGGTATAGAGAAATGTGTGATCCACAAAAATAACCCGATTGTTCTGCTTGGCGATTTCTATGAGATGTCGTGCATGATTGGATGATGCGGTGAAGGGTTTCTCAACCCAGACATGCTTGCCAGCTTCAAGAATTTTTTTAGCAAGGTCGTAATGGGTATTTACCGGTGTTGCAATTGCAACAGCTTTTAAGTCAGGGTCCTGGATGAGAGCATCAATGCTGTTGCATGTACTAATACCAGGGAACCTCGAACGCGCAAACTCAAGTCTCTGTTCGCGTTCATCGCAGGCAATGACAGAAGTTATTTGCGGATGAGCCTGAAAATTTCTAACAAGATTTGGCCCCCAGTATCCGAGCCCTACGACGGCAAATTTCATGATATCCTCCCTTTATTTCCCTCCCCTTGCAAATAAAAGCACAGGGAATGTTTTGAGCAGCAACTGCATATAAAACCATGGAGACATGTTTTCAATCATGTATAAATCCATGATAACCATTTCATCAAATGTTGCATTCCCTCGCCCATAAACCTGCCAAAAACCAGTGCACCCGGGCAGTACTCGATGACGTTCACGGTGCCATAGCTTGTATGAATCATATTCATATGGGAGTGTCGGGCGTGGGCCAACCAAGCTCATATCACCCTTCAATACATTGAACAATTGCGGAAGTTCATCGATACTATATTTTCGGATAAAAGCACCGATTGGGGTGATTCGTGAGTCATCAACTATCTTATTGTCTCCATTAGCTTTTTGGCCCTTTTTTATAAACTCCATCATCATAACCTTACGCTTCTCATCGTCTCCATCGGAACAATACATTGATCGAAATTTAAGCATCTTGAAATGCTTGCCATCTTTGCCAACACGGTTCTGGGCAAAAAAAACCGGCCCTGAAGAAGTGGTCTTTATTATTACTGATAGAACGATCAACAATGGAGAAAGAACCACCATTCCCACAAGAGAAAAAATTATATCAGCGATTCGCTGGTATACTGAAGTAATCAAGCTATCAAGCCCAGCGGTTAAAGTAACAGTTGGATGATGGGTATATTGTTCAGTGACGATCTTATCCGTGAGGAAATTGAACACGCTCGAAAGCACTCTTACTTGGGCACCAGTTGCCTTTGCAACGGATGTCAAGTGTACTAGGGAATCCTCCGACAATTCATCCTGTGCAATGATGATTTCGTTGACACCGTAATCCCCAGCAATTTGGTAAAGCCCACAACTTTCACCAAGAACAGAATATCCCTTTAGGATCTTTTTCCCTGTTGGCTGATTGTCATCAATAAACCCAGCTATTGAAATCCCCAGATCATCTCGCTTTAAAAGAGCCATTAGAAAATTTTGTGCTGTCTTGCCTGTACCAACTATAAGTATACGTTGGCATGCGTTTGAAATATGGGAAATATACTTAAAGACAACGGGCAAACACAACACTCGGTAAGCTACCAAAATTGAGGCAAGCGAGCCAGTAAACAGTATAAAGGTTAGACGACGATAAGTAATTACATGTAAGCCTGAAATAAAATCAAAAAAAACTATAACCAGATATGAAAACGTAAGAGTTTTAACAAGAAGAATGAATCCGGCAAATCGTTTGAGAAATATGTTTATCTTGTAAAGGTCGTTGTATTGTAAAAAAACAACCAAAATGACCATATAAAAAATAAGTGCAACAATTCCCCATACAGTAACAGTATTGTTGCTTACTACGCCTGCCAAGCAAAAAGCGAGAATCACGCAAAGGATATCGCATGCAAGTAGGACAAATTTATAGGCCGGAAAGCAAGTCATTGCATTTACTTCATTTCATAAAAAAATGTCGGATGTTATTGGAAATGTAGGTAAGCTGTTCATCGGTCAACTCCGGATACATTGGGAGAGAGAGGCCGTTTTCAGCCAGTTGTTCAGCGACAGGCATAACACCTCGATCATAGTTAAGATGACTGAAACAAGGTTGCATGTGGAGCGGTACAGGGTAATGCAAGCCAGTTGCTATACCTTTTTCATTGAGATACTTCACAAGATCGTCCCGTCTCAGCGGAGCCTGTACAACAAAAAGGTGGTATACATGACGACGATCTGAAACCTCCGTCGGTAGCATTAGCTCATCTAGGCCAGAAAGCATCTCGCAGTAACGAGAAGCAACTCTTCGCCGACCTTCAGTCCAAGTATTGAGGTGTTTCAGTTTGACACCTAAGACAGCTCCCTGAATCCCCTCCATCCGATAGTTGTGGCCATAGATTTCATGGTTGTATTTTGTAAGTGTCCCATGGTCTCGAATCATTCTAAACTTTTTTGCCAAGTCATCATCAGTAGTTGTTACTGCGCCCGCTTCACCATAAGCACCGAGGTTCTTTCCGGGATAGAAACTGAATGACGCTGCCCTCCCAAAACCTCCCACACGTTTGTTCTTATACTCTGCAAGATGCGCCTGAGCACAGTCCTCGATAAGGTGAATGCCATGTTTCGTTGCAATTGCCTGCAGAGCATCCATATCAGCAGGTTGCCCATACAAATGCACAGCAACAATGGCCTTAGTCCTCGAGGTGATGGCCTCTTCAACCTTTGAAGGATCAATATTGTAGCTGATTGGGTCGCAATCTACAAAAACTGGAGTTGCACCACACAGGGTTGCACCCCACGCGGTTGCAATGAAAGTATTAGCAGGGATGATAACCTCATCGCCAGAGCCTACCCCAAGACCCCAGAGCACCATATGGTTGCCGTCAGTGCCAGAACTAGTGCCTAGGCAATGTTTCACGCCATGTTCAAAAGCAAATGCTGCTTCAAAATCTGCAACTGCTTTACCCATGACATAAGCAGTATTGTCAAGGACATCCTGAATTGCTGGATTGACTTCGTCTTTAATTGATTTGTATTGTGCTTTAAGGTCAAGAAATGGGATGTTCATTAATGCCCTCCTTTTAAATAACTAAATCAAATTAATAAATACAATTATTTTTCATACATTAGCCGAGCTAGATCAAACACAATCTCTGTAAACAGACAACATCTTTGACATTTGTTTTTTATGGTTAAACTTATTGTTAGCAATATCAAAAGCCGCTTCTACCTTCGATTGGCAAAGCAGTTTATTTTTTATTAGAGTGTTTAATTGATTTTTTAGTTCCAGACTTTGTTTGTTTTGAAAATAGAAGATAGAATCTCCCCATAGCTTTGTATTCTCAGGAATATCACTGGTCAAAATTGGCGTACCAAGGATTGCTGCCTCAAGAATAGTAACTGCCATTCCTTCCGTTTCAGATGGCAAAACCATAAGTCTCGAATGTTTGATTAATGTATAAGCTGTATTGCTATAATACGCACCAATGAATCTCACATCACTCCCACCCGCCAATTGCTTTAAATAAGCATGATATAGGTTGTTTTTATCAAACCGGCCTACAATAACAAGAGGCAAATTTGGCTCGTTAATTTTAGAGTAAGCCTCTATAAGGTAGTGTACCCCTTTTAATGGAACAAGCCTTCCGATAAACATAAGATAACCGCTTGGAGAAAGAGCGTGCCGCTTAAGGACATCTTTGTCTTCATCCAGATGTACGTCTAGCGAGTTATAAATAACTGTAGCCTTTTGGCGCGCTAAAGGCGGCATTTGCGAAAGCGAGACATCATTAACCGTTACAATTTTATTTGCCCACAATGAAAAAAATTTCATGTTTATTTTAAAAAACAACATCCCTGCTAAGATTGGCAGGTTGGAGATTCTTAAACGGCTTCCACCCCATCGAGATAGAGTCCATTTCGTCCCCCTAATATTCAACACTACCTTAAGACCGACCAAACGTAACAATGGCAACAAATAAGCATTTTCGAGGCCATTTAAGTGAATAACATCAGGTTTAATTCTGTAGACTTTTATTGCACCAGCGAACCCTCCAAGTATTGATCTTAAATAAGGAATATTTCTCACCCGTAACGGTACCACTTTCAGGTTTTCTGTACCGGTTTGCTGAGATGAGCAGTAAAGAGGGAGCACAGTTACTGAGAATTGAGGATCTTTTATTAATTCCGCTACTATGGCAGAGGTCATAGTCTCCATACCTCCATGTTCAGGAGGAAACGTTTTTAATCCCATAAACGCTATTTTCATGATTTTAAGCTTTTCTCACGCCATACGCTTAAGCAAAGAAGCGTCCAAAGTTGATCTGCGTTATCGGATTTGCCTGATTCATGATCTTCAATCATCTGTAGAATGGAGGATAGATTAAATAACTCCTCCATGGTCGAGGAAAGCAGATAGTCTCGAAGGAAACTGTTCAGCTCCTTTTTGAACCACTTTGCAAGAGGAACAACAAAACCCTGCTTCTGGCGATAGAGGATATCATTGGGGAGCATCCCTTTGAAGGTTTCTTTTAATATATGCTTTGTCTGACCATTGTTTACCTTAAAAGCTGTCGGCAAGCTCAGCGCTAACTCCACCACTCGGTAGTCCAGAAAAGGTGCTCTTGTTTCAAGCGAATGCCTCATGCTCATACGGTCAACTTTTGTGAGGATGTCATCTGGTAGAAACCAATTGATATCATACTGCATCATGGCATCAAGGACCTTGTTATTAGGAATCGAGTCGTAGTTCAAACCTAGGTGCAATATTTTACTGCAGCGTAATTCATCTAAGAATCGGCCGGAGAAAATCCTTTCGAATTCCTTTGTCGCAATCGAAGGCAGAAAGGATGAATGATTTGCTCGTACTTCACGGGTAAAGTCCAGAAATCGAAGCAGCTTCCTCCTGACACTAGTTTCAATTTTTTCATCATTATCCTTAAAAGTTGATCTAACAATACCCTCGAATGTCTTTCTTACGAATAAAGGCAACATTGAGTAACGCATACTCAATTGCATACCACGGTAACGAGAGTACCCGCCGAAAAGCTCGTCCCCGCCATCACCGCTTAGTGCGACCGTGACATTTTGTTTTGTCATCTTAGAAAGATAATAGACTGGCAAAGCTGATGAATCCGCAAATGGTTCGTCAAATGAGGAGATAATGTCGGAGACCGATTCATGGATGCCACAGTTCACCTCAAATTCGGTATGATTCGTATCAAAAAGCTTAGCAACTTGACGAGCATAGGCTGATTCGTCATATGACTTCTCAGGAAAGCGAATAGAAAAGGTTCGAATGTCTTGCATGCCGCACCGACGCATCATACCTACCACTATGCTAGAATCCACACCACCGCTTAGAAATGCACCGAGAGGAACATCACTTATCAATTGTGACTTTACGGACATCTGTAAAGTAGTTGCGAGTTCTTCCTTAGCCTGGGCAAAGCTTTTATTGGGATCAATTTGTATGCTTTCTGGCTGCCAATAAGGCTTAATGACATATGTCCCATTCTGATATACTAAATAATTTGCAGGAGGAAGCTTGAAAAAGTCCTCGTATGCTGTTTCTGGGGATGGAATGTATCGATACTGAAGGTATGAATACAGTGCTGAATAGTTTGTTTTAGTAGTGATTCCTTTGTGTCTGAGCAACGCCTTTAATTCTGAAGCAAATAAAAACACTCCTTTCTGATTTGAATAATACAGAGGTTTTTCACCCATTCTGTCGCGGGCCAGAAATAGCTGTCCCCTTGATATATCAAATAAAGCAATGGCAAACATTCCCACAAGTTTTTCTAGAAAACGCTCACCATACTCCTCGTACAAATGTGGCAATATTTCTGCATCACTTTTTGAAATAAATCGATGTCCCTTATTAACTAACTCATCGGTTAGTTCTTTATAGTTATAAATTTCTCCATTGCATACGCATACAACTGACTTGGTCTCATTAAAAAAAGGTTGTGAGCCATTCATAAGATCAATAATACTTAAGCGACGCATAGCGAGACCGACAGTGTCATGAATAAAATGTCCCGTCGAATCTGGCCCACGATGCAAAAGCGTATCGTTCATCGCCAGCAACTCCGCAGAAGTGACTACTTCATCTCGATTGTATATGCCACATATACCACACATTAAATATCAACAGCTTTCTATTTGGATTTTATTCTCTTTCGCCATAAAGCTTCCAGCCGAATTTGCCAGTTGCCTGAATTCGTTCATTTTTTAGGTTTCCGGCAACAACCCATTCATTAAGGTCATGCTCATCATAATAATAACGAAGAGGTGGTGACAGTCGGTCAAACCAATCTGCGTAAGTAATCTTAAAAGGAAGCTTCGTATAAATCGAAAAGCGTCCAGTTTTGAAAACAGGAAATATTTTCTCAATAGGGAATATGGTTGAAACTACTTTGTAAGGGAGAATGACACAATAATAATCAACAACTGCCAACACTAAAGCAATCGGTTTGAGGACAGACATCGGTAATCGTTTTGAAAAAAAGCGCATCGCTTCAAGAATTCCATTCAGTACTTTGCGTTGCTTACCATAGAGCCAAACAAAAGCAGATCCCCCTCTTTTGACTTTTGGTAGCAGTGAACAAAAACCTTTTAAAGGGTCAGGCAAATGATGTAATACACCAAAGCTATAAAAGAAATCAAAGGTTTCATCAGCAAAAGGCGGGTTAAATATATCACCCTGAACCAAGTGAATATTAGGCTTTCCGTTTGTTACTTTAGCTGCAGCATCGATTGCGGCGCTGTAATCTAGACCTATCATTGTAGCGCCACATTCACTTGAATAATATATATGGCGACCAAAGCCACAGCCAGCATCAAGACCAAGTTTTCCTTTAAAAAAGGCTTCAGGAACAGAACTATAGTTCGTAATAAAAAATTTACGGTTCTGCTCCACCATGTCCGGGAACTGATTCCATTGATACCCAAATGTTTCCTGAGTTCTCTTCTTTAAAGCATGTTCGGCACTAGATAGGGAACCGACTTTGCGATACTCGATACCATTGGCATTTAATTCATTTTGATACTTGAGTACAAACTCAGGAAACAAGTCGAAGGCATCAGGAAGCATACGAGGTATACCATTTACAATTGGATAAGCAAAACCATTTGGCCCAATAAAAACTCCATCGATAGTTTCACCATCAACTTCAACAAATACCAATTTTGTTAAAGTGGCCTTTGTATTTGGACATCTAAGTAACCGTTCAAGAAATAATCTCATTTTATTTTCTCATCCTATATCTAAAATAATTACAACCATGTCCAAAGGTTGGATTGAAATAATATATCTTTCTTATCAGTACGTTGATGTATAACATTAAATATCTTCCTCCATTAAACTTTTTGCTAATTTTATAGCCGATCTCAATATCTTTCAATGTGCCATCAATGGTTTTTGAATCCAAGTGCTTACGGAAATTTGCAAAATAACATGAGATATGGCGGAAATCATATTTCATCCGCATCCTGATAAAAAAATCATAATCCATACCAAGATGTAAGGATTCATCAAGGTAACCAATAGTATCCAATACCGATTTTCTAAAAAAAACAGCGGGTTGGCCAACAAGAGAATTGCCTTTCTGGAGGAGTTCTTTAAGAGAAAATTCCCGGCATTGCCTATGATGCAGCTTCCTGCCATTTACATCAATAATGTGAAAATCACCAAACAGTACGCTACAGTCAGGGTGCTCTTCGAAATATTGCGCTACAGTTTGAAAAGTTCCAGGTTCATATGTGTCATCAGAGTTGATCCAGGCGATAATATCGCCTTGTGCCATTTTGAAACCTTTGTTAAGTGCATTAGATTGTCCGCTATCTTTTTCACAAATTACATTTAGATGAGGATATTCTTTCAACACATCCATGGTGCCGTCAGCTGAAAGGCCATCTATTACAATATGCTCATAATTATCGTAATTTTGAGCAATAACAGAATCAATCGTTTCCTTAATAAAATTACCTTGATTATACGATGGTGTAATGACTGAAATATGCAATGAGCTCATCAAATTAACCTTAATTCTTGAATTAATTATCGTTGCGAAAGAAATTGACTTTCATCTACAGATCCCAACTTTATTCACTTTTTACAGCAGCGATTATTACGCTATCTTGAAATGTCTTTGGAAGCATCCACGGCATCAATACAGTTGTTCCACTAATAGACAGTCCATCTGCTAGAACCTGTTTCACACAAAATGAAGTTTGCTGTAGTAACATTTTCATTTCTTTGAGATTAAAATCTCTAATATGCCCCGGCCTCCCATCAGTATAAAAAGTATCAGCCCGTGCTGCTACCATCGGAATTCTACCAAACAAAAAAGAGACTCTGTTTTTAATAGCAACTATATTAGGTACGCTCAGGATAAGAACTCCTTGAGGTTTAAGCACTCTATGGATTTCTTCAAGAAGAAATTTAGCATGATAAATATGTTCAAATATTTCTCCTGCAATACAAATATCAATAATACCATTATCAAGCGGAATATTTTTGCTGATATCATGGACAATATCTGGATTGTTATCAGCAAATGCATCGATAGTAATCGCTTGATTGCATGATATATGATTGCTTATGGCGTTATTGCCAGCCCCCAAATCTAATATTGTTTTATTAACTGGATTGTAACTATTAATTAACTTAGTAATTTGCCTATACCTGATTTCGCCTAATTTATCAAACATAAATAGCCCCTGTGAACCTATAAAGATGCAACAACATTACTAGCATTTATTTCTAATTACTTGAATTTCGTTATTTACTACTCGATTGAAATCGTATTTTTTTGTGCTGTTATAAGCCTCTTGTCCGAGCATTTGCCTAAACGAAACATTCTCACATAATTGCTTAAGTGCTTTATAAAGACTATCTGTATCTTTAGACTTTACGAGTAAACCATTCTTGCCATCACTCACTAAATCTCTGTTCCCAGGGACGTCAGTAACTATTGGAGTAGCGCCACAAGCCATTGCTTCGATGAGCGCTTTGGGATGCCCCTCCATATTTACGCTAGGTAATACATATATCGCGGCTCGGCGCATAAGATCAGCAAGTTTATTGTTTTCAACAGCTCCAAGAAAAACTACATCTTTTATCTGTTGCGATTTTATATATGCTTCAAAGTTAGGACGTTCTTCCCCTTCACCAGCAAATATTAGACGGTAACTAGGGAATTCAACTTTAATTTTCGCAAATGCGTCTATAAGATATTTAATTCCCTTTGACCAATGAATTCTTCCAGCAAAAACTATTAATGGTTCTTTACAATTCGAATAGCAGAAAACTGAATCATCAACAAAATTAGGATTAATGGCAATTGGAGCCGGTGTAATTTCGCCAGCTCGAATTGCTAGCCATTCATGGGTTGCAAGTACTAGATCCGCGGCGCAAAGCGCACTTCGTTGAATTCGATTTCCAATTACAGCAGCGACGGTCCATGGGTGGTCTTTTTTTACACCGGCGCCCCAATCATTATGGAAACTTACAACCAGTTTTGCATTACTTTTTCTTTTAACTGTTTGGAGAAAAGGGACTGAGGTCCCATATACGCGGATAATCCCTTTCATTGCTGGAGCCTGCTTCAGAATAAATTGGTAAAACTGAATGTGCCTTATCCCATATCGGTTAATTAGCTTCTTGGGAAAGTGGTGAAGTATCCCCAGTTTTTCTGAATAATCATCAGTATCAGCTGAGTATATTGAAACATCAAACTCTGAAGCCATTTTTTTAAAATACTTCTTTTGCCGGTCAAAAAGGCCAACCTGCTGCCATCGTTCAAAGGTTGCATGAGGTGCAAGTATAATATTTAATTGTGATTTCATTTTTTATTGCAACCACTTTCTGCTCCACATTTCAAGGAAAAGGATACTGTGAAGCTGATATTGTGCGTTTATCTGGCCTGACAAATGTTTCGATAAAATATCTTGAAAATACTCTTTAGAATACAAACAGAATTCCATTCTCAAGAGTGCATCAATATTGGGCTTAAGCTGGCTTCTAAACCATATTCCAAGAGGAAAGCCGAACCCTCTTTTGGCGCGATAAAGGTTTTCATGAGGCACCGTGGATTCAAGTGACTTTTTGAATAGGTGCTTACCACCATGTAACCCATGCGTAAGGAAATGTGACGGAATTTTGCTGGCAAATTCTACAAATTGGTAATCAAGGATTGGCGGGCGAACTTCCAGCGAATTTGCCATGCTTGCGCGGTCAACCTTTACTAGCATATCGTCTGCCAAATTCATCTTCATATCAAGGTATCTTGCTTTAGAAACAATATCCCATGAATCAACTTTTGTATTACTAAGATAGTCATCAACAATTGAAAGCGGATTATATTCGTGAAGATAATTGCGCAAATCCTGATGAAGAATCCCCCCCAAATCTTCAGGTGCATGTACCAGTGCCACGGTATCACGTAGCACTAACTCTGGAGTAGTTTTAAGTCGCTGGAAATTCCTATTCGCTTTAATGCGCCGACCAACTAAGGCCCCTGCCAAATCAATAGTCAAGCACCTTATTGAACGAGGAACTACCTTCGTAAGCATCTCAAAATTTTTTAATCGAGTATATTTTGGATAACCAGCCATTAGTTCGTCGCCACCGTCTCCTGAAAGAGCAACTGTAACCCTAGAGCGGGCCTCTTGTGAAACATAGAACGTCGGGAAATAAGAAAAATCGTTGAATGGCTCGTCGAAATGCCATAACATCTTATCAAAGATTTCTGCAACATTATCTGGAGACAGGATTTTTTCGTAATGCTTAGTCTGGTATCTGTCTGCAACCTTTCGAGCAAAAGGCACCTCACTAAAAAGGTCATTTTCAAGGCCAATTGTAAAAGTAGCAACATCTCGAGAAAGAACACTCATGTTTGCAACGATGCTCCCGGAATCAACACCACCACTCAAAAAAGCACCAATCGGGACATCGCTAACCATAGTAAGATCAACAGCTTCTCGTAGCTTTTGCTGCAGCCCCTCCACCCAATCGTGCCTCGATGTTTTGAAGTCAGCTGTAAAGTCCACGTCCCAGTATTGCCTCTTCTCAATGCGATACGTCCGCGGATCATATGAAAGAGTAGTGCCTGGTTCAAGCTTATAGCAATCGACCCAGATCGATTTAGGTGCTGGTATATAACCAAAGGACATGAAGTCCGCAACAGCGGTCATGTCAACCTTTTTATTAAAAAACGGGAACGCAACAATTGCCTTCAGTTCAGATGCAAAGACAAAATCCCTCCCATTAAAAAAATAATAAAGCGGTTTCTCTCCAATACGATCCCGTGCTAGCAATAAGCGCTTTTTACGCAAATCCCAAATTGCAAAGGCAAACATCCCTCTAAGGTGATCAACACAGGAATCTCCCCATTCAAGATACGCATTCAGTATTACTTCGGTATCAGAATTTGAGATGAAATTATAGCCTATGCTTTTAAGCTGATCTCTGATGCTCTTGAAGTTGTAGATCTCACCATTATAGGTAATAACCGCTTTATGTCCTGAAGAGATCATAGGTTGACGTGCAGCTTGCGAAAGGTCAATAATCGAGAGTCTCCGATGGCCTAAGCCGACCCACAGCTCTCCAGAATCAGTCCAGGTTCCATAATCATCCGGCCCGCGATGAACAAGTGTATCGCGCATCTTCTCCAAGCTAGAAAGTTGTGTTTCACGATCTGATATGATCCCAACGATACCACACATAAAGTCCTTTAAGTTGCTGAAACAGTGGAGTAAACGCACTTAATTTTAAACTTTGCACCCAACGCAGCGCCAGCAATGGCACATGTAAGCAATCCATAGAGTGGGCTATTAAGAGTACCCCCCATGAATAAAAAGTAAAACGAAACGAATAAGCCACTTGTGGCAAAACGAAACGCCGCCACGGTCTTATTGCCATTGTTAAAGGACAACATGGCTTGTTTTTTAAGATGACTTGACAGACTAAAAATAAACCATAAAAAAACAAAAGCACCAATAATTCCATACTCAGCAAATATTTGAGAATAAAAGGAATCGAGCGATTGTATTTTCTCCGCGAATTCGAATATCTTAGGAGGGAAATAGATGTTTTCGTATATTGGACTAGGAAGCTTAAATGAAACAGATCCGCCATAGCTTCCAGGACCAACCCCCAATAAAGGTGATTTTGTAACTATAGTCAATGCGTTAGCCGCTGCCATTGTGCGTAATGTACTTTCTTGGTCCTCAAATAAAGCTTTTGTTTCAGCCTCGATTGAGTTAGCAAGGTAAAATGCCGCCAGAAAAACTCCAAATAAAATGAAAACATAGGAAGCTACTGTTTTTCTGCGCACTACTGCGTGACCAGCATAAAATCTAACTGTGAATAACGATATTGAAGAGATAATTACAGCAAATATTGATGATCTTGATGTGCTAAGTATAAGACCAATTAAAAACAATAAAAAAAGCAGACAAAATGAAACTGAACGAGGCTTACTCCGTGTCATTAATTCGGCAATCAAAATGGTTGTCAAAACTGCCTGAAAATAACCGAGCCCATTGTGATGCCCGAAAATTGATATCGCACCCCAGATCTGGCCTCTAACAAAACGAACTATGTTAGTAGTTTCCGGATAAAACTGAATCAATAAATCTGTTTTTTGAATTAGTAAGAATGCTTCGTCAATTATTGCCATTATACTTGCGATGGCGCCGATTATATACAGACAATTAATAACTTTTTTCAACACAGCCTCATTACACCTGCAAAACATGGTAAAACCCAATAATATTATAAAATATTTCAAAAGGTCAGCAATTCCCAAGATCGTCCTCAAGATAGAATTGTAATTGTAAATACCACTGTATAAACCTAAGAAGACAAAAGCAACGAGTGCTTTTTTAGGGATTAGCCTAAATTGATAAGTTGTTTTATTTAAAAGAGCACAAACTATTAACAACACCAACAAGACACATGCAATACTTTCATCAATGTATGCGACCCATTTATTATTGTCGTAGCCAGTATCTATAAGACTAGCTAAAAAGCCACTTTTATATATTTCAATAAATGGTATAAGAACGATATATACAGACAATATATATTTAACATATCTCATGAATTTGATTTACCCAAAATTAAAAATCCGTAGAAATATGCTAGCAAGAGAAATAGCGTTGTAATGAACCAACTTAATACCAGTCCCTTAAGAGCTAGGAATTTAACTAATTGAAACGACATCAAAGCATATAGCAATGTAGAAACAATTTGAACAGATACATAGTATCTTTGGTTCTGACGGATAAACTGAACTCTTGCCAAATTAGCCTGTAATATATAAGGCAAATTGATTATCATAAATAATATTATAAGCAATTTTATATCATATGTACCACCAAGCAAACGCGGAGGCAAAATAAGAGGCAAATAAAAGTCAATAAATAAAACACCAATAGATATTATTATAATCATTGCTACGCAAATATAGAAATTAGATTTATAAAATTTGCTTTTAAAATTCGACAATGAATCCGAATTATAGGTATTAGCCCAATATACGAATAAAACGTTCGATGCGCCCAAACCAAATAAGGTGCTAGGAAGCAATCCAAGGCGTTCACTGTACTCAATAGCTGAAACACCACCAGGTCCAAACTGAGAAGCAAGACTTTTGGTAATTATTGGATTCAGCCCAATAAATATCATGCCAGTTGCATTAAGTAAAAAATGCTTGAAATATTGTTTTTCACTTGCAGTTAGAATAAAATTTGGCCAGGTAAAGCGAATGAAACCCATGCAATGCGCATTAAAGAGCATAATTATTGCCCTTAGCAATTCTCCAACCGAATATCCAATCGCAATTGAATGAATCCCAAAATTGCTTTTCAATAAATAGCCAGACAACAAAGCCACAAAAAATCTCAGTCCCGATGACAGCGAAGACAGCCTAAATTCGTTATTAACATAAAATATAGATACTAAAATTGAATTAAAAACAGAAAAAACAATAAATGGAATAAGAACAATAAAAAGTTCGGCAGCGATGTCCAATTGTATGGCAGTAAAATTAGAAAAATATCCAAACAACGGATCGAAAAATAGATAAATTAGCGTACAAACTGCAAATATGACTACTGTTAATGATAAGGTTAGCCTCCAAAACAGAACTGAAATGTTGTTATGTGTTTTCTCTTTAGAAAAAAAAGGGACAGAAATGGCTTCAATAGTAATCGAAAATAATCCGTAAAAAAACATAACAAGTGTATTTACGTAAAAAAAGACATCAGTTTGCTTCTGGTCAATAAACCAGGCTGCGATAAAAAAAGGAATGATTGCAGCACTTGATTTCCCTATGCCTGAAAAAATGGTTGCCCAGATGGTATTCAAAGTTACTGCTGATTTTAAAAAAAATCCCAATTTCATATCAAATGGTCATTATGTTTTATTGCATACAATTCTATATATGGCCCCATCCCCAGAGCCAGTTCGGCAAACCTGAATAGATTTCGCAATATGATTTTATTATAACCAATGTTGTTTAGATATCTGCCGTTAGGATTAGTTGTTATATGGTCAACTTGAAAGCCATGTCTTTGCACTAAAGCAAGAAGGCCACTTTTGCTGTAGAAGTACGGATGGTGTAATGACATAGAAGTAAATTGAATTTTGTCTTTAATAAGGTAAAGCCTAATTAAGTCTTCTAAGGAATTAAACTGGTTTGGAACCTCAATTACTAATATTCCGTTTTCATTTAAAAGTGAGCTAATACTGTTCAAAGTTTCATCTGGATTAGCAAAGTGCTCAAAAACATGTCCCATGTGCACAATGTCGAACAATCGATTTGGATTACATTTTAAATAATTATCAATTGTCCCGTTATATAAAAAAACATTGTTCTTTGCTAAGGCTTCTTTACAAGCATATTCTGATAATTCAATACCTTCAGCTGCATACCCTTTGTCTTTTGCAATTTTGATGAATTCACCCGTAGCCGCGCCAATATCTAATATACTCCTATGATTCGGATATTTTTTTGCTAAATGATCTATTCTTAAATTAAACCAAGTATATTTGTACTTGATCATCTTATTGTAAGAACCTTTACCTAGCATATCATGATTATAGTATTGATTAGAATAAATATTAATGTAATCTTCTTCGTCAGGGATAGGGTATAACCATCTCATCCCACAACTACATTTTTTAACTCTTACTGAAGAAGGCAGGCTAAGATATGAACTCGCATATTTATCATAGATTGCCGATAATTCTCCACATACTATGCATTTATCTATAAATAAACCCATATACCCCTCTATGCACAAATTATTTGTTTACATTAGTTAATTTCAGTCTGCTTTTAATCATATTATGAAGTTTTTTTGCAATTAATGGCTTTGCATGCGCAATATTATTAATTTCTTTAGGATCAGCTTTAAGGCTATACATTTTAACTGATTTGCTATCAATATTGTAAATATATTTATAATCATTGGCTATTACCGCTATACATCCATGGGTTATAGCTCCATTTAAACAATTTCCATCAATGTTCATAGAAAATATCTGCCTGTTAACTGAAAGTTGCTTTTCAGTTAAATTAAACAGACTCTCACCTTCCATCCATATCGGTACATCTAAGCCTAGTAAGTTCATTATACTTGGAGCAATATCAGTTTGACTGACATTCACTTCGCGATTTTTGGGTTTGCAATTAAATGGAACGCGGATAAGAAGAGGAATATTAACTGACTGCTGGAACAGAGAGTTGCCTCCATGTCCTTGATAGCCATGATTAAAAGATTCGCCATGATCTGCAGAAACTATGACTATGGAATTATCAAGTTTGCCTGATCTGTGAAGATTTGCCACGAAATTGCCAAATACAGAATCGGCATAAAGAATATTCTCGTCATAGCGTAGACGAAGACGATCAATAGTTGATTGATCAGCCTTCTCGTAATTGCCGACGTAACGAATCATCTGATCGTATGTGCTGAAATCTGCACCGGTAAGAAAACTACCTTTAAAGGGCTTTGGTGGTAGATAGGGGTCATGAGGGATTAAAACATGAAGCCACATAAAGATCGGCGTAGCTGGTTCTTTGTCACTCAATTCTAAAATCAGATGTTCCGCGTCGTTAAACACTAATTCTGGTGGATAAAATGGCATCACTGACTTGAACTTGAAAGATCCTATCTGAACCCATTCATTATATATTTCAAGCAGCCATGCTATTGTGTTTATTCGATAGGTTGACGAAATAAGTAAACTATAATGATTGAATCTGATGCCTGGCTGAAGGAGAGCAGGCATATTATACCAAGCAATGTATCTGAATGGTTTGATATCAAAGGAATCTGCAATACCGGTTGCATATGGATGTGCATAATTCCAATTGGCCACAAGAGCTATTGTCTTATATCCGGATTCTTTTAAGAGGGCAGGTAAAGATTCCTGGGGCTTCTGGTAAAGATTCCCTAAACCTCCATTGTTTATCAATCTGTGAGTATCTGGATATTTCCCTGTCAATAATGATGCAACAGAAGGACGTGTCCAATTCGCCGCTGCAATGGCATTATTAAATACATAACATTGCTTGCCAAATTCATCAATATTCGGGGTAGTCTTGAGGTAATACCCATAAAGTGACATATCCTCTGATGAAAGGGCATCAAAGGTTATGAGAATGACGTTTGGCCGCTGTTTGACCGAGCCTGGATACTGTTTACCTGCCCGCTCAATTACATGTGTCTGACTATGATTATTTGTGGTTACCCTCCACCCGACCAGCACAATACAGCATACGACCATAACCGACGCAGGCAGCCATGTCTTTGCAACCAATACTTCTATCTTATGCAGAAAATCTCGTCGATTACGCCAGTAGACTATGATTGCGAGCAGCAGGGCAATAAACAAAGCCTTAACAGTAATCTCATATTGAAACTTAATGACCCACAATTTGAATAGCCTGGCAAATAAATAACAGGCCAAGAAGAGTAGCAAGTACGGAGTCAAAAGTGAATGCTGAGCACAAAATGAATAATTGCTACTTGCTTTAAAAACTCTTGCAGTAAAGACCAGCAGCAAAGAACAAGAGACTGTTACCAAAGCAATCAGCACTGCAATCAGCAGCAGTATCAGAACCATACCAGCAATGCTCACCATTACATCCAACCAACTCATTGAGAGCAAGAATGAATCAAGTCGGTAGACAAGATCTAGTGGCAGAAATACAAATACCAAGAAGCAAGCCCAAAGCTTGAAAAGATAATTGGCCCTTTTAGTAAAAGCTGGGAGGTTAAACATAAAATTTGGAGGCTATTTCAAGTACATTTGGTGGTATAGAAGTCTTTTCACTGGCGAAAAAGACCCCTGGCACAAGATCCGCATCGCAACAATGATCACCACTCCATTTTTTCAGGTTGTCTTCAATAACTAAATCGTCGGAAATGCTGCCGACTGCTGTCTGCCAGGATGCACGAAAACCTGCATTGTAGCCAATCACCAGATCCGGCCCAGTCTGACAGAGGCTTGAATGAACGGTACGTACAGCAGAGACCTTTCCATTACCCAACGTTGCCAGAGCATTCTTCAATTCGTTTGCAATACGTTGGGACGCTTCTGGGAGTATACAGCCATGGCGTTCGCGTCCCTTGAGGTTAAGATAGATACTGTTGAAACCTACTGAATAAGCTTCGGTACAATTCCAATCGTAAAGCTCGGCCATGCAGTCTGTTGATGGGACATCAGGCTTGCGAACAAGATATCCGTTTTGCTCAAGCCAAGTGTTGAGGTGTACAGAGTGATTGTAGCTTTTGAATCCATGGTCGGAGCAAATTATGATCTGTACATTCGGATGCCGCTCTCTTACCGTCCCCAGTATTCGGTCCATCCAGCAGTAATAGCGTCCGATAACATCACCATACCGCACTGCTAGCTCAGGATCATGCAGCGGATGGGCAGTGTCACGCATGCGCCAGAACATATGCTGAATGCGGTCTATTGTGTCAAAGACGCACCCAAGCAAACCGCCTGCAAAACGGTTGAGTTCATACATAAACATAGTCTCACGTTCTAACATTATAGAATCAGAGAGCGCTATAAACTCACAATCTGACAAAACCCCGTCATTAAGAGCGTTTGTGTCTTCCGACATGCCGAGGGTCGCATAGGAGCCTATTGCGTCTCGTAGTTCAGAGGCATACCCATCAGGAGTAGAGATAGGGAATTCGGAACTTGCATAATCGACCTGAATCGGAGTCAGATAAAGACGGAAATCTGGTTTGGTGCTTTGCAGCAAAAATCTGCACACACCTTGAACAGTTCGGAAAAAACCAACATCAAATGAAAGAAATATCCATGGACTCCAATCTCCTGGCTTAAGTTGAAATGTTTTTCTGCCGATTTTCAATGTCGCCTGCCGGTCATCAAACTCGACAAAAAGCGGCAGAGTCGATGCTTTGCGCCCAGAAAATGAAACTGCGAAAGGCCCAGTAATGTCGGTCACGATTCGGCCATTTATTGGGACTACTTCTACAATTCTTCCTTTGCTATCTGCCGCAAGTGAACCCTTTTCTGTGGTGTACCAGGAATAGGTACCAAGCATCCCTCGCACATCAGGTACCCCTAAACCTGCGAGCAGTTTTCCTCCTAAAAAATGACGGGGAGGAAATCCCATTGGCCATTTAAGGAGAGTGGACGGAACACCCTCTTGTGCCAGGCGTTCCCAGAAAGTTTCTCCACATACGGGATTCACATACTTACCTGATTTTTGATGATGTAGGGAGAGATAAGGTGTGTAGGTTGACGGATCACGATGAATAAAATCAAAAATACCGTGATCGCGTGGTACTGTTCCGGTGGATATGCTTGACCAGACCACAGGACTTTGCGGAGGGTTGATGGTGGAAAGACGGCCATATGTTCCACCTGTCAACAGACGCTCAAAATTCGGGAGAGCGCCAACCCCAATCATCTGCTCGGTTATGACAGGATCCATTCCATCAACACCGATGAAGATAAAGCCTCTCACAATACAATACCTGCTCCGACTGGAATACCATTATATTCGATCACAAAGCGACCAAGTTCAGGCACATGAGTGAACGAATCAATTACCAGTAACTGTTCAGTATAGATAGAACAGCGAGCAATTTCTCCGATGTTAAGCGTCTCAGGATCAAGTTCCTCATTAGGAGAAGCGGGATCATAAACCTTCATGAGGTCCAAAGTAGCCTCAACAGCCTGAGTTGCACACCTAATTACCACAGGTCTGCCCGTCGAATACGACTCCCCGAACCAGAAAACGTTTGCAGTAAAGATCTTAGTAGTTTTGGGCGAAGGGTCATTAGTAATAACAGTGCCGCGTGACAAAGCACCATATCTATCAAGCACCAGGCCGACGGCATCTCCATATGATGCAAACCCCACATCCGCAGCAGGATATTTTGTTACTGACTGCACCGTTGCGCTGAGACCTTCAGGCCATATTTGCACATGATCGCCAGTCTTCACCTTGCCTGAATCCACCCTGCCGACAGCTATCTGCCCATCCTTGCGATTGTAGACGTCCTGTACAGGAAAACGAAACGGCCGCTCTTCCAGAGGAGGTATATCAAGCGCATCGAGCACCTCAAGAAAACAGGGGCCATAGTACCAAGAGAGCCCGCCGTCCCTCGCACGAGAGGCAACATTTTCGCCGGTCATCGCGGAGATAGGGATAATCGCGAAAGGAATAGTAGAGATTTCATCAAATAGATCACGGATATCGGCCACAAGCTGAAGATATCTATTACGATCATATCCAGCAGCATCTAGCTTGTTGATCAGAACACAGATATTTTTAATACCTACCATACAAAGAAGTTTAGCGTGACGCTTGGTCTGCTCGCGAACTCCTTCCACTGCATCAACAATAAGGACTGCTGCCTCTGCATAAGTGGCACCGGTTAGCATATTACGAATAAATTCACGATGTCCTGGCGCATCTATGATCACATAGGGGCGAGTGCTGCTGGAAAAATAAATCTGTGATGTATCGATAGTAATACCGCGCAGACGCTCTTCCTCAAAGGCGTCAAGAATGAAAGCAAACTCATTTGAACGCCCAATTTCTTGCGAGCTTTGACGCATTTCAGCAAGTCTGTCTGCCTGCAGTGCTCCAGTGTCGTACAGAAGCCTACCAATTAGGGTGCTTTTGCCATGATCGACATGACCGGTGATGACAATAGGGAAAGGGCGCATCACATGTACCCTAACGAGCGCAACTTCTGCATAGTGTAGAGATTTTCTTTGTCTTGTGCTCGCCCAGCTCGCTCAGATTCGGTTGTAGACTGCAATTCCGCAATAATCTCATCGACCGTAAATGCAGATGACGGAACAGGAGAACAACAAGGGAAACAGCCTATGCTCCTGTAGCGCCGTCCATTAAAGCTTCTGTACAAATCAACGAGGGGTAGATTTTCGCGCTTGACGTAACGCCAGATGTCGAGTTCGGTAAAGTGCAGGATCGGATGAATACGATAATGTTCATTATCTTTCAGGAATGAGTTGTACTGATCCCAAAGCTCAGCTGGCTGGTTTTCATAGTCCCATTGAAACTGAGCATCACGAGGAGAGAAATAACGTTCTTTGGCCCTAATGCCGTGTTCGTCACGCCTGATGCCAAGAAGGATGGCTTGCAAGCCTTCCTGGTCGATCAGATATTTCAATGCATTAGTCTTCAATGCGGTGCAGCAGTCTAGTTTTGCCCCTTTTCCAGGCCCCATACCGCATTCAAGTTGTTCTTCATTGCGGGCAACTAGAACCTTAAATCCCCACTCACGTGCAAGACGGTCCCGGAACTCATACATTTCCGGAAACTTATATCCAGTGTCTATGTGTATGACAGGAAATGGGATTTCACCAAAAAATGCTTTTCTAACAAGGCAAAGTAACGTGGTCGAATCTTTACCAACAGACCAGAGCATAGCGGTGCGCTCCCTGAACTTTTGGTAAGCTTCACGAATCACACAAATACTCTTGCTTTCCAACGCATCAAGATAATCCACTACTTTCCTCCATTATAAGGTGAACATATTGGAAGTGATGTCATTAGTCAGGAAGGACCTTTGAAGCGACTTCGTAAGTAATCAATAATTTTGCAAAAAATTTTAACCACCTGATTCTTAAAAAAAAGAAAAATTCCTGCAATAGCCGATAGTATTGGAAAAAGTATCTGAAATACATAGCCTCCCGTGTTGGGATCTATGTAGGCATTGGCATCTCTACACAAAAAAAATACAAAAAGTATTGTAAATAGGCTAACAACAAAGTTACGGCTTTTCATGTATCCTCTCGATCAAGCCTCGTCAAATAATGAGTCGCATAATACTCGCTAATTTCTCAATAAGCTCTCAAACCCATCCTTACAATAACTAACAAAATTGAACTACAATTTAATATTTAATAAAGAAAAGACGTACTAATTCTCAGCATATTACTAGTAATCATTCCCGCATGCTTAGAGCCAACCTTTTCATCTTGGCAAGACGCATGCGGTCCTCATCGGTTAGTGTTTCTAAATATTCAAGAATGAACGCGCAAAATATTCCGACAAAAAAAGCACTGACAGCTGCAAGGATAACGATCATCGACCGCTTGGGTTTACTTTTTCCTAAAGGTGGAACAGCCTCGTCAAGAACTTGAATGGTTGTAGAATCTTTGGCTTCAGAGAGTTTTGCAATCTCGTACTGTTTGGTTAACTGTTCGAAAACAGCCTCTTGTGTCTTAAGCTCTCGCATCAACCGTGCATACTGGAGCCCAAGGCCCGGAACTGACCCAAGCCCCGGAATGCCCTCCCCACTACCACTTGCTGCAGCATTAGCCCCAATTTCCTTGCGTAACTTGGCTATTGTAGATAAAAGGGCCTTTACTTCTGGGCTCTCATCTGTCTGGTAACTACGAAGGCTCTCCAACTGAACTTCCCTTGTGGCCAATTCCGCCTTGAGTTTAGCTATCCCTTCTATAGATGCCTTTGCCTGTGAGTCGATCTGAATGGTTTGGTTCTTCTGAGCAAATGTCTTGAGGCTTTCTTCCGCAGTTTTCAAGTCACCTCTAACAAGGTCAAGACGTTTTTCCAGAAATGCCCTTTCTGTCCCTATCTTGCTCAGGTTCAGTCGAATACTGGTTCTGGCAAGTTCGTCGACATAACTGTTTGCAAGCTGAGCAGCCAATTTGGAGTCTTTGTTGTCTGCCGAGATGGTTATAATTCCATCCTTACTGGACTGAATTTTAACGGTACCTTCAAGGCTCCTTCTTGCATCTTCTACAGACTTCGCCTTGAATATTTGAACCAAATTCAGGCGCTTCACCACTGCATCACCGACCGATCTACTTTTGAGAATTCCAACGTAAAGCTCTGCCGGGCCACTTAACCCACTGATTCCACCTGCAAGCCCTGCAAGCCCTCCTGCCTGGGATAGAAGTGTAGATAGCCCTCCGCCACCCCCTTCTTTCTGTGGAGGAAGAATTTTAGCAGTGGCGGTGTAAATATTGGGGAGGCTGAGCGAATAGCAAATTGACAGAATTGCAGCAATAACAGGCAGCCCAATAACCAAACGCTTACGCTTTACGATAACCATCAGAAGGTCCAAGAGATTGATCTCTTCCTCTTGCGGTAAAAACGGGCTTTCTTGGCTATCGGTCATTTCTAATTAAACCTCTCTTGATTTTGCAGATACCACTGATATGTCATTTTCAGCCCTGCCTCAAGCCCAAACCGGTGCCGCCACCCCAGACCATGTAACCGTGAAACATTCGATAGCTTGCGCGGAGTACCGTCCGGTTTAGTGGGGTCAAAAAAAAGTTCTCCGGTAAAACCAACCACGTCTCGAATAAGCAAGGCAAGATCCCTTATGGAAACCTCTTCACCGGAGCCTATGTTGACGAACTCAGCACCCTTGTAAGACCGCATCAGGAAAAGACAAGCTTCTGCCACGTCGTCCACATGGACGAATTCCCGCAACGGCGACCCGGTACCCCAGATGGTAACAGAAGAGGCACCGCTAACCTTCGCCTCATGGAATTTCCGAATCAAAGCCGGCAGCACATGAGAAGTCTCGAGGTCGAAGTTGTCGTTGGGACCGTAAAGATTGGTGGGCATGGCAGCGATGAAACAGGTACCGTACTGGCGGTTATAAAATTCGCACATCTTGAGACCGGCTATCTTGGCCAAAGCGTAAGCCTCATTGGTCGGCTCCAGGGGACCACTAAGAAGATATTCTTCCTTGATCGGCTGCGGCGCCAGCTTGGGATAAATGCAGGTACTGCCAAGGAATAGAAGTTTCTTGACCCCTGCGAGATATGACTGATGAATGACATTGGTCTGGATCATCAGGTTGTCGTAGATGAATTCGGCAGGGTAGCTGTTATTTGCTACGATACCGCCAACGCGAGCGGCGGCAAGAAAAACATATTCCGGTTTTTCATTCTCGAAAAAGTTGGCGACGGCCGCCTGATTGCGCAGGTCTAGCTCTTTGCTGGTCCGCAACGAGAGATTTTGGTAACCATCTGACTCTAGTTTCCTGACGATTGCCGAACCTACTAAACCAGTGTGCCCGGAAACATAGATGCGTGCCTGTTTATCCATTGGCCCGCTTCTCCCGCTCGGCTAGCGCGAGATCTTCCACAACCATCATCTCTACCAGAGCATCGAAATCGGTCTTCGGCTGCCAGCCAAGCTTTGTCCTAGCCTTTGTGGCATCGCCAAGCAGAAGGTCAACCTCGGCAGGTCTAAAGTACTTCGGATCGATCTCAATCAGCACCTTACCGGTCTTGCTGTCGATACCCTTCTCAGCAACACCGATACCTTGCCAGGAAATAGGCATGTCAAGCCGGGCAAATACCCGTTCGGCAAACTCCCGAACCGACCAGGTTTCACCAGTGGCCACCACATAGTCGTCAGGCTCTGTCTGCTGGAGCATCAGCCACATCGCCTCAACATAGTCGCCTGCAAAGCCCCAGTCGCGTTTGGCGTCAAGATTGCCTAGATATAGCCTTTCCTGCAACCCGGTCTTGATCCTGCCTGCTGCACGGGTAATTTTTCTGGTTACGAAGGTCTCGCCGCGACGGGGAGATTCATGGTTGAACAGGATCCCGTTACAGGCAAACAACCCATAGCTTTCTCGGTAATTTACGGTGATATAGAAAGAATAAGCCTTAGCGCAGGCGTATGGCGAGCGGGGGTAAAAAGGAGTGGTCTCTTTCTGAGGGGTTTCTACGACCTTGCCATACAGCTCGGATGAAGATGCCTGATAGAATTTCGTATTGAGGCCGGTCTCACGAATCCCTTCCAGGATGCGCACCGCTCCCAACGCATCAACTTCACCGGTATATTCCGGAACGTCAAAGGAGACCCGAACATGGCTCTGTGCTCCCAGGTTGTAGATCTCATCAGGTCTGACATCGCGCAGCACCTTGTTGATTGAACTGGCATCGTTCAAATCACCATAATGCAAAAAAAGCCGAACACCGGTCTCATGTGGGTCACGGTAAATAGCATCAATCCTGCCGGTATTAAAAGAAGAGGATCTTCGGATGATCCCGTGAACCTCATAACCTTTTTTCAAAAGCAGTTCGGCAAGATAAGAGCCGTCCTGTCCGGTAATACCTGTAATCAACGCCTTCTTCATTTGCCCCTCCTTTAGAATGGCAGAGTATACACAACGATAGATAAATTGGCAATCCCTAAGCTCTCTAGAACCCTCTATTCACCTTGACTTCCCGACATTGTCAGGAACCTGGGACAAGTTTCCATGAGTTCTTCATAAGTCCCACGATCTACAATCCTACCGTTGTCGAGTAGATAAATAAGGTCACTATTCCGTATGGTTGAAAACCTATGGGCCACAATAATGATTGTTTTCTTGTGCGCCAAGGTATTAATCGCCTCAAGCACGGCATTCTCTGATATCACGTCAAGCGCGCTGGTTGCTTCATCAAGGATCAAAATCTTGGGGTCATGATACAGAGCTCTGGCAATCCCGATCCGCTGCCGCTGGCCACCTGACAGCCTCACCCCCCGCTCGCCGATTACTGTGTCGTACCCTGCTGGGAGTTCAGTCTCGATGAATCCATGAAGGTTTGCCATCTGTGCAGCTTTCTGCACAGCAACATGATCTATGAGGTCTGCTGGGACACCAAAAGCGATATTTCTGGTTATGGTATCATCCGACAGAAAAATAGACTGCGGGACATAACCGATATTTCGTTGCCATGACGACATATTCTCAGCTTTTATGAGAATGCCGTCAACAAACATAGCCCCTTCCTGCATGGTCAATAACCCCAACATCAGGTCTATGAGCGTGCTCTTGCCAGATCCGGACGCACCAACAAATGCCACGACACTGTTGGCCGGAATGCTCAGACTTATAACATCAAGTGCTTTTGTAGAAGCACCGTAGTAACGGTAAGCCACTTGCTCCAGCCTTATTTCCTTGTCAAAGTGAAGAGGTTCGACCCTGCTATTATCCCGATCTACAAAGAATTCTAGGGGCGTATCTCCCAAGTCATGGCAAAGCAGCTTCAAGGCAGGATAGTTGAAACGTATTTGGGTAATTCCGGAAAAGGTCTGTTGTAAAGAAGGCATCAGCCGATACCCGGCCACCGCATAAAGAGTAATCAGCGGCAGAACCGTTGCGATCTCCTTGCCAGAAGCAAGATAATAAATTACCAGCAGGATTACGCCGCCAAAGGAGATTACCTCCATCAGGTATCGCGGCATCTGCGGCACAACGCCGCTGACAGTCTGTCCTTTGATGACATGACAGGACGGTCCCTTAAAGCGGGCAAGGTACTCGGCCTCGCGGCCAAACAGTTTGATTTCCTTAATTCCGCCAAAGATATCGGCAACAATGCCTGCCAACTCCCTATTGAATTTATGGTAGCGTTCGCCGTTCCATTTGAGGATCTTGCGCACCATAATATAGGCGAGAGTATAAAAACCACCGAGTATCAATACGATGAAGATCGCAAGCACCGGTTTGATCAGCACCATCAGCATAATCAAACTGCAGGCTGAGACAACACGAGCAGTGACATTCAATGCCGGGTTTATTACCTGAAAAACTACAGTATAAACTTCATGGAGAATGTTTCGGTTGAGTCTTGCGCTGTTTTCTCTGAGGAACTGCTCGTATGGCCGATGAAGATATGCTGCCAGAAGGCGATGCGACAGCGATTGGTTAAGGCGGGCTCCAGTACGGATAACAAATGCAGACGTTATAGCAGCAAAGATATTCCCCGCTACCAGAAAACAAAGGGCAATCACCCCAAGCGAAATCACATAAGCTCTGCGGTCAGCAATGCCGAGGAAATTGCCAAAATCAAGCAGCAAGCTCGTTTTCTGTATCAAGCCAGGGTTGGCAACAACAGCCATAAACGGCATGATAGAAGCCACCCCCACCATCTCGATGAAAGCGGTTAAAAGAATACATACAAAAAGTGCCAGTATTCTTCTCCGCTCTCGCGCAGTAACTAAGGTAAAGATTTTTCTTATGGTTCTTATAAAATTCACGATAAAGCTTCGAGACTTAATATCATAAAAACCTATAGTTTCGGTGCGATGAGATTACTCCCCCAAGAAAGCAATGATTTTTTCTGCGACCTGAACAGGGGTTAAGTCATCAGTATCAATTTCATGATCTGCAGATTTTTTGTAAAGGGGAGTCCTGCGGTCGAGAACTTCAGCAATCTCTTCGGTAAAGGTTTTGCCGCCGGTTAGAGACGGTCGATCAGTGCAGTTTTGAATCCGGGAAACAATCGTTGTAACAGACGCCTTTAACCAGAATATGCTGGCATTCTTTTTCAGGTTCTCAATATTTTCCGGCCGTTCGATAACCCCGCCACCGGTATCAATTATCAAATTGTCTATCAATGCCAGATCAGCTGCGACTGCAGACTCCCTATCCCGAAAACCGGGCCAGCCATGTTTGTTGACTAGTTCCGAAACAGACATCCCGGCCCTTTGCACGATTTCCTTATCCATGCTGAGGCACTGCATGTTAAGGCGTTTGGCAAGAATGCCTCCGACTTCGCTCTTACCTGTGCCGCGATAGCCAATCAGCACAATATTCATGAGTTAAGCTTCTCCATTACCACCCTCCTCATCACCTCGACAGGCGCTTCTGCTCCAGTAAAACGCTCAAACTGCATGACTGCCTGATTGATGAACATCTCCACCCCTGAGACCGTTACCAGACCACGCGACCTGGCATCTGCCAGCAGTTTCGTCTCAAGTGGAGTGTACACGACATCGAAAACAACCTGTCCGGCACGGTAGAGCTCAACAGGGACAAGTGAAACCCCTTCATGAGGATGCATCCCGATGGGCGTGCAGTTGATGATAACATCAGCCTCAGGCATCGCCTGCTGCAATACAGTTGCGTTTAATGCCCCCGAAGCGATCATGGTTTCAGTGCCTGTTTTAAGATCAGAAACCAACCCATTCAGCAGGGTCTCGTTTACATCCAACAGCACAATCTTGCCGGGATGTGCCTTTTGAGCAAGAGTGAAAGCAATCGCCCTGGCAGCCCCTCCGGCTCCAAGCATCAGGATGTTTTTACCGGCAAGCTTGACGCCTGCATCAACCAGCGACTTCAACGCGCCGGGCCCATCTGTGCCCAGACCGACAAGCTTTCCATTCTCATTAATTATCGTATTGATCGAACCAATTGCCCGATCCACCTCAGCAATTTCATCAACAAACTTCATTGCCTCGATCTTATGGGGAATAGTTACACTCATCCCCCGAAAATTCTGGAGTGAGCGCATCCCATCCAAAGCTTTGCCCAATGCTTCTACGCGGAAGGCAACATACACGAAATCCAGACCAAGTTCGTTAAACGCGGCATTATGAATTGCCGGAGAGAGGCTGTGCGCAACCGGATTACCAATAACAGCGCAAAGCTGGGTAGTAGTGGTAATTGATCTATCCTTTTTCATAGCCCCTCCTTAAAAAAGAAAAAGGGGCTAGCTTTACCAGCTAGCCCCTTACCTAACAATGGAGCGGGAGACGGGATTCGAACCCGCGACCTTCAGCTTGGGAAGCCGACACACTGGCGTTTCTTGAGTTTTCAAAATGTATCCCAATCTATCAGTTACCCCACTCATCATATTGACATTTCAACGTTTTTATCTTATTTATGTTTCTATGTGTCTTTAATTGATTCTCTATTTGCCAACTTCAAAACGGATGCAAAACGGATGCAAGGGGTCCGGCGACGATCAAAACGGATGCAAAACGGATGCAAAACGGATGCACGAAAAAGGGTAAAAAATGAAGCAATTCACCGAAAGATTTCTTGCGTCAATCAAGCCGCAAGAGAAAAAATTTGTTCTGAGAGAAGGACGAGGATTTGCACTTCAAGTTCTTCCCACCGGCACGAAGACATTCTTGTATATTTTCGAGCTGAACAAGCAAAAAGGGTATTATCAGCTTGGCAACTACCCCGCAATGTCCCTGGCTGACGCACGGGTAGCATACAACGATGCATACAATTTAGTCAAGAAAGGCATAGATCCTCGCGAAGAAAAGAAAGCTGCTGCCGAAGAAAAGGCCAAGATAGCAATGGAAGCCGCACTGGAAGCAGAGGCTGCCACTCGCGCAGCAGATCATTTGGAAAACTACTCCTTTGAAACTCTCACCCAAGAGGAGATTCCAGAGGACTTCGTCCCTACTACAGTTGAACAGCTTGCTGCAGTTTGGTTTATTGACTACTCTAAAGAAAACCACTCCAAAAGATGGCAAGAAACCATTCTCAGTGCTATCAGAACACACATCATTCCTAACATCGGTAAAATGGAAATATCTTCAGTTCGACACAAACACGCACTAACCCTCATTCAACAAATTGCTGTCAACGTCCCGGGATCTGCTCGCAATACTATGAAGTTCTGTAGACAAATGTTCAAATATGCTTGTCGTCAAGAATGGGCCGAGATACAGCCATTCCATGAAATTACCGAATCGGTGCCCAAAATTGCCCCGAAAGCCGATGAACGCCACCTTGACGATGACGAGATCGTGAAGGCTTGGTACGAAATCAATAAATCATCAAGCTCACGCGAAGTGAAACGTGCATTGAAACTGATTCTCGTGACAGCCCAGCGGCCCGGCGAGGTTGCTCAAATACACCGCGATCAAATTAAAGATAAATGGTGGACAATTCCTGCCGAAGTTGCTGGTAAAAATGAACGAGAACACAGGGTATATTTGACTGATACAGCCCTCAAATTAATTGGGGATGGAAAAGGTCATATCTTCCCATCTGAGAGAGGAAAACGAGGTCATATTTCTGAGAATGCGCTATCGCAGGCGATTAATCGCGGCTACTTGTCCGATGATGTCGTGAAAGTAGTTGGCAATAGAAAAATTAAAGCGCGAAAAGAGCCCTACTTCGGCATGAAACCCTGGTCACCCCATGATCTTCGACGAACTGCTCGCACAAATATGGCACGTGTCGGGGTATCAGATGAGGTTGGCGAGGAGGTAATGAACCACATAAAACCAGGTGTGGTCGGGGTGTACAACAAGTATCGTTATGATGAAGAGAAAAAAATCGCCCTGCAGAAATGGGAAGCTCTTCTCCTTGAAATACTGAAAACCAAGCCAGAAAATACAAATGATCTTGTCAAAGCAGATTAGTATAGACCTTCAGTACCCAACACCTCTTCTTGACGAAATGAGGAAAGTTGGTGTATTGCAGCTAGGTTTCATCTCCCCTCTCCCTCCCCCAATGTCGGGGGAGGGGCTATGAAGAATCAAATACCTTTTCATCACTTATTTTAAGCTTAGCGGAGCAAGTATGACCAAGGCCGATATTGTTGAAAGAGTCGCTGAACAATGTGGATTAACAAAGAAAGATTCCATCGACATGGTGGAATCGGTCTTCAGCATCATAAAATCCACTCTTGAATCCGGAGAAGATATAAAAGTCTCTGGTTTCGGCAAGTTTGAGGTAAGGGAAAAGCACGAGCGCAGGGGCAGGAATCCTCAAACAGGAGAAACCATTATCATTGCGGCGCGGAGAATCCTATCATTTAAGCCGAGCACTATCCTTAAAGATGCCGTGCAAGGCAAGTAGAGCAAACTTTCCCTTACCCCGTTTTGATCGATTTAACTTGCCGTTTCCTACAACCGACCTTTTGACAAAAAGACAACGGGCCGCTTCCCGAAAGAATGCGACCCGCTATTTTGTTCATTTGGTACAGGACCATTCCTATCTCATCATACCGCCACTCATAGGGGTCATTGGGGTTCCGGTATTGCTCCAAAAACTGCTGTGACTTGTCATATTGCGAAACATCCCCGAGTAATTGCCAAATCCACCACCGACCGGCATACCTCCCAGTTGAGTCTGCATCTGACTTATCATGCCAATCATTAATGTACTATTCATGTTCATCCCATTGATAACATTTGCTGTAATTGCCGGCATATTACTGTTGATCGTCCCCATCATACTGCGGTAGCGGCTCTGATTCACAGCGCTACCGTTCATGACCAAACTCGCCTGTCCTGCCATCAGCCCGACCATCTGCTGGGCAGTAGTGTGCATTGTTTGGAACTGAGTGGCGTTTGTTCCTGACTGTGACCCGGCTACATAGTCCGCCATCATGTTCATAGTGGATGGCAAGTTCATTTGATTACGGAGCTGAATCATGGCGTCGTTCAAGGTCATGCCCGGATTCGCTTCCATCTTCTCCCTGATGAGAGTTGACATTGGACTGATGAAGTTGCTGCTGACCGTGCCTGACATAGCGGTCGCTGGCATACTGAGGATATAGCTGTTTGATACCGTCTGATTAGTATCCTTGTCGATGGTCTGTCCTTTGATGGCCATTGCAACAATCGGATATTTACCAACATCGGCAGGATCAATGTTCAGAGTATAGGCTCCATTAGCGTCAGTGGTAGCTGATGGTTCACCCGCGTCTAACTGATAGTTGCTATTTTTGTCAAGGAAGACGGTTGCACCAACAAGATAACCGTCCGCAACTGCGCCAGAGACGGAAGTTGATGTTGCCGGTGTGCTTCCGCCGCCACCACAACCTGCGACAAGGCCGACTGTAAGGGCTGCTGCAATTGTAATTAGATGTTTTTTCATAATTTATATCCTTTTATATTTTCGTGTTAGAAGTCGTAGAATACCGATAATCCGGTACCAAAATCGGGACTATTGGTGGTAATTCCTTTGGCTATATATCCGTCAATACCTGTCTGTTTTGTTACCTGAAATTTCAATTTCAGCCGGACTTCCAACAAACTGCTTGCACCATCAGCCGGAGGAGTAGTGCCTTTGATAAGAAGTATCGGGCGAAAATTATCGGCAACTTGGTACCCTACACCTGCGTTGTAGGCCATATAGTTTTTGAGGGCAAGTTGCGTACTCTTCCCTTGCACGGTGTAGCCTGCTTCTACGAACGGGTTCCAGTTGCCAAGCCACTTTGTGATCTCTACGGCAAACCCTTCATCGAACTCACCGGTTCCCAGAGACTTGTTCTTGTCGGCAGTTGGAAATTTGACGAATGCCATAGGGCGAATTTGCGGCATCGAATCTTTTTCGGATAGCAGGATATAGCCGACCTTGAGGGTTATGTCACCAAGACCGCTCTCTGACTGATTCATGCTGCCTGAAGAGGAAGACATGCCACTGCCGGTGCCGGACATGCCACTCATTCCAACCGCCGACAGCATCGTGGTTCTACCCCCCTGCATGCCTCCACGAGCGATACTGGATACTACATTGCCGTTACTTTGGTAGACGAATGGAATTTCAAGCGAAAGGCTTAAACGATCGGTTGGGCTGGCAAAAATGGTAAGAGGCGCAAAAATAGTGTCGGTGCGAGTGTCGGTGCCATATTTCCCAGAGCTGAACTCAAATCCCTGACTAACGGAATAGATATATTGCTCTGCTTGCACATGATAGGGCGCTGCAAGTACTGTCACCAGACCCAGAACGCAACTGACAATTATCTGGATAGAATTTTTCAAGTTCATGTCCCCTCGTTGCTACCAATACTATTTTCGTTCTTTAGCGCCTCATCATGCCACCACCACCGCTCCGCATCATGCCACCGCCCTGGTTTCTCATGCCTCCGGCAGGGCTCTCCATTCGCGTGCGGCTGGTGTTTCTTACCGACCAAGCCGGTTCACCTTTGTCATTTCGCAGATCTACTTGCGCACCTGTGGTTTTGTTCACAAGCTTCTGTGCCAATACATACGATTTTCCATCCTGACCCTGAGCTTTTGACCCTTTGACCGAAAGGTCGTCATTCACATTAATGGCGATCCCATTCTTATCCCAGTACGATCCCGGCCCTAAACAGATGTTAAGCAATTCGTTACCACTCTTGACTTCCATGATGGTATTTTCATTCTCACCTGGGTGCGGCAGTGAAATGACCCGTCCAGACATTGTGGTAACCGTGTTGATGTCATAGCCACCGTTAAAATCCAGGCCGCTTTTCCCCTTGTCGTCGCTGCCAAAGAAACCGGCGAACGCTGTACCGAAAAGCAAGCTGTTCAGAAGAATTGCTTTCATACAGATTAAAGAAAAACGGCTTGGTGTCATGTAAAACTACTCCTGTGTTCTTTACTTGACTGCAGCAGGCTGCATCGGCGTCCCGGATGTCATCTGCGGTTTAGTCGTCCCATTGGCTGGCATTGTGGTGGTCATGGTACCGGTACCACTCATCGTTGCTGTCAAAGTCATAGTATGGGTACCGGTCGTCATCTTGGAGCCAGTAGTCATACTGGTTGTGGACATGGTTGATGACATTGTCTGCCCACCCCTAGAACCACCTCCCATGGCAAGTGCCTGGGTAGCGGCGAGAGCCAGTGCTGCAATAACTGCTACGGTAGTGAATTTTCTCATTTGGTAATACCTCCTTGGGTTGGTGTTTCTGCAGGGAGATATTCCATGGATTGTGCCAATAGATGATTTATGCATAACATGCTTAATTTGCGTTACTATCAATTAAATGTATCAAGCTGAACCTAAATATTTGGTGCAAACATTTGCACTTGATGAGAAAGACATTGCACCTCACTCCTTTTCATCAAGGAGATTGTACTCTTTCAGTTTGTACTGTAATGCCCGACGCGACAAACCGAGCTCTTCAGATGCCAGTCGCCGATTCCCCCTGTGCTTGCCAAGGGCCTTGATAATCATTTCCCGTTCTACGGATTTCAGGGCATCTCTGCTGTCTTGGGGTACCGGTTCAGTTTTACGTGACACGGTGTCAGGCAGATTATCGCAGCGGATGGTTCCCTGGGCCAGAATCACGGCCCGCTCCACGACATTCTGCAATTCACGAACGTTGCCCGGCCAGACATAATGCTCCATCGCACTTAATGCCTCTTTCTCGAAACCTTTGAGCTTTTTGCCGATCTGCATGCTGAATCGGTTAAGAAAATAACCCGCCAGTAAAGGAATGGCATCAGCCCGGTCCTTGAGTTGCGGAAGTTGTATTGGGAAAACATTCAATCGATAATAGAGGTCCTCCCGAAACCTGCGCTGAGTAACTTCATCCTGGAGATTTCTATTGGTTGCGGCTATGACTCGAACATCGGCTTTAATCTCTTTGCTGCCCCCAACACGTTCGAATACCCGCTCTTGCAGAACACGAAGCAGCTTTGCCTGTAGTGCCAAAGGCATTTCACCAATTTCGTCCAGAAAGATGGTGCCGCCCCTGGCAAGTTCAAATTTACCTTGTCGAGCCTGAATTGCGCCGGTGAAAGCTCCCTTTTCATGGCCGAACAGTTCACTTTCCAGAAGGTTTTCCGGAATGGCGGCACAGTTAAGTGGTACAAAGCTGGCCTTTCCTCTGGGGCTTAACAGGTGAATGGTGCGAGCCACGAGTTCTTTGCCGGTGCCGCTTTCGCCGTAAATCAAAACGTTCGCTGTGGTAGAAGCTACGTCATGTACCAGTTTGCGAACCATTTGCATTGCCTGACCCGCAAAAATCAGTTCTTCAGGCGGCAGTCCAGCGGCTTCGGCTTCTTTAAGAGTAACGTACTCTCGGGCACGACCCTGACCTTCGATTGCGCGATTTACCAAGACAAGCAAGGCGTCAGGATTTTCCAACGGCTTGGTGAGAAAATCCACAGCTCCTTCTTTCATGGCGCCAACCGCCTCATCTACTCTGCCAAAAGCGGTTATAAATATAAACAGAGGCGGGTTTGGATCAATCCGTGTTTCGCGAAACAGTTCCAGGCCGGTCTTGCCGGGCATTTTCAAATCAGACACCACCAGATCAAAGCTCTTACTTCGGATCAGCTGCAACCCCTTGAGCCCGTCATCTGCGGTCAAGACCTCATGGCCATCATCCTCCAGGATCGTCTGCAATAAACTTCTGAATGTTTCATCGTCTTCGACCAGTAAAATGCGTCCCTTCATTTTTTACTCCTACTCTGCCGAATGGGGATTGATATGGATACGGTAGTTCCTTCCCCAACACTGCTTTGCACGGTGATCTTTCCCCCATGCTCTTCGACTATCTTTTTGCACAGAGCCAGCCCCAATCCTGTTCCTCTGGCCTTGGTAGTATAGAATGGTTCAAAAATTCTGGGCAGGTCTTCCATGCTTATCCCTTGCCCGGTGTCGCTCACTTTCACTAAAGCATATTTCCCATCTACACTTGATGTTATCTTGATAGAACCGCTTTCAGATATAGATTGAATGGCATTCTTGACTACATTGAGCAGGACTTGCGATAACCTGTCCTGGTTACTGTAAATCAAGATATTTTCCGTAAATTCACAAATAAATTTGATATTGAGTTGCTCAGCTTCTGGTTGGAGAAGAGCTACGACATGAGAAACAACTGCTGAGAGATTCAGCGTAAGCATCGATTCACGATCACTTTTGGCATATGAGAGCAGGTCGCTGACCAGAGTCTCTAGCCGGAGAGTTTCCGATACGATACGATGGGCAAACCCGCTATTACGCTCATCCTGAGGTTTCTTTTCAATTACCTGGGCGTACCCCTTAATCCCAGACAGCGGGTTTCTGATTTCGTGGGCAAGCATAGCTCCCACTTCGCCCAACTGCGCCAAGCTTTCACGATGCGCCATTTCCAATTTGCGCTGTTCTTCCCGCCAGGTAAAGCGGTAGAGAGCCAGAGCCAAAACCCATCCAGCAGCGAGAAGACAGAGTAGGACTATCATGTTCAGTTCTGCCCGTCTGATAACGGTATCAGCACGATAGGTATGGAGCGTCAACCGGAGGACGAGTGTTTCTCCCGAGAGATAGATGGGAGCATTGAACTCGAAAGCGATTTCTCCAGTACGAAGGTTTATACGTTCATATGACGTTGTTCCGTCCTGGAGTGTAGGTAGTGGTAGAACACCTTGTATAGGCGTACCAATGAGATCAGAGTTGGTGTGAAATCGATACAAGCCCTTCCGATCTATCAGTGCGAAAAATGCTATGTCTTGAGACTTGAATGTACCAAGGTTCTGCAGAGTGGGGTCGTGGATGGCGATATTTTCAATAGCGGACGTAAGGGACAAGGCTAGACCGCGCAAGTTTTCTTCGGCAATCGGTCGAGCACTTTGGTAATTGCTTGCAGTGAACCAGATAAGGACAGCGGACAACAATACTCCGCCAAATAATAATACTTTTCTCATTCAGTAATGTTCTTAGAGGGCAGCCAGGACGCGTTCCATCCTGGCCCGGACCTGAGCGGCGATTTCGGTGAGTTCGTCATTACCGATCACGCCTAGGGCGGCAACTGGGTCCATTACCATGACCACGGTTTTAGCATTGTCATCTCGATAGATCACTACATTGCACGGGAGTAGTGTGCCGATGTTGATCTCTTTGGCAAAAGCTTCCCAAGCCAATGCAGGATTACAGGCACCGAGAATAATATATTCACGAAAATCCCTGCCGAGCTTTTCCTTGAATTTGTTTTGAACATTGATCTCACTTAGGATGCCGAAACCTTCTTTGGCCAGCTCTGCTCGTACTTTCTGATCTATCTCTGCGAACCGTGCATCAACTACCTTGCCGAATGCGTAGGTGGTTTTTAGTTCCATAGCGTCCTCCCAGGTGCAAACTGTTTGACTTATATTTCCACAAACTTTACTGGGTAAATTATACCAGCCGCACTACAATTTATCCTTCTATTCAGTTGCAGTGCGATAAAATATTTAACAGCCAAGCAAGGGGTCTGGAAGAGTGGTTCTCTTTTGCATTCTAAACTATGGTTTGAGTTTGGAGAGCGGTGGGGATCGATTAGCAACGATCTAATCAATTTCAGTATTGTCAACAATTCCGTATAGTTTATTGTGATCTTTTATTACTTGTTCTAACGTTTTTTCGGGTTCCCATTTTGTGAATTTGGGCGTTAACGTTGAGCATATGTTGCACCGCTTTAGCGTGTCACTCAAAATTCCGTGCTTGCAAGTTGTGCAGTCTTGAGGCGTTTTCTGCATGACTCTATCTATCCAATCAGATTATTCTTTCGTTGCTCCGCCATAACATGCCAAGACTGTGCCACCCAAATTTGACATGGTCTTTGTCTGTCTCAGGCATTACCTCATATCCGTTGATAGTTGCTGTTCAATCACGGAACTTGGCATGACATGCGGCGCAGGTTTCCTCAACCTTTTTGAATGCCTTTCTTGCACCGGCAAAATCTCCCTTTTCCGCCATTACGTTTGTTGAAGTTAAGGCCAACTCCAAAGATTCTGCCAGTTCAACAAATTTCTTTTGCTGATTGACGTTTTTGTGCGGTTTCGATTTCTTCAGTTCGGGTATGGCTCGCAGCATCTTTCCAGCTTCAAGCTCCACTGCTGCCGAGTCTCTCTTCTCAATTGCTTTTTCAAGTTCGGCCGACACAAGTGAAAACAACGGCATCATGGTGTGCAGTTTTTTCATCTGAACATCTGCCAGCTTCCCTTTATCGTGCTTCTCTGTGCCATGAGCAAGAGCCGAACCGGCAACTGACAGCAATCCCAGTGCTAAACAACTTACTGTGATAACAATTGTCCTCTTCATCAATGTTCCTTGACCTCCAAAAACCAGACATTATCACCTTCCGCCTGCCTGCCAAGCTTATCCACCACTTTCCAGCGCACCTTGATCGGCATGCGTTCCGTGAACCGTGAGCGGTCCTTCGGCTTGAGCACCCCCGCCATGTCAAACGCAGAATGATACAGATCTCCTTCGTACTGCTTATCATCCTTTGCCAGAAGTTTCAGTTCCTTGACGTCAACCGGCCGGTCAAAAAAGGCATTCACCTCCTCAACCTCTTTGGCCCCTTTGTCTTTCATGGCCGTTACGCTCAACAGGCGCGGCGGTCCCGGCTGAATGATGCTGCTATCGTCTCCTTCGGATGCGAGCGTTTTATCGCTCCCTTCGATCTTGACGCTCACTGCTGAAACGCCTTTAAACTGACGCAGCGTCTGGATGAGAGCAGTGACAAATTGGCTGGCGTTAGGTGAGGCAATCTCTTTACTCAGGGTAAGGATAACTGTTCCCTGAGTCTCGCTCAAGGAAACAATCCGGCTGCCGGGTGGCGCTGACAGGAATTCTCCCTGATAGCTGCCGGTCTCCATGCCGGATAGAAGCCGCTCAACCGCAACCTTTTTGATACTTCCTTCATCAAAAGTGAAGAACGGAAACGGCACAATTTTTCCCGATTCTTTGGCTGATGGAAAATAGATCACAAAAGCGTAAGCCGTACCTTTGTCAACGGTAGGTGCGGGGCCGTACGATTTTTCGTAGGCAGGTGTAGCGATAACCGTTCCAGGCTTCTCGACTGGTATTTTCTTTTTTTGAAAGGTGATTCCGTAGATCAGAAATCCGGTTAATGCTAATGCTACCATAATGGATATGGTTTTTTTCATGGTAACCTGCTTGAAATAATTGAGGCGGGCTTTTTGGCCCGCCTCGTTTACTAAATTTTAAGGTCCGGTGAGCATTCTATCTAAATCTTTGTTTGCTTCATCCAACTTTTGCTTCAACTTTTTAAGTACCTTGGCATCATACTTTTTATCGCCATTCGCAACTTCTGTTTCCAATCGCTTGATCTTTTCCTGAATCGTTTCTGCCTTTAAAGCACATTCTCGTACACCTTCGGATGTATCCATCTTCATCCCTGCATGATCTGCAGCAAAAGCCGGCATAGCGCCAAACAAACCTACTGCCATTACTACTACCAATAACCTTTTCATACCCTTTTCCTCCTTAATGGAATTAAGAGAGATAACTCTCCATTCAAGAAACTGTACATCACTATCCGCTAACGTCAATCGGTCACTTAACCGTATACCAGAACTTGGCGCTGCGCACCTTGCCGTCCTTCAACTGAAACTTGGACATGACTCCGTATTTACCCTTCTTGGACAGGTCGAAATCGCCGCCGAAATGTCCCTGCATCCCCATCAACTCCTTGGTCTGATCGCTCTTGTCCGGGTTCTGCACTTTGACCGTGACCTGTCCTTCAGTCAGGGCCTTGCCGGATTTAGCATCTTTGAACTCTACGGCTATATGGTGGGTCTCCTTCATTTCTTTGGGCATTTCCATTTTCATGGCTTTCATGTGCTCTTTCATGCTCATGACCTTGAAGGTTGCCTTGACGCCGTCCACTACCTCTTCATGGGCTACATCGCCCTGATGGGCGCCATGCCCCATATCCATGGAACCATGATCCATTGCAGCGATAGAGGCCACTGGAGCTGAGAGGGCAAAGAGCGCGGCGATTAGTACGGTTATTTTTTTCATGTTGCGAATTCTCCTTTACCTAGATAAAATTGCTGAGCTATTACTTAACTTAAAGCATATGCCGTGCCAACGCGTAACAAGCTGTTTTTATAGTAATTTACTATTATCGACACAATACTACATGGAGAATATTAGACAGATGTGTAGCATATTCTCCTTTGCTACATGCTTTTCCCTTTAATTAGTGATGTGTATGGCCACTGTGACTGCCACCGGATTCGTCTTTGGGATCAGACTGGTCCTTCGAACTGTTCATAAACGCACAACACGCAGATAACATGGACATAACAATCAACGAGGCTAACAGCTTGGCGACTTTTTTCATTTAAGCTCCCCTTTCATTTTGCATCCTAGTGCTTCATCCCCGAATAATGCAGCCGACCCTTTTTCAGATCCCGTTTCTTCATCAATACAAAGATCACCGGGGTCATGATCAGCACATGCACTGCGGAGGATATCATGCCGCCGATCATCGGTGCGGCAATCGGCTTCATCACGTCGGCACCGGTACCCGTTGACCACATGATCGGAATCAAACCAAGCAAAGCCACAGCCACGGTCATCAGCTTGGGCCTGAGCCTAAGCACCGCTCCCTCGAAAGTGGCATCGTAGATATCCTGTTCGGTACAGGGGCCGTTGATCAGCTTTTTGTCCAGCGCTTCGTGCAGGTAGATGACCATTACCACCCCGGTTTCCACGGCGATGCCGTACAGGGCAATGAACCCGACCCAGACAGCAACCGACAGGTTGTAACCTAGGGCTGAGACCAGATAGACCCCCCCCACCAGTGCGAATGGAACAGAGAGCATTACCATGCTCGCCTCAAGGGCAGAATGGAACGTGAAGTAGAGCAGGATGAAGATAATTACCATACCCAGCGGTATCAGTACCTGCAGCCTGGCCTTGGCGCGAATCTGGTTCTCCCATTGGCCGGACCACATAACGTAGTAGCCAGGAGGGAGTTTCAGTTGTTTTTCTAGGATCTGTTTCGCCTCGGTAACAAAGCCTCCCATGTCCCGGCCACGTACGTTAAGAAAGACCAGTGAACGCAGGAGTCCCCCCTCGCTGTTGATCTCCGGTGCGCCGGTGGAGACTTTGAGTTTCGTCACCAGTGACAATGGCACCTGTGCCCCTTCCATCCCTGCCACCAGAATTCGGCGAATGGCAGGTATATTGTCGCGATAGTCTCGCAGGTAACGAATCCGGATCGGGAAGCGGTTTCGCCCTTCAACAGTTGTTGAAAGCATCTCGCCGCCAAGGGCGGTCTCGATGACATCCTGTATGTCACCAACAGAAACTCCGTACCTGGCGGCTGCTTCGCGGTCGATGTCGATGTCGATGTAGTTGCCGCCGGTGACCCGTTCGGCTACCACGTCGGCGGCACCGTTGATCGGCTTGAGAATCGCCTCTGCCTGTATAGCCAGGTCTTTAAGCACATTCAGGTCATTACCGAAGATTTTGACCCCCAGGTCAGTACGCACTCCGGTTGAAAGCATGTTGATCCGGTTGATGATCGGCTGTGTCCACCCGTTTCGTACCCCGATCTGCCGGAGTTTTGCGTCCAGTTCAGCCACGATATCAGCCTTCTTCATCCCTGGTCGCCACTGCTCTTTGGGTTTTAGAATTATGATACTCTCGAACATAGAGACCGGCGCCGGATCGGTGGAAGTCTCGGCTCGTCCCACCTTGCCTAATACATGTTCCACCTCGGGTACGGCCTTGATGATCCGATCCTGCACCTGGATGATACGCTTGGCCTCGGTGATGGATACGTTGGGAAGTGTGACCGGCATATAGAGAAGCGAACCTTCATCGAGCGGAGGCATGAATTCACTGCCAAGGCTCATAAACATAGGCACGGCAATCGCCAGGGCGACAAGATTGAGGGCGATGGTGGTTTTTTTCCAGACCAGCACCCAGCGAATAACCGGTGAATAAAGCTTGATGAAGAAAGTGGAGACCGGATTGGAGCTTTCAGGCGGCATTTTGCCCCGCATGAAGTAGTACATCAGCACCGGTACCAGGGTAATGGCGATCATGGCCGACCCCATCATGGAGAAGGTCTTGGTGAACGCCAGCGGATGAAACAGTTTTCCTTCCTGCCCTTCCAGCATGAATACCGGCACGAAGGAAAGGACGATGATCGCCAGGGAGAAGAAGATCGCCCGACCGACCTGTTTGGCAGATGTTATGACAACCTCCAGCCGTTTTCCCGCTCGTTCCTCCGGTGGCATCTCGGAAAGGTGGCGGTAGCAGTTCTCCACCATGATGACACCGGCATCCACCAGAACGCCAATGGCGATGGCAATACCACCCAGCGACATGATGTTTGACGTGACCCCCATCAGCTTCATGGTGATAAAGGCGATCAGTACCGAGATCGGCAGGGTCAGGACGATCACCAGGGCGCTCTGGAAGTGCAGAAGAAAGATCAGGATCACCAGCGATACAACGACCGATTCTTCCAACAGGTTTTTCTTCAGGGTATCCACTGCCCGCATGATCAGGTCGGAACGGTCATAGGAGACCATGATCTTCACGCCCGGTGGCAGTCCTTTTTCAAGTTCCTTGATCTTGGTTTTGACACGGTGAATAACGTCATGGGCGTTCTCTCCATAACGCATGACCACTATACCGCCAACCGCTTCCCCTTCGCCGTTCATTTCCAAAAGGCCACGTCGGATGGCGCCACCCATCTGAACAGTCCCCAGATTCTTGATGTAGATCGGTGTACCGCGCATATCAGCGCCGATTACAATATTTTCCAGATCTTCCTTTGATTTGACATAGCCGCGACCGCGGATCAGGTACTCGGCATCGGCCTGTTCGATAAGTTTGCCACCAACATCCTTGTTGGCTGCCTTGACCGCCTCCATTACCGTGCTGGTCTTGATCTTGTAGGCAAAGAGTTTGTTCGGATCAAGATCGATCTGGTATTCGCGTACAAGACCGCCGATGGAGGCCACCTCGGCTACCCCCTGAACGGTGTTCAGCTGGTACCGGACAAACCAGTCCTGCAGCGTCCTTAACTGCTCCAGGTCATACCCTTTACCTTCGATGGTGTACCAGAAGACATGGCCGACTCCGGTTCCGTCCGGTCCCAGGGTCGGAACAACGTTGGGCGGGAGAAGCGAAGCCGCGTAATTCAGCCGCTCAAGCACCCTGGTCCGAGCCCAGTAGATGTCAGCCTTGTCTTCGAAGATGACATAGATCATGGAAAAACCGAAGGCGGAGGAAGCACGCACGGCGCGGACCTGTGGCAATCCTTGCAGGTTGACCGCCAGCGGATAGGTGACTTGATCTTCAACCACCTGCGGCGATCGTCCTGGATAATCGGTAAAAACGATTACCTGGTTGTCGGAGAGGTCTGGAATTGCATCCACGGGGGTTTTGTAGACCGACCATGTACCCCAAGCGATGATCAACCCGAAGATCATCAGGATAATTACCCGGTTACGAGCGGAATATTCTATAATTTTTTCTATCATAAGGGGGTCCTTGTCGGGCTTGAAGTCTTTATCAGGTTAAAGCTACATCTTCATGTCGTCCATTTTCAGCGACTTCTTTGCCGGAGCCTGCGGCGACGGTGTGGCGCCATGACCCTCGTGGCCTCCTTGCGTAGGCTGCTGAGCCGTTGCCGGTGACTGTTGTCCTTTTGCGTCAGGTTTAGCGCCGGTATGCTTGCTGTGATCCTGACCACCGCCACCTTTCAGTTGCGATTCAGAGTCGATCAGGTAACCGCCGGATACCGCTACCTTGTCGCCTGATTTGAGGCCGGAGAGTATTTGGGCCTTTTGGTCAACCCGCTCTCCCACCTGCACGTCACGTGGTTCGAACATCCCCGGAGATGTTTCCACCCAGACCACCTGGCGTTTGCCGGTATCAATAATCGCAGTTACCGGAACCACGATCCCTGTGGCAAGCGGAACCTTGATGATCGCATTGACGAACATATCAGGCTTCAGATGCTGTCCGGCATTCGCCATCTCGACACGGGCCTTGACTGTGTGTGTCTTGGGGTCGTGGAAAGGATAGACAAAACTGATCCTGCCGTTTGTTGCAACTTTGGCGTCGGCAGATGAACGGATTTCAACCTGCTGTCCGACCCGTACATACGGGACTTCATTTTCAAAGACATCGATCTCCACCCAGACTCTTGAGAGATCAGCAATATTGAAAAGCACCTCGCCGGTATTGACGTACTGCCCCTCCTGCATCATTTTTTCGATGACCACGCCGGAGAGTGGCGTGTAGATGGGGAGCCTGATATTCGGCTTGCCCGCCTTTTCCAGTTCCGCAAGCTGGCTCTCCTTGACGCCGAAGAGCATCAATCGCTGTTTGGCAGATGCTACCAGACCATCGCCGTTCTGTGCGATGGAGGGTATAGGAGAGTTTTTCAGCTGATCGCGGCTTTTGACTGCCAGCAGGTACTCCTGCTGAGTGGCAAGCAGGTCAGGAGAATATATTTCGGCCACAGGTTTGTCTTTACTGACGACATCTCCGACTTTGTTCACATGCAGTTTGTCGATGCGACCTGCGATCCAGGCGGTGACCTTGGCCTGGCGGGACTGGTCATACTGGACAATGCCGACAGCGTTGATCTCTTTATTCAGGGTAGACTGTTTCGCAGCCACGGTAGCGACGTTGGCCATGACCCGCTGGGTTGGTGACAGGGACACATGCCCGAGCATGTCGGCCTGCTGCTTCTGCTCGGCGGTTTGCTCTCCACCGGTGGCGCCGTCAATCTTCTTGATCAGTTCCATACCGCAGATCGGGCAGGTGCCGGGCTTGTCCTTGATGATGAAGGGGTGCATGGAGCAGGTGTAAAGTTGTTTGCCCTGGGCCGCCTTTTGCTCGGTTGCCTTGCCGGAATGCTGCTTCTGCCACATGAACCAGCCGCCACCTGCTGCTGATGCCAGGATAATTACGGTCAAGGGGATTGCGATTTTCTTGTTCAGGGCCATGGCTGTACCTCGGTATCTATGAATTTTAATGATGTTGAGAGTGTTCAGACGCAGGCGCTGTTTCAGCCGGTGTCTGTGTTTTTTCAGGCATTGCCGCCGATGGCAACGTTATCTGAATAGCAGACGTCGATATGAGATCGCTTCCGACAGCCGCTTCAAGCTGGGACAGTTTCATCATGTACTCGGCCTGCGAGTCGTACAGTTCCCGCTCGTAGTTGAACAGGTTCATTCTGCCATCCAGAAGGGTCAGAAAATCCACTTTGTTGACCCGATAGCTGATGACGGCTGATTCAAGGGATTGTTCCGCCTGGGGGATGATACCACCCTTGTACAACTCAACAAGCTTCCTGCGTCGGTCCAGTTGGGCAAGGGTGTCGTTAATGGTATACGAGATGTTGTTCTTCAATCCGTTGAGCTCTTCCAGTGACATGTTTGTCTCGGATGACGCCTCAACGACCATGGCCTGACGACGCTCTTTCTGCAACGGCAGGTTGAAGGTAACGCCGACAGTGAACATATTGTAACCGGGATCTTTCACCATGTCGGTATCAACCTTCTCGCGGAACATGTATTCGAATGAGAGATTAAAATCTGGATAAAATTCTTTTTCCGCCAACCGTCGTGATGCCTGACCCTTGTTGGACAGGTTGATCAGGCTTTTTATCTGAGGTCTTTTATCAAAGGCAATCTCGTTGAGCTGTTGGGCAGAAAGCGTGATCTGCGGCAGGGTGAAATCGGCAATAGTTCCAAAAGGAGTATTTCCGGGACGATACAGAAGGTAGTTGAGATTGGCCGCAAGACTTTGCCGCTGCTGTTTGAGGGTGATCTGCATGTCGAGCATCTTTGACTTTTCAAGACTGGCCTTGTAGATATCCTGCTGTACTCCCTGTCCAACAGAGTATTTCGATTCGGCAATTGTTTTGATGTCGCCAAGTAACTGCAGGTTTTTGTCGATAATTCCCAAAAACTTGTCCACTGCCCAGATCTGGTAATAGGTCTCTTTTACCATCCTGGTCAGTTCAAGTTTGCGCTCTTCAATAGACCATTTATAGGATTCTGCCTCATAGTCGGCAACTTCCTGTTTGATGGCCCGCTTCCCCCAGAAAGGCAATTGCTGTGAGATGCCGATTACTTTTGCGGTCTGAGGGTCAGAGCCGCCAAAAGAGAACGGCTCACGAGCCACAAGGTTTTGCAGCTTGAACATGAACATCGGGTCTTCTAGGCTTGATGCCTGCTTGGCCTTGTTGGCAAACATCTGCCACTTGGCCTGGGAAGACTTTAATTCGGGATTATTGGCAACTGCAGAAGAAACAAGAGTTGCCAGATCTTCGGCAGGTAATTTCACTTCTTCCGACCATGCAACAACTGGCGAAAGAGCTAGCAGCATAAGAAAAACAAGTGAGCGAAGGTTTTTCATGGAAACTCCTGAACATATATTTACATTACAGGTATCTTTACACAGGTCATGCCAATACATACCAAGCTGATATTTATAGTTTTTTTGACCTAGCCCTAAAAAATACTGCTGAATATCCTTCACAATGTTACGAATATTCTGCTGTGTAATTCCGACTAAAGCACATGTTATATAATCGTAAATCATTGAGCTTTCTTTAATGGTATTTTATCAACTAATTATGACCTTGCAGAACTATGCCGTATTTCTCGATCCGGTAGATGAGCGTATGTCGGGGAATCTTCAAAAAACGTGCAGCAGCGGTCTGGTTCCAGGCGTTGCGCTCCAAAGCTTCGACGACAACTTCCCGCTCCAGTTGCTCAAGAGAATACCCTTCGTCAGGCAGTTTTATGATCGCATTCCCTGAAACACTATTCACACTGAATTTCTCCGGCAACTCATCAAGGCTGATTTCATCACTGTTACGCATTATAAGCAGCCGTTCGACACTGTTTTCCAGCTCTCGCACATTCCCAGGCCAGGAGTACATGACCAGAGTATGCAGGGCATCCTTGTCGAAGGACACCTTATCGCTGCCGTGCTTGGTGCAAAAATAGCGGATCAGCAGCGGGATATCCTTACGCCGCTCACGTAGCGGCGGGAGATGCATCGGGATGACCGACAGTCGATAATAAAGATCCTCACGAAAGGTGCCGTCAGCAATCGCCTTATCGATATTCAGGTTGGTGGCGGCGACAATCCGGACATCCACCTTTTCGACTTTGGTTCCGCCGACCGGCTCCACTTCCTTTTCCTGCAAGGCCCTGAGCAGTTTTGGCTGCAACTCCAGCGGCAGTTCACCCACCTCATCCAGAAGCAGGGTACCCCCGTCCGCCAGTTGGAACTTGCCGGTTTTATCCTTGATTGCGCCGGTGAAGGCGCCTTTCATATGGCCAAACAGCTCGCTTTCAAGCAGATCGCGGGGGATGGCAGCGCAGTTGATGGCCACAAACGGCGCCTCACGACGGGAGCTGTTGGCGTGCAGGGAGCGGGCTACCAACTCCTTGCCGGTGCCGGATTCCCCGGTGATCAGAATCGATGCATCCGTATCGGCGACCTTGCGGATTACCGTAAAGACTTTTTCCATCTCTTTTGATTGCCCCACAATAGTGCGGAAGTCGGCCTTGTCCGACAATTCGCTCTTCAGGCGCTTATTCTCTTCAGTGAGTCCGTTAAACTGGAGTGCCTTTTTAACGGTCAATTTGAGTTCATCCCTGTTGAACGGCTTGGTGATGTAGTCGTATGCTCCACTTTTCATCGCCTCCACGGCAACATCAACGGTGCCAAAGGCGGTGATGATGATGACCAGCGTCTCTGGCGAACGCTCCTTGATGGACTTGAGCACCATCAGTCCGTCCATTCCAGTCATGTTCATGTCGGTAATAACCAGGTCGGGGCGGGATTGGCCGAACCAGTACAAACCTTCTTCGCCGGACGAAGCGGCCTGCACCTCATAACCTTCTTCCTGGAGATTGTATTCCAGTACCCGCCGCAGCGAGTTGTCGTCGTCGATGACCAGTATCTTCTGTTTCATGATTTCTCTCCCGTCGGTTGCGGCAACCTGACGATGACAGTCGTTCCGTGATCAGCTTCGCTTTCGACCAGTAATGTGCCGCCATTGCTCTCGATAATCTTTTTGGTGATTGCCAGCCCCAACCCGGTACCATCCGGTTTGGTGGTAAAAAAGGGCTCGAAGATCCTTTTCCGGGTCTCCTCGTCCATTCCCGAACCGGTATCGCGGAACTGAATCTCGCACAAACCGTTTGCATAGGTTTTCGTGGCGATGATCACGCTGCCGCCTGGTTTGGTGGCTTGCAGCGCATTGATGATAATATTGAGAAATCCCTGACGGAGCTTCTCGCCATCGGCCTTGATAATAATTGGAGAAGGAGGAGGCTGCACAACGAGCTTGATGTTCCGCTCCCTGGCATCGTTCGCAACCAACGTCACTATCGTCTCCAACTCCTCCTGTATTGGGCAAGGCTTCATGTCAGCCGGTTGTGGGCGCGCCATGTGTAGAAAGTCCTCTACCACCCGGTTCAGCCGCTCGGTTTCCTTAATCTGGATCTCTATGAATTCATGTTTGGGGTCGCCCGGTTTGTAGTCATCCTTCAATATCTCGGCGGTGCCCCGGATGGAACCGAGCGGGTTGCGGATTTCGTGGGCCAGTACGGCTGCCATCTCGCCCAGGGTGGAGAGTTTTTCAGCCCGGCGCAACTGCTCTTCAATGGTGATGATCCGCTCCGACTGGTGTTGCAGTTTCTGATACGACTCCTCCAGCCCCCGGGCGGTTTTCTGCAATTCAACGGTCTTTTCCCGCTCCCGCTGGGACAACAGGCCAGTGACCCCACCAACGATGTTGTACATCAGTATTTCCAGATATTTCTCCATCTCCATGGTCAGGTGGCCGCCCCACTGGAAAAGAAGATGGGGTGCATAGGCGATACTGACGACGACCGCGCACGATAAACCACCACGGAAACCGAACCAGAGTGCTGCCAGAATTATCGGCAGGTAATAGAGCCGCTGGAAAATGTCGTGCAGGTACGGAAGATGGAGGGGGGTCAGATAATGAAGAAGACTGATGACAATGATGAAAAAAAAGAGAATAACTGGACGAAGAATCGATGATTTTTCCATGCAGAGGTTGTCTCCAGAAGAACGAGCACGTCAATTCAGATCATTAAATATTTACCGCATAACAATGAAATTACAATTAACCGCCTGATATTAAGCACATAGTAAAAGTAACTTTCTGGCTAACATGATTTACAGAATAAGAAGCATCATGGGAACCATCATGAGCAGCATGAAACCAGAACCCCACCAACCCCATTTACCGCCACCGAAATGATGGGAGAAAAAGCCGTGTCCATCGTGTTCACTGCCGGCATTTGTGACACTTGCATTCACTTCGTACTGGATCAGTTCTGACTGATTCTGGCGATCCGCGATCTTTACCGCCACCCTGTAGTCACCAGGTTTCTCGAATTTCCAGGAATCGACATACTCGTTATCGAGCAGATCGACCTGACGCTTGATAAGTGGCTGTTCTGCATCTTGCTCATAGATCTCAAGAGTTACATCTCTATCGGTAAGGCGGATTCCGTCCTTGCTCAGCGAAAGCGCAAGCTGAACAGTTGCATTTGGTTCGATTTTGTCCGGTGAGAGTTTGACCGTTGCTTTAAGTCCTTGCTGAGTGAAGCTCTGCTCAAGGGCAAAAGCTGCGGAGGGAAGAGACATCAACAAGAGAAACAGGATCAGTTTTTTCATGATAGGCACTCCGTTGTTTGTTGTCAGACAGACGATGCTATGATCTCAACTGCACCGGCAGGATCGCCAGGGTGCAATAGTTCTACTTTTCCGCTTACTGGAATGGGCCGGGCCAATGTATCCTGCACCGGGCAATGTTTCTCCACCAGTTTTACGAGCTGACTGATACTTTCCGGTGAAGCCGACGAGACAATCCGGGTGGTAAAACTGATTGAGGAGAATCCGGCAGGAACCTCCGCCAGCCCCAGAAAACCGTGAAGATCGATGTTTCCCTTGGCATGGACTTCAATACTCTGGATATCGACCCCCAGCACCGCTGCGAAGGCCCGATAGACGATCTCCTGGCACCCTCCCAGAGCAGAAAGAAGCAGTTCAACCGGATTGGGTGCCGTGTCACTGCCTCCAAGATCCCGTGGCTCGTCAATGTGGACGGTAAAGCCACGAATCTCCGAGCGGACGGTGAATCCAGGGTTGTCTGAATAGGTCGATGCCCGGAAAACGGAATTGGCGAGTTTTGGATTCGATTTAACCGTTGCTATGAGGTGTTCTACTGACTCTTTAATGCTTTTGTCTGACATGTAGTCTCCCATTGTCGGTTGATAATTACATTCATTAGCCGCCTTGCCCTGACAGTGCGGATCTGCTGAGTGTCCGGAGAATGGAATTCACAGAATCTTCCATTTTTTGCTCCAACAGATAACGTTGCTTGTTACCAGCAGCAAGCTGCGATCCTGCCGCTTCTTCTTTTCCCATCTCTTCTTCAATGACAGGTCGCCCGCTGGCGATCTGCTCAAAGTGAACATGGGGCCCGGTCGAGCGACCGCTGTTGCCGGAGAACGCCAGTACGGTTCCCGCCTCTACCAGTTCACCCGGCGTGACCCTGACCAGGGAGTTGTGTCCATACAAGGTACGGTCGCCATTGCCATGCTCGACAATAACGGTAGCGCCGTAGCCACTTCTCTCTCCGGCAAACAGTATCCGTCCTGGACGGGTAGCACGAACTAGCGTGCCGACCGGCACAGCGATATCGATGCCACGATGAAAGTGAAGTTTGCCAGTGCCGAAGGGGTCAATTCGCCAGCCCACACCGGAAGTAACAACACCGTTCTCAACTGGCAGGTCATTGTCTGCCAGAGCCATCACCGGAATGGTCAACAAGGCGATTATCACCGAGATAAGAAGTTTCATTTCAACCATCGTTAGTTATTGATCTTCGAACAATGTCGTACTCAAATACCGCTCACCGGTGTCCGGCAGAACCACGACAATCATCTTCCCGTTGTTTTCCGGTCGTCTGGCAATCGCCAGGGCCGCAAAGGCGGCAGCGCCTGAAGATATTCCGACCAACAGACCTTCTTCACGGGCAATACGACGGGCGGTTACCAATGCTTCATCGTTCTTGACCTTGAAAATCTCGTCGATCACCTCACGGTTCAGAACTTCAGGAACGAATCCGGCACCAATTCCCTGAATCTTGTGGGGGCCAGCTTGTCCACCTGAAAGCACCGGTGAATCAAAAGGCTCGACAGCAATGACCTGTATGCCGGCTTTGCGTTTCTTGAGCTCTTCACCAACACCGGTTATGGTCCCGCCGGTGCCGACACCAGCGACGAAGATGTCAATCTTTCCATCCGTGTCCGCCCAAATCTCTTCGGCAGTGGTGATCCGGTGAATTTGAGGGTTTGCCGGATTATTAAACTGTTGAGGGACGAATGAATTTGGTGTCTCGGCAGCCAGTTCTTCGGCTTTTTTTATGGCCCCCATCATCCCCTTTGCGCCCGATGTCAGTACCAGCTCTGCGCCGTATGCCTGGAGCAGATTTCTACGCTCTACACTCATGGTGTCTGGCATGGTAAGGATCAAGCGGTATCCCCTGGCGGCGCAGACAAAGGCAAGGGCAATGCCGGTGTTACCGCTGGTCGGCTCGATGATGACGGTATCCTTCTTAATGCGCCCGCTTGCCTCTGCCGCCGAAATCATCGCAAAACCTATCCGGTCCTTGACGCTGCCACCGGGGTTGAAGGATTCCAGTTTGGCAATTACGTCTGCCACCAGACCTGAGGTGAGATGAGGAAGCCTGACTAAGGGTGTTTTACCGATGAGGTCAGTCACATTGTTATAAATTTTGGGCATACGTTCTCCTTGATGTGCACATAGTGCTGAATTTATTTTGAGCCGATCGACAAAGCCTTCATCTCCATATCCATGGATGCCTTTGCTGCTGTCACGTTTGCCTCATAGGCCCTGGTCGCCGCTATCATGTCGGCCATCTCTTCAACCACGTTCACATTCGGATAGGCCACATACCCCTTTGTATCGGCATCGGGGTGTGACGGATCGTACTGAAGACGGGGAGGAGACTGATCCTCGATAACGTCAACGACTTCTACCCCTCCGCTCATATTGGCATTGGCTTTATCCAGCATGGTTGAAAAGACAGCATCTTTGCGGCGGTACGGTCCTCCCTCAGGAGTCCTGGTGGAATTTGCGTTGGCAATGTTAGACGAAATGAGATTCATCCGCGTCCGTTCCGCAGTCAGGGCAGAAGCACTTATTTCCATTGCATCCATTTAATGCCTCCTGATGATTTAGTCAGAATCTGAATCTATTCCAGTAAAAAAGTCCTGCCGGTTTCTCTCTTTATGATGCCCCGCAACATTTCGCCAAGGCCGGATGGTTTCCGGTGGACCTCGGATATGTCCGAAACCTTGGGGTCAAGAGCCAGATTTATAATCTGCTCAGTTGTGTTGCCGGTAAACAGTACAATATTTAAATCAGGAAACTGCTTGCGAGCCCTTCGGGCCAGCTCAAAGCCATTTATTCCCGGCATATCCAGATCAGTGATCATGGTTCTGTAGTCTTTGGTCTTCAGACGGTCAAGTGCCTCTGTAGCACTCATAACGCAGTCAACTTTGACCTTGAAGTGACTGAGCATCCTTTCGATGACTTGGAGAATGGCACGGTCATCGTCAACCACCAGGATACCAACATCATTCATACCCCCCCCCCGGCATTTGTCAAGCGTGCGCCTCAAGTACCATGCCGTCCTTCAGGTTGATCGTTCGGTCCGAGTAAGCACCGTTCTCCGGGTTATGGGTTACCATGACAACGGTCTGTCCGGCAACATTGAGATCCCTGAAAAGAGCCATGACCTCCTCACTGGTTTTGGAATCCAGATTACCGGTCGGCTCATCCGCCAGAAGAATGTGGGGGTTGTTGACAATTGCCCGGGCAATTGCAACTCGTTCCTGCTCTCCGCCGGATAGCTGGTTTGGGAGGCGATCCAGCTTGTTACCGAGACCGACCCTTTCAAGGGCTGCACGAGCTGCAGCTCTTTTTTCCGGTGAGCTCATCTTGACGATGGCCAGCGGCAGCATGACGTTCTCGATTGCGGTCAGATAGGGGATCAGATTGAAGGACTGGAAGACAAATCCCAGGTTCTGAGCACGAAAGTCAGCCAACTTTTCGCCAGGCAGTTGATACAGTTTGACACCGGCCATTTCGACTTCACCCGAGGTGGGGTGGTTCATGCCGCCCAGAACTGACAGCAGGGTGCTCTTTCCGGACCCGGACTGACCCATGATGGTGATGAATTCACCTGCTTCTATACTGATGTCAACACCGCGCAGAGCTTCGACCGTGTCTTCGCCACTGGTGTACTGTTTCTTTACATTCTTGATCTCGATGAGTGCCATGATTTCCTCGTAGTTAAAGTGCCCTTAGGGCTTCGGTCGGGTCCATCTTGCTGGCATGCAGTGCCGGGTAGAGGCTGGCCAGGAGGCCCAGAGTCAGGGCCAGGCCGATAGAACCAAAGGCTACCGTCGTGTCCAAAATCAGGTGGGCGTTCTTGCTTTCAGCCATGAACGGCAACGCCAGTTTGGCGCCGCCCAAGCCGAAGGCATACCCCAGAAAACCGGCCAAAAGGCTAACCAGGGCCGCTTCGAACAGGATGATCCGCATGATGTGGCTCTTTCTGAAACCGATGGCCCGGAAGACACCAATTTCAGTGGTCCGCTCATTGACACTCCCCATCATGGTAACGAATACAATCAGCGAGCCGATGAACACCACCACCCCGGCCATGGCGTAAGAAAAGCGCTTGAACTGGTCCAGGGCCTTGAGACGTCCTTCAACCACCTGCTGGATTGCAGACACCTTGGCATCCGGCAGTTTCTCGGCAATCTGGGTGACCATGTCGCCAATAGGGCAACCTGAGCAGAGCGCTGCCACTTCAGCCAGGGAAATCTTTCCTTCCTTGCCAAGCAGTTTCTGCGCCTTGGACAGGTTGGTGAAAACGAGAGCATCATCCTGCGAACCTGTCTGATCCAGGACTCCTGCTACTTTAAAGGTCTCATCCTTTATCGCGATGCTGTCACCGGAACTGACATTGAGCACCTTTGACGCATCGCTGCCGAGCAATATCTCGTTGTCTGCTTTAGGTGCATCACCGAAGATCTTCCACCACTGTTTCATCTTCAATTCATTCTCAAAATGAACACCAACCAGTAGTACATCGTGATTGTTGATTTTAATGCCGCCCAACACCTTGGGACTGACAGTCGAGATGTTCTTATGGTTCGTGATGGTTTTGAGCTTGGCGAGATCAGCTTCCTGAATTTCTCGCTGATCAAAGGTCACCCCACCCAGGCTGATGCCGCCGTAGTTCATGGCCAGTCCGTTACTCTGCGGGGTAATGAGGATGTTGGCTCCGAACTCGTCCATCTTGCGCTCGATGTCGCTGGACATGGAACGGGTCAGGGTTACGAGAGTAACGATGGTGGCGATCCCTACCATCAGGCCGATGGTCAGGAACGCCATCTTCGCCTTGCGCCGTTTCAGGTTGTTGATGGAAATCGTGTGCAGTTGCATCAAAAGTACCTCACGCCTGCCCTGAGATCATCTGCTTTGATAGTTACAGAGTTACCGCTGACCTGGCTTGGCAGGTAGCCGGGATTGCAGCCGCCGGTGGCATTGGGACCAAGGCGATTGATGGCGAACTTCTGGTTGCAGTTCTTGCAGTTCATCTTGTCGCCCTGCTGCTCATACCCTTTTCTTGACTTGAAACAGGCATCACAGGCATCGAAGGCGGCCTTGAAGCTGCCGTCAGCGGCCTTAACCGCAAAGAAGGTTATTTCTTTGCCGCCATCCTCGAACTTGTAGAACTGGGCCGAACCATCTGCCAGTTTAGCAACAGGGATAGTGACTGCTCCATTTACCACCTTGACCTTCTGGGACTTCCCCAGCCCAGGGATGTTCAGGGCAAAGACGCTTGCCGCTCCGATAAGCACCGCTCCGACTATTGCCACCGCCCAGCCAATCTGCTTCGACTTGATTGCTCCCATTTTCTGCTCCTTTTTCAGCTTGGTTTGTTGTTGGAACCGCAACCGCCACCATTGCCACCACAGCAACCTTTTTTGGGTGCGGCATTCTGCCCGACATTACGACCGGTTATTTTTTTAAATTCTTCAGGGGTGACGACATCGGTTACCTGGCTGTAATACCCGGTTGACCTGACCGTTTCCGCCAGCGTTTCAGGTTTTACCGTCTTGGTGTCATAGCCGACAATGACCCACCCTCCGCTCACATCAACCTCTGTTAGCGCCACCCCTTTCACTGACTCAAGCGCTTTGGAAATCTTGCTGGCGCAGCTGCCGCAGGTCATGCCGGTGGTTCGCATCACGGCGATTGAATCGGCAGTGGCGCCGATGCTGACGCGAAACGCGAGAGCCACCAGAATGGTGACGGACATAATGACGAGAAGTGCGGTTGTAATTCTTTTTGCAGTCATGACGAGCCTCCGATTAGTCACGTTGTGCAAGAGCCAGCGTAGGAGCATCCCCTTGCCAGTTACTTAACCCATACACGTTGATGGCAATTCCGACTCCTTGCAATGTCAGCCAGCCTGGACGACCAAGATTGTAAGCAATAAAACCCAACAGGATTGCCGATATTGTCCAGAAGACAAACGAGCAGCGATGACCGCGGGCATTGAGCAGTGAACCCGCAAGTGAACTGGTAACCCCGACCCATTCGATTATGTTCATTGTGCTGTTGCTAGTTATGGTCATCCGACAATTCCTTGTGCCAATAGAGTTTCTATATGATTAACAAGGATCATGCCAACTCATGGATTATATGTAACTTGCTATAATTGCGAGATTAAGCAGTGTTACACTGACTGGACCTTGATACAAAGAAGTGAGAATAATCAACTATGGTGCAGAATATTCTTCAACGTAGGGGTAGGTTTTGGGTCTGAAATTCAATTGCCAACAACAATCTCACATGGGCGCTAAACAGGTACTATCGATATTCTCAATTATTGATATCCATATTATCGATAATTTGAATTTGCTTTAGAAATCCAGATCGGATATTTAATATGTTTTTCTGTATTCCCTGAACGAGAGGTCCCCGTGCGATTATTTACTATTCTTGCCGCAGCACTGTTCTGTTTAACATCGGCCCATCCAGGAGTAGCAGCTCCGACTAAAAGCCATTCGGGGCTTATCACCATGACTTTCGATCTGTCTGATAAAAGCTCAACTACAGAGACCGAGTTATGGCTGCCTTATCCAGTATCTGATCGCGATCAGACCATTAGCGAAGTGAAAATTATTGGAGATTATGCGGCGTCGGCCGTGTACACTGACACCGCTTACAGCACACCAATGCTCTACGCCCGCTGGGACAAAGGGGCTACAAGCCGCAAACTGACCTTTTCGTTCAAGGCAGACCGTAAAGAAGTTATTCGCCGAGATTTCCCGCTCAAGGAAGCCGTCTGGGACCCTGCCGATTACGCCCAGTATCTGAGTGCAACGAAATCCGCGCCGATTGATGGTGAAGTATGGATACAGGCCGCAAAGATAACGGCAGGCAAGAGGACCGTGCTGGAAAAAGCCAAAGCAATATATGACTGGACCTGCGAAAATACCTACCGCGACCCCAAAACCAAAGGCTGTGGAGTTGGTGACGCATGTGCAATGTTAAAGAATCCTGGTGGAAAATGTGCCGACATACATTCACTCTTTGTTGCCCTGGCCCGGGCAGCCGGAGTACCGGCTCGCGAGGTTTTCGGCATCAGGATGGGGAAAAAAGCCCGCGAGGAGATCACGACCTGGCAGCATTGCTGGGCGGAATTCTACCTCCCAGGCTATGGCTGGGTGCCGGTTGATGCCGCCGATGTGCGTAAGGCGATGTTGACTGAGAACCTGAAACTGGAAGATGCAAAGACCGCCGAATACCGGGCCTATTTCTGGGGCGGCATCGATCCATACCGGGTCAAACTGTCAGTTGGAAGAGATCTGACTCTTAATCCTCCGCAACCGGGCGGACCGCTCAATTATTTCATGTATCCCTTTGCCAGGACTGGGGGCAAAGTTCTCGACTGGCTCGACCCGGCATCATTCAAATATTCCATTACCTACACAGAAAAGTAATTTCGTAAGATTTGTAATCGTAATTCTCTCAATACTGGTTCACTCTTCCTTTGGCAATGCTTTATGGTACATTTGAGTTGATTTATTAACACTGCCATGAAGCTGGTTGGAGCGCACCATGAAGCACAGCATCACTGAACTACTCGATTTACCCAAGTTACAGACCATTCTTGACAATCTCTATGTCGTATCTGGCATCCCCTCGGCAATCATCGACCTTGAGGGGACAATTCTGACCGGTTCCGGCTGGCAGGACCTCTGCACCAAATTCCACCGGGTAAACCCGGAAAACTGAAAAACTCTGCATGAAAAGTGACCGGACTATCGCCAAAGGTTTGGAATATGGTCAGCGGAATGTGAAGTTACTTGTACTCACGGCCTCACTGACACTTCACTAACACCCTTGCAATTCTCTGTCACGTAGAAGTTGAATCCAATTTACGGTATGGCCTTTTCAAAGGCTGCGCGATTGAAATAACAAGGAGTTCCACCCGTGAGCATTACGAAAATCAATAATCTTGCCAAACTCTACAAAGCCGATCCTGAGTCAGTCTACAACACATGGTTCATTGACAACGACACCCGCATGAAGGCGTTTCGCTCCATCCGACGTGGAGTGATAACCATCGTTGACTCGATAAAGAGCGGGACCTTTGGCAACGACTTTAAAGGGTCGCCCCTAGAGGTCGTTCTGGCCTCTATTACCGAGCAAAAACAGGTATTCGAGGGAGCGGCACATCCATTTTACTGGAAACCGAAGCTGCGCATCCCGGACATTTACGAGAACGATGAGAATAAACGAGCATTCGGTTCTTTTCTTGAGGCATGTTTGTCTGCCGGGTCTGCTGACAAAATAATCAAAGAGATCCTCACCCTGGACGGTTGCGGCATAAAAGGACTCGGACCTTCAGTAGCCAATATCCTCTACTTCCTCCACCCCACCTTGATGCCACCTTTCAATACGGCCATGCTGAACGGATTCAATGCTATTTTTGACGACAAGAAAAAGCTTGGCTCCTGGACAAGTTACCTGGAGATGCGAGAAACTGTTATCAGTACCAATGAAAAGGTTCAGCCTGGCCTTTCCAAGGATCTGGGGGCAATTTCTGGCCTCTTGTTCGATGTTGGCGTCGGCAAGATCATTCTGGACCAGAATTGGGAAAATTCTTTGCAATTTGAGAAAGCGAAGCGAGAAAAAGCCCTAAAGAAGCGACATCAGGAAGTACAGGAAGAGATTCGGGAAGAAAATGAACATCTGCGGATGCAGTTTCTGCTGACTGACATTGGGAATGATCTTGGCTATGATGTTTTCGTTGCTACCAATGATCGCAATAAATCGCTAAACGGACGGTCACTTCAGTTTCTGACACTACCGGAACTGCCACCACTGGACTTCCCGCCGGAGGTGGCCAAAACAGTCTCTCTGATCGACGTCATCTGGGTTTCACGGGATTCCAAGAAGATCGAATGCGCATTCGAAATAGAAAAGAGCACATCCATATACTCTGGCATGCTGAGGCTAATGGACCTTGCTTCTTCACTCGGGGATCGACAGTACGATTTTTTTCTGGTAGCTCCCGATAAACGGGAAAAGGAAGTGCTGGCACAACTGAATCGCCCTTCGTTCCAGACCAGCACCTGCATCGGACTCAGGTATATACTGTTTAGCGAGTTGGAAGAACATTGCCACGGACTGTGTAAATTCGGTGAAGATTACCGGATACTGTTCAAGTTGGCAAAAGATGCAAGCTGTAACTCAAAATGACGAGTCATCCGGCCAGCGTATCACCATGACCATCCTGATAACGCCCAATAATCGCTCGCAGTTGCTCCGGAGCGATCGCCATGAATGCTTCCACTATGAACGGATCGAAATGACTGCCACTTTGACCTTTGATCTCTGCCGACGCTTCCTCGTACGTCATGGGTGATCGATAGGGTCGCTCAGAAGTTAGCGCATCAAAGACATCCGCCACCATAAACATGCGCGCCCCGAGCGGTATACTCTCTCCTTTTAGTCCACGCGGGTAACCATGACCATCAAACTGTTCATGGTGCGCATAGACTATTTCCGCCGCATTCTTCAAGAAACCGATCCGCTTTACAATGCGGTAACCTGCCTCCGGATGCTTGCGCATTTCAACCCATTCCTGATCGGTCAACTTGCCCGGCTTTAGTAAAATCTGATCCGGCACGGCTATCTTTCCCACATCATGCAGGAGTGCGCCAAAACCAATCTCACGCTTCGTCTTTTCATCAACTCCAAGCCTGTTGGCGATCAATTGAGTGTACTCCCGTACCCGTTGCGAATGCAGGCGAGTGTTGTGTTCCCTCAGATCCAGCGCCGACACGAGGCCAAGGAGGGTCTCCTCATTGGCATTGGCAAGTTCCTGCAGCAATGTCCGCTGCTTGTCGAACAGCCAGCCAGGGATGACACCAGCCACCCAGAATCCGACCAGTTCGCCTACCTGATTTGCCTGCTCCATGTAGTTACCCGGCCAGTCGAGAAAAGCGTGCAGGATAAAGAGTAGGCTGACGGCAAAGGCAGTAATGCATGCCCCTCTTAGCCCGAACCAGGCTGCGGCCATGACCGGTGGCAGGAAGTAGAGCTTGCGCAGTACGATATGGATTTTATGGTAATCGTGCGGCTCGGTAGGGGTCAGATAATGAAGCAGGGCGATAATTCCCGTTAATAGAACGAGAGCGATAATTTTTCTTTTCGATTGCCGGTCCATTGCCAGCTCCTTCCTGAATGGAGAATACTCTCCGGTTGTGGGATGTAATTGTAGCATATTCTTAGCCTTCACAAATCCACTAAGCTACCCTCGATACAGAATAATTACATAATTTCGGCACATTAACCTCCAGTTACCTATTTGGCATGTTTGTTGATCTATGTATAAGCAAATACCAGGTTTCACCCGAATAAAACGAGCTCAAAGGAGAGAGACAATGAAAAAGAACATGATCTTGGGAATGGCATTAGTGTTGGGGATTCTTTCAGTTGGGGCAACTTCATCTTTGGCTGCCAATCTATGTTGCGACAACGGAAAGTGCGCTGACAAACAGGTAGTTCAGCAGTTCTCCCAGGAAACGGCTGCCCTGTCTGACACACTGAAGGCCAAGGATCTGGAGCTGCGCGGACTGTACGGCTACGAGGGTTTTGACCTTCGCAAGGCCGATGTGCTTGAGGCAGAGATTAAGGACCTGAAGGGAAAGATCAAGGTTGCTGCGGATAAATACGGCATTTCTTCCTGTTGCCTCAGTTAACGATGATTAGCGAAATGAGGGGCCGGGAACAATAACTTCCCGGCTCTTCCCTAGAGAATTCCGTGGTGAAAACGTATGTTCTTGATCCGGTCTGCGGAGGATTGATCCTATGGGAAACGGGCCGCCGCCGTTCTCAGTTATCATGGCTCGTTGCATTACTTCTGCAGTATCAGGTGCCGCAAACGCTTTCAGCATGCTCCAACAAAATTCATAGAAACAATACAGGTGTTATCGGGCGTACCCTAGAACACCCTCCTTGCTGGGGTACGCTATTTTTTCAATCACTGTAGAGGAGTTATCATGAAACTGATGCAATATGTTTTCTTTGCTGCTGTTCTTCTTGTTTCTTCAGGTTGCGCAGTCATCGATTTCCTCGATGGCAAGCATTATAACCATACCCCGAACTACGACCGCCCCCAATACAGTACTGGTAATGGTAGCGGCGGCGGTCATTCCCACTGATTCATGAAAGGAGTAATCCAATGAACATGACCAAACTCAATTTTGTCGGCCCGATGCTTTTTGTGAAATTTACCATTCTTGCGGTAACGGTCTTCTCGCTCACCTTGGCCAAACCGGCGGCAAGTGCAGCACATTTGGGGGCGCAGAAAATCTGTTCACTCGTTATGACAGCAGATGAGTGCGCTAAACATTGCTGAACCTGTACCGTCAATCAGTGGATCAATGTGGACATAATTAACTCATGGCCACGACTTTCCTGAAAGCATTCTACCAATTGTCGTTCTTTTAGGAGCAGCGATGAATATATCACGCCGTACTTTTCTTAAGCTGGCAACCACCGCAGCAGCTACCCTTGGGCTTACGGGGGTCGACCTCTTCAGGCTCCGCGAGGTTTTAGCAAGCGGCACTGCGCCTCCAGTAATCTGGCTCCAGGGCGCCGTATGCACTGGGTGCAGCATCTCGCTGCTAAACACTGCGGCGCCAGCAGTTGACGATATCCTCTTCAACACGATCAGCCTTCAGTATCACCCCAACCTGATGACAGCAGCCGGCGAGCTTGCCATCGCCACGCTTACCGACGCCGCCGAAGCCGGTGCCGGAGAGTTCATCCTCTGCGTCGAGGGCGGCATTCCCACAAGCATCAATGGGCGGTATTCGATTATCGGCGAGAAGAACGGCGAGCCCTGGACGATGCTCGATGCCGTTATGGAGCTGGGATGCAAGGCGAAATATGTGCTTGCGGTCGGTACCTGCGCATCATTCGGCGGGGTCGTGAAGCCCTCCGAGTACACCGGGGTGCGGAGGCTTGCAGAAGTGCTTCAAGGAAACACAAAAAATCCCGTGATCAACCTGCCAGCCTGTCCCGTCAATCCAATCGTTCTTGTGGGAACGCTTGTCCGGCTGTTGACTACCGGGATGCCTCCGCTGGATTCATGGGGACGGCCTGCCGACTACTATGGAACCACGGTACACCATATCTGTCCAAGGCTTACGGCGCCCATGGTTACCCAGATCGGGGTATTCGGCTGCTACGAGCATGTCGGTTGCAAAGGTCCCCACACCAGTTTTACCTGCCCTAATCTCAAATGGAACAATGGCGTTAACTGGTGCATCGACAAGACCAATACGTTGTGTATTGGCTGCTCATCCCCTAATTTCCCCAGCACCCCGTTCTACGGCAAGCTTGAGGAAATCATGCCCTGCTGCGTTACCTGTGAGCAGTGCAGCACCTGCGTCGACTGCTCCAAATGTGCCAATCTCGGAAGCTGTACCGACTGCGTGGACTGCTCCAATTGTTCCGTGTGCGCCGATTGCGACAACACGGAGAAATGCGCCGACTGCGCAAACGCCGCCCTCTGTGGCGACTGTCCCGCCAACGAACAGTGCGCCTGCTATACCGGTACGACTACTCCGGTGAGTGCTGACCCCGCTCCAGTGAACAGTGACCCTACGCCGGAACCTTCAGCTGAACACCAACACTAAACTCATAGGAGAATTTCAATGGGCAGCATTATCACGATTGATCCCGTAACGAGGATAGAGGGACATCTCAAGCTAAAGGTGAATCTCGACGATAACAGGAAGGTGAAAAAGTCCTACATGACCGGAAACCTCTACAGGGACTTCGAGAATATCCTCAAGGGGAGGAAACCGTGGGACGCAGTGCATATTACGCAAAGGATATGTGGCGTTTGTCCCATTTCACATGCCATAACCGCCACCAAAGCGGCGGAACAGATGGCCGGGTTCATCCCTGACGACCAGGCCCTGTTGATTCGCGCCATTATCCAGAGTGCATACTTCATCTCAGACCACATCCTGCACTTCTATCACCTGAACCTTCCAGACTACATTTACCCCCCGGACGTTGCTCCGCTACGGCCTGCCTATAACCGTGACCTGCGATTCAGTGCGGGCCAAACCGAAAAGCTCGTGAATAACTACGTCGAAGCGCTGAAAATTCGACGCCAGGCCCAGGAAGTGGTGGCAATCCTGGCCGGACGCATGCCGCATGTCATGAGCATCGTTCCCGGGGGGGTGACCCAGGCGCCGTCGCATGAACAGATTCATACGCTCAAGGGATACCTTCCGGCGATCACGGATTTTGTGCTCAACAGGTACTACCCCGACGCGCACCTCCTTTCACAGGTCTACGCCGATTACTTCAAGATCGGAAAAGGAACCGGTAATCTTCTCTGTTTCTCCGCTTTCGATCTGCCACGTGGTGAGTCGGTCTTCCGCCAGGGGCTGCTTACCGACATGGAGAGGGAGTCGCTGAGCTTGCAGGATATAAGGGAATTCGTACGGTACGCGTACTACTCAAGCCCTTCCGACCTTCATCCCAGTCATGGTGAGACAACCCCATCATATGGAAGATCCCCCGGCTACACCTGGTTAAAAGCACCGCGGCACCGCGGCAGACCATACGAGACGGGTCCCCTGGCCAGAATGACGGTCAACGGCTACTTCCGGGGCGGATGTTCCACCATGGACCGGATTCTGGCGAGGGCGGAGGAAACGAAACTGCTAGCGGAACGCCTTCCGCAGTGGGTGCACGCTCTAGTTCCCGATCTTACTTCCTATACCGATATCGCGCTTCCTCCATCCGGGACCGGAGTCGGACTGACCGAAGCACCTCGGGGTGCATTAGGCCATTGGATGGAATGTACCTCTGGCGGCATGATCTCCCGCTACCAGATAATCACTCCCACCTGCTGGAATGCGTCTCCACGTGATGACAACGGAGTCCCGGGACCAATTGAGAAGGCATTGGAAGGTACATATGTAGAAGACATGAACCAGCCCATTGAACTCCTGAGAATCATTCATTCCTTCGACCCGTGCACCAGTTGTTCGGTTCATTGATGAGTGTATTGTGCTTTTTTAAAGGCATTACTGCATATGTCATAATAACTGGTATATTTTGATCCAGACACTGAATGGCCGGAAAGGGGGTGCCCATAAAAAGGTCTTTGTTTCAATAATGACAACTAATTCAATTAAGGAGAAACGAACATGAAAAGACTGACAATGATGGTTACCATGCTGGCGCTTTCAATCATGGTAGCGGCACCGCTTACCGGGCACGCAGTTGAGAAAAAGGCAAAAAGCGAAGTGGTCATGAAAATGGGGAACAAGCTCCACCTTTTCCATAGTGGCAAAGTGGACGCCCAGAAAGAAATAACGATTGGAGATGTGATAACTGTCTACCGGGAACTCGGCAAAAACCGCCAGCAGAAAGAAGTTGGCCAGGTAAAAGTTCTTTCCTTCATCGGCGAGCATTACTTCGAAGCGGAAATCGTCAAGGGCGAAATCAAGATTGGCGACATCGCAAAGAAAGATGCAACATCTCTGCTGGTACAACCGGCAAAATAGCTTTCCCTTGAAACCGGGCCAACGGCGTCCCGGTTTTCTATTTAGCACCCTCAACCTGCCCCCCCTATAGATTATATACATGGGGGGAGTCATGCACTTTGCCATCCTGATACTGTTACTGGGAGTTAATGCCTTTTCGACGGAGGCCGCATTTGGCTTCTGTTACGAGGAAGCAGGTAACAGGTACGGGATCTCGCCTCACCTCCTCTATGCGATCTCCAAGGGAGAAAGCAACTTTAATCCGTTCGCTGTAAATCATAATGCCAATGGCAGTTACGACTACGGACTCATGCAGATCAACTCGTCATGGGAACCTGCATTACGAAAACTGGGAATCCCCTGGAATACCCTCGCCGATCCATGCACCAATGTCATGGTCGGTTCCTGGGTGCTATCTCAATGCATTCGAGACTATGGCTACACCTGGTTAGCAGTCGGATGCTACAACTCGCGAACTCCATCCAAGCGTGACCGGTACGCCGCCAGAATTGCCAGCATCGTGATACAGGAACAAGCACACCTGAGAGTTGAACAGATTGCCAGCATCACAAATGTTTCAAAAATGACGCCTTGGGAGGAAGCCTTTGGTAATTCTTCCCGCTGAAATGCTCTCCGAAAGCGGGCTTGCGATGAGCGAGGCAATGGATGCGGTCGAAGTTGCCATTACCAGGACTCTTACCAGCGCCATCAACACCAATATCAGCGTCAAGGTCGATGATAACCTGGAGATATTGGCCTATCCGATTGGGAGCGGCGAACCTATCAAAATTTCCCTGGATAGCATCAACCGGAAATTACGGAGACACCTTCTGCACCAAGTCGAACTGGAGCTTCAATGCCGCAGAACCTTGAATGAGGCGGATCGGCTGAAGGCGTTAAGGGGAGTTTCAGCCTCCGGCGAAATCACCCGGATAGATGCAGATGGTGCACTGTTCGTCTCCTTGGAAATTGCCGATTGCTACAGGCGTCTGATTCTTGCCGGGATCTGTCCGCCCCGCTTTCAGCCGTTTCACGAACGAGGACATTACACCTACGGTAGCGTTAAGGAGTTCTACATTTCAAGTGTCGTTCCGGTCATAGTCAACAGAAGATCGACCAAAGTTCGCATCCTGCTCAGTCGCACATCAAGAGAACTGCCACGTCTTCTGCTGCAAGAACGGAGTCGAGTATCAGGAATCCGATGCCTGAAGCGCATTCCGGGAGCCTACAGTTGCATCATGACACCGTCAAGAATACCCAAGGATGTCATCAATTCTGTTGGAAAGGAACTGGAAGAACATCTGCATGTTTCCATTCTCAAAACATCTCGCTAAAACGACCGAGCCGATGACCAACCTGGGAACCGGCGTCGATTTGGGGCACCGAACCAGGATTGTTCCCATCGCCATTCCCGACTCCCATCGTAAACGGCATACATTTGTCTTCGGAACAACTGGTGTCGGAAAGACCCGTCTGTGTGAGAACTTGATCGAACAAGACATCCGCAAAGGATATTCGGTGGTCTATTTCGACCCCAAGGGGGACCAACAGATCTTTACCAAGATTTACGAAGTCGCCCGAGATGCTAAACGTCTGGACGAGTTGATGCTCGTCACCCCCATCTTTCCGGAATACTCAGCAGTTGTCGACCCGATGGCCTTTTACTTCATGCCCGACGAACTGGTGGGGCATATCGTATCGGGCATTCTCGGCGGTCGGGAACCGTTCTACCGTAACATCGCCAAGGAGATCACCACCGCTGTCATATCCGCCTACATCATACTGGCAAAAAAGCATGGGAATCTGCCGATCATGAACATCGACACCATCCGGCAGCACATCCGGCGTGACTCCCTTGATGCCACCATGAAATCGTTGCGCAGTATCGGCACTGCAGAGGCGGAACTGACGGCAGGCATGTTGGAGGATATCCTCAAATCTCCCATGGAATACTACGCCAAGGTTTCTTCAACGCTGCGCACCGCTCTGATGGAGCTTTCCTCTGGCAATATCGGCAAGATCATCGGTCAGGCCGATTCAAACCGGTTTATCAAGAAATTGGAAGCCGGTGAACGGGTAATCCTGGTTGTTCACACCGGTGCCATGATCACTCGCGAAGCATCCGCCACCCTCGGCAAGGTACTCCTCTCCATGATCCAATCCTTTGTGGGCCGAGTGTATCTCTCCAATCGGCAGAAGGTTGACCCACCGCTTTCCATTTTCATCGACGAAGCTCAGAGCCTCCTCTATCAAGGGGTGGAGGAGCTTTTCGCCAAGGCGGGCTCAGCCGATGTCATGGTGACCGCCTTCGCCCAGTCAGTGAACCAGATCTACGCGGTCATTGGTGAGGAGTTTGGCAAGAGCATCCTTGACAACACCAACACGAAGATCTTCATGCGCTGCTCCGATGCCGAGACCAGCGATTACGTGGTCAAACATTTCGGTGTTCAAAACGTACTGACCGGGATTTTCGGATCAAACCAGGTCACGACCCGCGAAGTCGAACAGGATATCCTCCGGGTACAGGATGTTCTTAGCCTGCAGCCACGTGAATTCTATTTGATGACCTATTCGGGCCGTTTCAAGGGAACCACTCTCGATGCCCGTAATCCAAAAATGAAAATCATCTTCCCAGCAGCTCCGGCGGTTATCACCTCGATGATGTCTCCGTTCCAGTCAGACGAGAACGGCGCTCAATGACGATGCTTCTGTTCACCGTATCTGCCGCAGTCGGGATCGGCTTTGGCTTCTATGGGACCAGGAAGTGGATTCCTGCAGAAGAACCTGCAAACGAAAGAACTGAGCATGCGGAAGTGGCAAGTTTAGCTGAGCTGAGTCACCTCTGGACTGATGATGAAATAGAGATCAAGGATGCAGCCTGTCTCTGGCGTGAACGCACCACAAAACAGTGCCATCAGCAGCCGAAGCCTGAATTCAGACATGACGAGATTAATCAGTTCTTCACCGAAGTGATCGATGACAGGCCTTCAGTAAGCGGAGTACGGAGAACCCTGATCATCAAGATCCTCACTATGCTCGATGAGGAGGGAGACTGTCCGTCTGTCGTCAGGGCCCACAAGGATGAAGCAGAACATATGTACTCGGATGACTCCTATGCCCTGTTGGCGACCGTTCCTCTCTATCGACACACCCTGACTGTGACTCGAAACTTCATTGCCAAAGCCGACCAGGAAGCCCTGCTGGCAGACATGATCATCATCGCCTTGGCGCATGATATCGGCAAGATTCCGTCCTACCATGACGGCATGTACAGCAGTGGCGATCACCCTGTTATTGCGGGGCTTATCCTGAACAACATCCCGGAATATATTTCTCTTCCCAACCGAGACGATATCCACCGAGCCATCACCGGGCACCATCTGCTGAAAAGCGACAATATCCTGACCGATGGACTCAAGCTGAGCGACCATGAAGCACGGCAAACCGAGTTGGCAGCACTCTATGCCGAAGCACGGGAGCGGAGGAAGAATGATCCCGAAGATTCCGGTAAATCGCCAATCGCATCCCCAGCATCAGTAGGTACCGGGGTAAAATCGCATCATCCCACTGTTAGGCGGAATCACCCCCCAAAAAGCCTTGAGTCCAGTGAGAAGTTTCATCCAAGCAAACTGGACCTCCCTGAATGGTTCAATGCGGCTGCCATTCTTGCTGCGCTTAAGAGACGGATCAACGTGGTGGAATCGACCCCAAACGGAGAAAAGTGGTCAGCGGTTTCCACCTCTCAAGGGCTGGTATTCGTCAATCCGGATGGGCTATGGGCGGCAATCAAGGAAGTGAGTGATAACGATCCCAAGGTACTTGCTTCAGAGGGGTTCGAGTCCGAAAAGCGGAATCTGCTGTTCACCGTCGTATCCGAACTGTCCAGGACCAGAGATGCGATTGCCACTCAGTACGTTGCGGACGGATATTATACGACACAGATTTCAATCATCACCGGAGGCGGTAAACGGCTTCCCTACCTGCTGATACCCTTCACTGCAGAAGCCTTTGGAGAGAAGCCATCAGCACTGGAGGAATTAAAAACTGCGCAGCTGAAACGGATGGTCAAGGAGATCAAGCTGAAGCAAACCGAGGTGGAACAATGCGTAGGTCGTTGATGGTGCTGGCCATTCTTTCTCTGCCAGCAACAGCCAGCGCCAATTATTACAATGACTCGGCCAAGGGCTGGTGGTGGTACCAGAAGGAACCGGAAAAGCCTGCTGGAAAACCGGAACAAAAGAAGAAATCGCCGAGCAAAGTGCCGTCTCTCAAGGACTACACCTATGAGCAGATCTGGGAGATGCATCCGGACCAGTTCCAGGAATTTGCCGAAGCATTGAAGAAGAAGGCTGTCCAGAAGCCCAGCGAAGAGAACGTTAAGGAGTACTTCGAGGTCCAGGAGATTGCCCGCAAGAAGGCACTGGCTTTCTCCAACGTGGCCCAGTTCGTTTGGCAGAAATACCCGGAATTGACGACCAAAAAAGATTACCCGATCACGACACCCGGCAACCTGGCTCGGATAGCCCAGATCAACGAAGAGCGGCAGCGCACATTGCGAGACAACCGGGAGGACTTTGCTCTGATCTATTTCCAACGGCCTGATTGCAGCTATTGCGACGAACAATCGCGAATCCTGGACTGGTTCACCAACGAGACCGGTTGGACTGTTAAAAGTGTCAATACCAGGGAGAATCCGGGATTTGCTGCCAAGTTCAATGTAGAGATAACGCCAGCTCTTGTTTTGATTCAGAAAGGAAACCAGGATTATCTGCCGGTCTCGGCGGGGGTCATATCCGCAGACGAAATCGAAGATAAGGCCTACCGGGCCGTTCGGCTCCTCAAGGGTGATATCTCTCCTGAAGAATATTCGCTCTACGAATTCCAGAAAGGTGGCGCCTTCGACGTTAAGAAGCGCCGTCTCCAGAACCAGGAGCCGAATCCATGAGACTGGCCGTTGATTTGAAACAGAGAAATGAGGGGGCAGAGTGAAACGAACCGTAGCGACCAGAACCACCGCCGCATGCCTGGCGGCAGCCGTTGCCTTGAACCCGGTACTTTCCTGGTCAGGCTGGGTCGATGACTGGGTCCAACAGAAGAGTTCCACCTCTCCCAGCTATTACGAAGGTTCCAAGCGGGGCTACTACACCGGGGGAAGTTTCTCTGCCAGGTGGGCGAATACTGACGATCATCTGTTTGCTGCCTCCCTGCCGAAACTGAAATCCGGCTGCGGCGGGATCGACATGTTCCTTGGTGGCTTCTCATTCCTGAACGTGGATTACCTCGTGCAGAAGCTCCAGAACATCCTGTCGGCTGCTCCGGCGGCAGCTTTCGACATCGCCCTGAAGACCCTGGCTCCCCAGGTGGCTGATACCATCAAGACGCTCGAAGCCATAACCGACAGGCTGAACTCGCTGCAGCTGAATGACTGTAAGGCTTCCAAGGCGCTGGTGGCTACCGCTTCCAGCCCGTTTTCGTCGATCATGTCCGACAGCCTGAAGGCGGAGATGAAAACTGCTCAGACTGACTTCATGGTATCTAGCGGCGCCAAGGATCTTTATCAGGATGTCAGCAAGCTGTTCGAGACCGAACAGAAGACCAATAGCGGCAACAAACCAGGCGTCCCCGGCACAACCCAGACTTCCGCCACCAGCGCTACCGCTGGCTGTCCAACAGAGGTTCTTCAAGTCTTTGGTGACGGATCAGTTCTGGAAAACCTGGCCGGCAAGAAAGAGATGAGCAGCGAGTATGTAAAACTGGTTCGCGGCTTCATAGGCGATGTGGTTATCCAGAACCCGGCAACGACCGGTACCACCTACCAGGCCCAATATATTCCACCGTGCGACAAGAACAACAGCTTCGATTCCTTCATCAGCGGCACTGCCCAGGGGCGGGATACCGCCGGGGCCTGCGCTGATATCACCGACGCCAACAGGAACCTGATGGTCTTTGTGGCCGGCAGGATGCAGTCCATTGCCGGCAAGATCAAATCGAAGACGGCGCTCACCCCTGATGAAGAGGCGTTTCTTAAAAGTACGCCACTTTCAGTCGGGCTGATCCTTAAAAATGCAACAGCTACCAATACCGAGGGAGAAGTTATCGGCAAACTTGCTGAATTGACTGCCCGGGCTTATGGCTACTACATGTTGCTCGATCTGTTCGGTCGGGCGGCCCAGTTGCAGGAGATGGCCCGCAACATCCTGTCCAGTCAAAAAGGAAACAAGGCCGGGGCATCACCGGAAACCTGCCAGCTGGCACTTCTTGGCGAAGGAATGCAGCATATTCAGACGCTGGAGGAAAAGACCCTGCAACTCCTGAGCGTTGCCCAGCAGAGTTACGCCAATGCGGCATCGGAGATCAATGCTGTGGAAATGATCGTCCAGAACATGAAGAAGTTCGACGACACGGTTTTTTCAGAATTATCGGATCGCTTCGGGAAAGGCATTGCCCTACGGGCAACAGGGAGAATTTAACAGCAAACACAAGGGAGAAATCATGGCTGACAACAAGAGAGAAGCTGGCGTTAAAAAGGAATCGGGGAAGCAATCATGGCAGGATCGAAAATTGAAGAAAGTAGTCCGGGATGACATTGATGTAATATCCAGAAAAACGTTGGATCAGAGTGACTTCATAACCATGCTCAACACCCATGACAACGTCCTCCACAGATTACGGATGACCATGGGTCGCAACAAAAATATCACCTTTGAAAAAGCGCAGGAGTTCATCGAGCGGAGTCAGCAGATCCGCGAAGATATCAACCAGCTGAATGCGGAAATGTGTGAATTGATGGATTGGGACTACACACCACCCAGAGGGTTTACTAATCCACTTGCGAAAAGTGACCTTGAAAAGGAGAAAGATAATAAGAAGGGGGCATCAACTGCTAATCCATAATGTATCAGTAGAAAAGATAAGGGGCATCTTACTGTACCCCTTATCTTTTCACGTCTATCAAAACAACTTATGTTCAAAGGAAAGATAAACGATTCCTCCGTATTCACCCTCAGAAGGACCGATACCTATCGGCACAGACACCCCCGGCACGATCTGTAATCCTGATGCGCAGTTTATCGCGAATCGCATACCTGGGTTGATGAAAAATGTACTTTCAGTCGCTTTCACGCCGTTGAGCGGAGCTGTTTCAGTGCTGGTCCCGGCTGCTTCGAGCATTAGGTTGAAATTTTCATTCACCAGATAAATCAGGCTGGCTCCATAGTTGAATCCGCGAACATTTGCCTTGTCTCCAGCATTATCTTTTGCCCGGGGGGTGTAGGTTGCACCCATGTTCCAGTGGGTCACAAGTTTGTCGGAAAGCTCTACACTCAGAGGGATGTTGACCTGATAACCGACCGTATCAGTACCAAGTCCCTTCTTATAATCGCCGGTAGGTAAAATGAGTGAAAGACGAGGTGCCATGGCAATTCTATCCTGGAAGATGGCTTGATAACGATAGTTCAGCAGTATGTCGCCAACACCAGTCGTATCATTGTCATGAAGATGTGATACCGGTATGCTATAGGAAAACTGGTGGGTCTGTTTTGGAACCGGCCATTCCTGCGTAAAAGTGTATTGCCAGCTCTTTGATTTTTTCATGTACTGAAACAATGAAATGTGCTGCACAACCCCATCTTCCTGATTGTAGGCCTCTTCCAGCAGAAACGAGTTGTCCTGAATCTTTTTGACCTCTTCCGCGAATCCAGGCCTACCTGAGAAAATCAATCCAGCAAGAACTAAATAGGGTAGAACTCTTACAAACGACATGCATTCCTCCTGTGTTTTAATTGCTCGTACAGTGCGAGCATGGACCACCTGTAATTAATCGGCTCGGAATGGAAAATATTTATATTGGGGGCATGAATTGATTAACGACACCTGGAAATGAAATTGATAATAGTTTTCAATAAGCAGTTTGTCAAGCCCTATTCTTTATTCATGGGAGCAGTGATGGCTCCCCCTATCAAGTTACCGTTAGTTAATTAGCTACTCAGTTGACTTGAACTTCGACGGTTTTTACCCCGCCAGTAAAATTTTGACCTTTGTACGGTCGAAGCATTCTCTTGCTGTAAACTGGGGTCACCGTGACGGCATTAACACCGGCACGCAACTCTATCTCACGCTCCACAATCACATCATCAATCGGAAGTGCAATCGTCAGTTCATGCTTGCCAGGTGTAAGGGCAAATCGTTTATTGAACGTATATTTCCAACCCGTGCCGCTATCCGGAACATTTGGATCTATCGGGGATTTGTCCTCCAGCACCGGTTCAGCTTCAAGCACTGCTGTTTGTCCATCTATATTCAAATGCACACGATAGGGAGGGTCAGAATGTTTGCCATAGGTTTCCGCAAATCGATAGGAATTACTCTTGACTGAAAATGTGAAGTCGATGATTGATTTGCCTGCCTGAACATCTGAACTTGCCACTTCAGCAAATACATCTTTTCTAGTCGCAAGAGACGTCTTGGCGATCAATTCCCGGTTATTTGCACAACCGCTCGCAACAACACAGAGCATCAAAGCGGCTCCAGCCATACATACATTCATTTTTATTGTCATTTTATTCACCTTTCCAATTTTTACGAGTGGGTGAGAGGGAACCATGGAGTTCCCTCTCACCCAACTTACTCATGACTACAGACAGCAGCAGGGTTCAAGATTCATGGTCACGGCAACGGACTTTATCTTCGTTTTGATTTCCTTTATATCCCCTTCAAGTTCATCAACTCGCCGCATATCAATACCATCAAAAGCATAGAGTCCACGCAGCTCCAGATCCTTGGCTTTAAGCTGTTCCCTTAAATCAACCGTTTGTTGCCTGAATTTATTTAACGTATCGGCACTGATAGCCTTCACACTTATTTGATCGGTTTCGGCAAATGCCACGCTCCCAAAAGCCAATACTGCTGCAACTAGCACCAATGCCATAATTTTATTCTTCATCGTATTCTCCTTGAAAATAGTGTTAATTCGGATTTCGTTGAGCTAAACGATCTCAAGAACGTCGAATACCATTTTCTAGTCTCGGGGGATGAAAAATCTCGATCACATACGGATCTGGAATCGACCGCGCAACATCCGGGAATTCAAACTCTACTAACTGGAAGGTGGTTTGCATTTCAACCGGTTGAACAGTTTCGGCAATAGCGCACACACATAAAGGGCAGACAGGTGTGGTGCAAGGAAGCGGACAACTTTGCGCCCCGTCGGGGTTGCAATGATTATTAACTGTGCCAGTTACCGCCGGAGACTCAGCAGTTGCAATGAGAGTAACTCCCGAAAACATCATCCCGAAGGATAGAAGCAGAAAGACACAGATTATCCGAAATGCATGGGGCCGCATTAAATATCCAATAGATCTAAGGAGTCGCACTACTTAACTGCAAGTGGCGCGATCACAATAAGAATATGAAGGTCAAACTTCACGTATCTCATTTCGTATTGCCTCCAACATTGCGCCTGGGTTAACAGGCTTTGCCATAACCCTGGATATCCCGACAACCTCTGCCAATAAGGTAAGTTCCGGGGATATGCTCCCTGAGTGTAAAATAATTGGCATGCGTGGCATTATGATCAATGCCTTTTTGGCTAATTCGATCCCACTCATTTTCGGCATGTTCAGATCGGTGATCATCAGATGAATAGTGGAATCTTTCAGTATCGAGAGTGCTTCGTCGCCGCTGGTCGCGCATTGCACCGAAAAGCCTGCCTGCAGAAGAAAATTACCGAACAGACTCAAATAATCCCGATCATCATCAACTACCAACACGCACTTCATTGTGAGGGAACACCTGCCTGATGCTCTACGGCAACCTTTCTGTTCAAAATATTAACCCGACGTAAATGATCAATCTATTTGCGCAGCAGACGCAGACCATTGGCGACAACAAGTAGACTCGCCCCCATGTCGGCGAATACTGCCATCCACATGGTGGCATGCCCCATAATCGTCAACCCGAGAAAGACCGCCTTGATCCCTAGCGCCAGGCTTATGTTCTGCCTGAGAATTGCCGAAGTGGTGCGGGATAGTTGTACGAAAAGAGCCACTTTACGCAGGTCGTCATCCATCAGCGCCACATCGGCGGTCTCGATGGCGGTATCCGTACCGGCTGCCCCCATGGCGAATCCGACATCGGCACGCGCCAGGGCCGGCGCATCATTGATGCCGTCTCCCACCATCCCGACGGTACCGCCATTCCCCTGAAACGTCTCAATGATTTTCAGTTTGTCTTCCGGCAACAGGCCGGCCCGTACTTCATCAATACCCACTTTACGGGCGATGGATTCGGCAGTGTGCTGGTTATCACCCGAGAGCATCATGGTGCGTACACCAAGTCGGTGCAGTTCAGCGATGGCGTCACGACTGGACTCCTTGATCGTGTCCGCGACACCGAACAGAGCCAGCGGTTTTTCTACACTGGCCAATAGAACTACACTTTTCCCCTGGCGTTCCAAGTCGGCAATCCGGGCAGACAAACGGGGCTCATTGAAGCCATTTTCCGTCATCAAGCGGGGATTCCCCAGGAAATACATCCGTTCCCCGACACGCCCAATGACACCCCGGCCCGCCAGGGCAGAAAATTCCGTCACTTCCCGTGACATGATGCCGTCAGCTTCGGCGGCCACAGCAATGGCGTTGGAAACCGGATGATCGGAACGATTGGCCAGGCTTGCAGCAAAACAACGTACTTCTTGTGGATCAGTTCCGTCCAACGGCTCAAAGTCGGTCTGCGCCGGCTTGCCGTGAGTGATGGTGCCAGTCTTGTCCAGCGCCAACCAGGCAAGCTTGCGCCCTTCCTCCAGATAGACTCCACCCTTGATCAGGATGCCGTGTCGTGCCGCAGCAGCAAGGCCGCTGACAATAGTTACCGGTGTCGAAATCACCAGGGCACAGGGGCAGGCAATGACCAACAGTACCAATGATTTATAAATCCACTCAAACCACACCCCACCAAAGGCCAGCGGAGGAATAACCGCCACCGCCAACGCCACCGCAAATACCACCGGAGTATAAACCCGGGCAAACTGGTCGACGAACCGCTGGGTCGGGGCACGGCTTCCCTGTGCAGCCTCGACGGCATGGATGATCCGGGTAAGCGTCGAATCCTTGGCGCCCGCCGTAACTTTGAACTGGAACGAGCCGGCCTGGTTGATGGTGCCGGCAAAGACCGGTTCACCCGGTCCCTTCTCCACCGGCAGGCTTTCACCGGTGATTGGTGCCTGATCAACCGTTGAGTTTCCATCAATCACAACCCCATCCAGGGCAATCCGCTCACCTGGCCTGACGCGCACGATGCTGTCCAACACAACATTTGCAGCTGGGACCTCGCTCCAGGTGCCGTCGGCAAGCTGTACTGTTGCACTTTCCGGGGTCATGGCCATCAGACCTCTGATAGCGTTGCGGGCTCGGTCAAGAGACTTGATTTCGATCAGTTCTGCCAAAGCGAACAGGAACATGACCATGGCTGCCTCTGGCCACTGACCAATGCACAATGCGCCGGTCACCGCAATGGACATGAGGGCATTCATATTCAGGTTGCGGTTGCGTAGCGCAATCCACCCCTTTTTGTAGGTCTCCAGGCCACCGGTCAAAATGGCGGCAAGAACCAGGAGGAGTGTCAGCCAGTGATGGCCGCTACTCAGCATCTCGATGATTTCGGCACCAACAGCGGCAGCACCCGAAACAATCAATGGCCACCAATTGGTCTTTTCAACTTCGGGCAATTCGTCAGGCTTATCCACTGTCCCGACCTGCATGCCGATTGCTTTCAGGGCAACTATCACCGAATCCAGTGATGGCAGGGTGTGGGAAATGATCAGGTTCCGCTGTAAGAGGTTAAATTCGAGTCCCGTCACGCCGGGGAATCCCTTCAATTTATTGCGGATCAGCGCTTCTTCGGTCGGGCAGTCCATGTTTTCGATGTGCAATTGCTCCTGGCGACCTACCTGAGCAATGGGTTGTATCGGTTGTTCGGCACTCTCTGCCTCAAGCGCCTCTTCATCACCCTCGACAATAATGGAATAACCTGCAGTCTCGATATACTCTCGAATCGAAGCAGATGTGGTTTTTGCCGGGTCAAAAAGCACTACTGCCTTACGGTCAGCAAGCAATGTTGTTACCTTGGTGACACCGGCAATTCTTTTTACGACTCCCTCAAAATGCCCAGCGCAGTTGGGACAATCCATTCCAACAATATTTAGTTCAAGAGTTGCATGTGGAGGGGTCATCAAGTGTCCTCATTTTTCAAGCAAGAAATCGATTATTTTATCAGGAAAAACTTGCCTCAATATCCCAATCTTTTCGTTACTGTAGCCACAAGCAGCGATACGCCCAATGCCAGCATCAGGATAATGGACGAAACCAGTACGCTGTTAAGAAGTGCCGGGTTGATGAGGAGGATGACACCGAGGCCGAGCATCATGAAGCCGGATATGAGCTTCAGTACTCTTCCCTGCCATTCGGTGAGCTGCCGTCTGCCGAGCGTGTATGTGAACCCGAGGACGATAATCAACATCGGGATGACATAGACGATGTTGTACAGAACGAGATAAAGGTAATATGTTGTTGTCGACAGGTTGTTCAAAGTAAGTATTCTGGTAAAGACCATGGGAAATCCGGCGGTGCAGAGCAGCTCGTAAAAATTGGCTGCGACTGCCAGAACTATAGCACCGATCATGGTCGATAATAGCGATGTGGAACGGAGCAGCTTTCGCATCCGATCAAACAGTCTCAGCTTGGCGCTGTCAGGGATGGTCAGGGAAACCCACTGTTTGAACAGGAAAAAATCCTTGATATTGATCCCGGCAATAACCAGCGAAACAACGCCGGCAATGGTGGTAATGACCGCAACCTGCCCCATGACGAGGAACAGGTTCAGCCAGGCGGCCATGAACAGAAAATAGATAAACCCCGAAAAAAACACGAAAATACCGCCAATCAGCAGCATTTTTTTGCGCGATTGGGCATGAACAAGCAGGCCGAGAAGCGTGAGGAGAACGAAGAAAGCGCAGGGGTTGAAGCTGTCCATGGCGGCAATGATCAGGGTCAGCACGGGCAAGGGGGAGTTGCGGCTGTCCAGTTCTCCCAGGAACGGAATGCTGACAGAGATTTCAGTTTCTTTAATCTTATCATCAGTGGCCGTGGTTACTACGTTGAACGGTCGAGCCTTGTCAGTCAGCTCCGGATTGCCGGTTTTGCCGCGCGCATCCCCCGGATCGCCGCACGGCACTAAACTGCATTTCTCGATGGTTTTTACCATCGAAAGTCTTATCTTTTCCGTGAATCCAGAAAACATCTTATCACCAACAAACGTGACCGGAACCCCGGAAGATTTCACTCCGTGAGCCTGCAGCATTGCCGACATCAACCCGGCATTCTTCTTGTTATGCCAGACCTCATAGTCCCAAATCTCCAGGTAAGGATGCACACGTCTCAACTCATCAAGAAACTGGCGCTCCTCTTCACAATGGGGGCACCCATTCCCCCAGAAAAAATAGATAATGACTTTTTTGCTTGCCTGATTCTGCTGGCTTGCAGCGTCTATGGCTGTTCGCTGAGTATTTTTCGTTGTTTCCTGTGCACTCTGCTGCAAAAATAGCTGCTGAAGTGATCCTTCGGGCACTGGCAGGGGGGAAATACCGTTCGGGGAAATACAGGCGCCGCTGCTTGAATACTGCGACTGTACAGCATCTGATGCGCATTTCGATTCGGACGACGCATGCTCTGACGCAAGCGTTATCTCTCCGCTGAGAAGAATGACGAAAATCACTAGCGCCTTTATGATGCGATTAAAGTGACTGGCACATGAGCTATTCATACCATGAATATTCAGTTCAATAGTTGCATGTGGTGGCGTCATCGACAGTCCTTTTCATCGTCAACAATCTGAGCAAAGCTTATTATCTGTTACAAAGCAGCAAGCACCCGCCGCATCTTTTCTGCGACCTTCTTCGCAAACTCAACCATCTCCGGGTTACCAATCAGGGAAAGCGCCGCAACCGGGTCCATGATCATAACTGCTGTCTTGTAATCATCTCTGGTATAGATCACGACGTTGCATGGGAGAAGCGTCCCAAGATCAACTTCCCGAGTCAGTGCTTCATAGGCCAGGGGCGGGTTGCAAGCGCCGAGAATGATATACTCACGGAATTCCTTCTGAAGTTTTTCGGCAAATTTTCTCCTGACATCAATTTCGGTGAGCACTCCGAAACCTTCCTTTGCCAATTCCTCACGCACCTTCTGTTCAGCTTCGCCGTACGGCATGTCCACTGTTTTTCCAAATGCATATGCTGTATTCAAGTCCATTTGTAATCCCCTTTCCTCATTATGTAAGCCTGCTTCAACTCGTCCACGCATTACACCCCAGGGAAGCTAGCCAGAGGGGACCATACGGCCCCCTCCGAAAATTACTACCCACCGTAGCTGTGAAGCCCTGAAAGAAGCAGATTCACCCCGAGATAACAGAATATGGTCGCGGCAAAGCCGATGATCGAAAGCCAGGCAGCTCTCCGTCCGGCCCAGCCTCGGGTAATGCGGGCATGGAGGAAGGCCGCGTAGATGAACCAGACAATCAGCGACCAGGTTTCTTTCGGGTCCCAACTCCAGTAAGTTCCCCAGGCGTAGTTTGCCCAGGCGGCGCCGGTGACGATCCCCAGAGTCAGTAAAGGGAAGCCGATCATGATCGACTTGTAGTTCAGGTCGTCAAGCACCCGGCTCGGCGGAAACGTGGCGACAATGCTCTGTTCGTTGGCTTGTGCGACTTTGTCATGCTTTTCGCGAATCAGATACATGATGGAGATACCGCAGGCAACGGCAAAGGCTGCGTATCCCAGGAAGCAAGTAATGACATGATACAGAAGCCAATTACTCTGCAATGCCGGCACCAGCGGTTCGATTCCGCTTTTCATCCCCAGCTGCGCCCAGGCCATTCCTAACAGGGCAAAGGGCATGACAAAAGCGCCGATGACCCGATATCTGTACTTCAGGTCGAGTATTCCGTAAATGAGAACGATCGTCCAGGAAAAGAAGACAACTGACTCATACAGGTTGGAAAGCGGGGCATGGCCGATGCCGAGTGTATAGGATTCTTTCCAGCGCAGGCCGATGGCGATTGTTTGCAGAAGCAGGCCGCCAAAGGCAATGTAGCTTCCTGCAGCGCCGAAGAACAGCTTGGTACGATTGACTATGGCGGCAAAGAACGCCAGCATGGACGCGAGATACAACAATGTAGTTATGTTGAACAGGAGTGAACTGGTCATTGGTTATCCTCCAAGGGGAGCTGTTTTTTGAGCTTTGTCACCAGTTGCTCCATGAAAAGGTGAAACCCTCCCTGGTTCTTGCTGCTATTACCCCCGACAGTCACAGTTCCATTCTGGACGCGCACCCAGACACGGCGATGCGACATGAAGAAAGCGATGTAGATTCCCACCATCATCAGGGTACAGCCGAGCCAGACGGTCCAAACGCCAGGGTCCTTTGCCACCTGCAGCCCGGTGTACATGAACTCTTCTCCCCCGCTGTACTGCACAAGCTTGCCGCCGGTATACGAGAGGTTCATCCGGTTCATGGCGGCATTGTTCCCATAAATGACGAACGTCTTATTACCGCCGTTTGCCATATGCACTTCAACCTGTGCCGCAGGGCCGGTTACTCCGGGCTGAAAGGGGGAGACATCCTGAGTTGTTTCCTGGAGGCAGATGCCGCTGCCGTCGGGGAGTTTTGCAGAACCGCCGCTTTGAATGCGGAGGGGCTGCGGGTTTTTTCCATCAGGATCGCTGATGATAAACTCGTGCTCTCCAAGTTTTCCATAGCTGGATTGGTAGAAGGTGATTCCTTTGTAGGACAGAGGGTCATTGACGATGACCGGCACCCGGTCGAACCCCGCTACCGGCTTGCCGTTTTCCAGCACAGTCAGAATACTCTTGAACTCTTTGGGCGCGCCGTTAGGATAATGGGCAACACTGAACTTTTCACAGCGCACCGCAAAACCGAGATCAATTTCTTTGTTTGAACGGGACATAACCTTGCCGACACTCTCCCCTTCAACAATGTTGACAAACCCCTTATAGCCGAAAAGAGATCCGATGATTGCTCCGATAAATATGACGAGCACGCTCAAGTGAACTGCATACACGGCAAGTCGTGACCAAGGCGCCTTCTGAGCGAACAGATGAAAAGCTCCGCCCTCTTCGGTGATCACCGGATCGGCAAATTCCGTCTTCATAACAGCGGCGACCCGATCTCTAATTGTTGAAGAATCCCCCCTTGTCTCGATGATCGTGAGGTTTGACAAGGTTTTTTCAAGGCTGTCGCCCATGACCATTACCGGCTGAGTGATCGTTTTCCAGATACCGGGGAGCCGCTTGATTGAGCAGGCAATCAGGTTTATTGACAGCAGGGAAAGCAGCAGAATAAACCACCATGAGTGGTACATATCGAAAAAACCGAGAACATTGTAGAGCTTCAGTTTGGTCTGACTGATGGACTGAAGATATTCCGGAGGTGGCGATCCTTGTGGGATGATCGTCCCGATGATTGAGATGATTGCCAGGGTGATGAGAGTAAACATGGTAAGTTTAAGTGAGCAGAAGAAATCCCAGATGGGTCGGATTCCTGATTGTTCATTAGTTGTCACGATTATGCTCCTTGGCTGGAAATTCTTGTCAGAGTGGTGCAAACAGGTTGCACACATAACGCGTCGAGATACCCGCACTATCCTGATAGATTCGGGTAATAATCAACCATGCTGTGCTGTTTCAGTATGGGGTCAGAAGTTTACGTTCAGGAGCAATTCTGGGGAGGGACAAAAATGGGGAAATAAACTTGGGGCACCACAAATAAAGGCTCTGTCGGCGAAATAATGGCCGCAAGCGGTGAAGAATGAAAATTCACCCTTTCCGGCAGCGAGGCAACGATTGAACAACAAGAACAGACCGAATCACACATTCTGTTTTCATGGTTATCACTGCAGGGGCAATGATCATCCGAACTCTGCACAGTTTCGCATGTAGTTTGCCGATTGTCAGATAGAGTGCCATGAGGGAATGCTTGCGCAAAGGACTGCATGGCGATCAAAATGCAAAAGCAGAGCATGGATAAGCATCTCAGATATTTCGGAATGTTTGGTGATTTCATTACGACAATACCTTTATTTTCTGAAACTCGGCGCGGGGCTACTTTTCCTGAAATTGAGCTCAGCCGGAATTCTAACAAATGATTTGGTTACCACTTCTGTTTTACCGCCGCCTCTTTGCCAGATGGCGCTCCACAAATCAGCGGTAGTTTTGACCAGTTCCGGATACAATGTTTTTTTGCTGGATTTTTTCAGGTCATATAGATTGTCAAGTAGTGCGTCCAGGGATTGCCCTTTATAGCCGTTGTAGCTCACCACATGATTTCCGTTTTTCCAACTGGTAAGCGCTTCTTTTAAATTCTTTTTCAGCCCATCACCCGTCACATCACTGTTATTGGGGCGCAGGGCAATTTCAAAGATATTATTTACACTTCCACCAAGTTGACTGGCGAGTTCAGGACCATCCTTGATTGAGATCGCTTCAAGGCGGCCCTTGAAGTCTTTAAGGCCAATTACCTTCCTACGCCAATAATCATCTCTAACATTGACGTCGGCCGCCTTGTTCAACGTTTCAAGGTGAGGCTCCAGAGCCTGAACCATTTCCGGCGGCAGTAGAGAAACGACGTCTTCAATGAAATTGGTAATTAATTTAGGATTCGAGTTTTCGTGAACAATCACCCCATTTACCATTTTCTCTTCAAGGGCTAATGCACTGCTATTTGCAGCCACTATAAACAGCATGATCAGCACAGCATACAGGTTACATCGCCTCATTTGGCACCTCTTCAGGGTAAAATGTCGAATTATTTTCCGAGTTCATTTATTTCACCATTGACTTCAAGAGTAATGATACGACCGGCGGGTGTCACGACATTACCATCAATGACTTTGCCGGAGACCACTCTGATGTTGAGCTTGGTATTTTCACTGCCATTCCAGTGATATTTGTCACCAGGTATTTTGAGATTGCTATTCCCAACCTTCACTCCTTGGACTCCTACTATTTTGACAATCTGTTCGTAGAACAACACGTTCTTTATCGACTGCAAGAACTCCTTGTCGAAGACCCTGTCTGCCTGTCCTGTTTTGGCTTTATCCACCTCTGCATACAAATTGGCAACAATGACAAATAAAAATGAGATGACTGCCATAAGCGGTACAAAGTATTTTACTGTGGCCAGCGTAATATTGGTTTTAGGTGCTATCATTATATTGTCCTATGGCTGGTGAGCCTTTTTAGGTCATGCTCAGGACCGATAACCTAGGAATTCATGATCTCTTAAAGTTCCTTGCCATTCAGGGTCAGTCTGAAGGATCTGATTCCCTCTTTGAAGTTTGTCAAGCTGTAACTACCGGGCTGTCTCTTCCCCGGTTTTGTGCTGTATACCGGCTCTACAACCAGATGGTTTACATTCCCTTCGGCCAGAGTTATTTCCCTTGCAACAGCGATATCGTCATCGGGAAGGGCAATAACAATTTTGTGAGTGCCTGACTTCATGCGAAAAATATTACTGAATCGATATCTGATCCCATCGCCAGCCTCCGGGTCCGTCAGTTTCAATGTATCGATGTTTTCATTTTGCAGGTTACCGCGCAACAGCAACGCTTGACCGTCGATATTTAACAGCAACTTGTAATCCGGCGTTCCATGAATGTCCTTCGCGGAAAAGATGCCCGGTTTGTGGGTCTTTAGCGTGGCAGTGATGCGCAAATCTGCAAATCCTTGGGGCGCAGTCACACCGTTCGTCAGTTCCTCAAAGATATCGGTACGTAAACTGGTACTGTTCGCCTTGATCAAGGCGGAACTTTCGGCGCAACCGCTTAATAGCGAAATCGCTAAAACTAAGAGGCATAACTTCTTCATAACGCAGATCCTTTCATCATAAAGTTGTCATTCGCTTCAGGAATGTCCATGTTATATGGCATCTTTACCCCGTTCATTCGTCCTGATCTTCACTACGTCATCAATTGTTGATATGAATATCTTCCCATCACCCGTATTGCCGGTGTGGGCATATTTCTGGATCACATTAACAACTTCATCGACCATTTCGTCATCCACGACGACCTCCAGTTTGACACGAGGGATGAAGTCCACCATTTCGTAGAGAATTTTGTCTTTCGCGTTTTTTGCTTTACCCTTGCCGAATCCCTTGATTTCCGAAACCGTCACACCGGGCATCCCATCAATGGCGTGAAGTTCCTCGGCAATATCCCGTAATTTTGCTGGCCGAATGATTGCTTTTATCTCTTTCATCGCATTCTCCTTTCGAAGTTATTTAAACCCTACATTTCCTCTTCGGTTTTACGCTTTTCAAACCATCCATACACCGCCGGGATGATCAGCAGGGTCAGCAAGGTCGAGGTGATCAGGCCACCTACTACAACCGTTGCCAGCGGCTTCTGGATCTCCGAACCGGTACCAGTGGCCAGAAGCATAGGCATAAGGCTGAAGATGGCGATGGATGCGGTCATCAGCACCGGTCGCAGACGATCAATGGCCCCTTTTCTGATGGCCTCACCCAGTTCCAGCCCCTCATCCCTGAGCTGCGATATGCGCGATACCATTACCAGTCCATTCAGCACTGCCACCCCGAAGAGGACGATAAAGCCGACCGACGCCGGGACCGAGAGATACTGGCCGGAGAGGAACAGGGAGAAAATCCCGCCGATCAGGGCGAACGGCAGGTTGGAAATAACCAGCAGCGCCAGGCGCATGGAGCGGAAGGTGACGTAGAGCAGCAGCAGGATCAGGCCGATGGCCACCGGGCCGATGATCATCAGTTTCTTCATGGCCCGCTGCTGGTTCTCGAACTGACCGCCCCAGGTCAGGTAGTAGCCGGCCGGCAGTTTGACCTGCTCCTTGATCTTTGCTTTCGCCTCGGCCACAAAGCTGCCCATGTCCCGGCCGGTGACGTTCATCTCGATGCCGATCCTGCGAACGCCGTCCTGACGGCTGATCTGTACCGGGCCTTGCACCATCTTCACCTCCGCCAATTGTTCCAACGGAATGTTCATCCCGGCTTTGGTGGTGATCAGCAGATTCTTGATGGTCTCCAGCGAGTTCCGTTTTTCCTCCGGCAGCCGGACGGTTATGTCAAAGCCCCGGTTTACCTCATAGAAGGTGGAAGCAGCCTTGCCGGCCACCGCTATTTCGATCACATTCTGCACGTCGCTGATGTTAAGGCCATAGCGGGCGATTTTTGCCCGGTCGATGGTGACGGTCAGGTACGGCTGGCCCGAGACTTTTTCCGTGTTCAGGTCCGTCCCTCCCCGGACGGTGGAGAGAACCTTGGCGATTTCGGCCGATTTATCATTCAAGACACCGAGATCTTCGCCAAACAGCTTGAGAATCAACTGGGCACGAGTGCCGGCCACCAGTTCGTCGATGCGGCACTGGATCGGCTGGCTGAAGCCGAAGCTGATTCCCGGGATGGTTTCCAGCGCCTCGCGCATCTCGTTGGTCAGTGTTTCCTTGGAAATATCCCGTTTCCATTCACTCTTCGGCTTGAACACCCCCACATAGCCGGTCTTGTCCACGCCACGGGTATCCAGGGCGACGCCGGTCTGGCCGATGCGGCCGACGACCACATCCAGCTCGTCAAACTTCTTCAGCTTGGCGGCAGCCTGCTGATTGACCTCCAGTGACTTGGCCAGGGAGACACCGGGCAGCATGATAATATCCATGTCAAAGGAGCCTTCGTCCATGATCGGGATAAACTCCGAACCCAGCCTGGTCACCAGGAACAGCGAGACCACCAGCAATCCGCCGGCAATGCCGATGACGACTTTTTTCTTGTCCAGTGCATACTCCAGCATCGGCAGATACTGGCTCTTGGCATAGGCCATGATCCTGCTGTCTTTTTCCTCCTCCGGCTTGAGAAACAGGCTGCAGAGCACCGGGATGATAAAGATCGAGAGCAGCAGGGAGGAAAGCAGGGCAATGGCCACGGTAATGGCCAGCGGGCCGAACATCTTCCCTTCGATCCCCTCCAGGGTCAGGATCGGGATGAAGGTCAGGGCGATGATCAGTTCGCCGAAGATGCTCGGCTTTCTGACCTCCATGACCGCCTTGAGCACCGTGGTGAGCTTGGGGTGAAGGTGCCCTTCTTCGCTCAGATGGCGCTGCACGTTCTCCACCTGGATGATGGTAGTGTCGATGATCATGCCGATGGAGATGGCCAGACCGCCAAGGGACATCAGGTTGGCGGTGATGCCGGCCAGTTTCATGACGATGAATGTTGCCAGCAGCGACAGCGGCAGCGCCAGCAGCACGACGATGCTTCCCCGGATGCTGTTCAGCAGCAGGTAGAGGACGATCAACACGAGGATGGAACCCTCGATGAGCGCCTTGTTAACCGTGCCGACACTGGCCTTGACGATGTCGCTGCGGTCGTAATAGGGGACCATCTTGACCCCGTCCGGCAGCATGTTGCTCTCGTTGATCTCCTTGACCTTGGCCGCCACCCGGGCAACCACGTCGCGGCTGTTTTCGCCCCGCAGCATCATGACGATGCCGCCGACTGTCTCGTCGGCGCCGTTCTTGATGGCAGCACCCATGCGGACCGCTTCTCCGACCTTGACCTGCGCCACATCCCGCAGGTAAGTAGGAGTTCCCCCCTGCGATTTGAGGACGATGTTTTCGATGTCGCTAATGCTCTGGATCAGGCCGACTCCACGCACGATGTACTGGTCCGTGCCCCGTTCCAGGACATTGCCTCCGACGTTGCTGTTGTTGCTGCCGATGGCGGTATAAACGTCATCAACTGTGACGCCGTATTTCACCAGTTTCTCCGGTGATACCAACACCTGATACTGCTTGAAGTAGCCACCGAAGGAGTTGATTTCATTAACCCCGGCGACGCTCTTCAACTGGGGGGTAATGACCCATTCCTGCATGGTGCGCAGGTTGGTCAGGTACGCCCGTTTCTGTTCCGGGTCCTGGGGCGCTTTCCCTTCAAGGGTGTACTGGTAGATCTCCCCCATGGCGGTGCCGATGGGCCCCATGGCGACCTGAACACCTTTCGGCACCTTTTCCCGCGCCTCGGCCAGCCGCTCGAACACCAGTTGGCGGGCAAAGTAGATATCCACATTGTCCTTGAAGACAATCGTGACAATGGAGAGGCCGAACTTGGTCACCGAGCGCATCTGCTCGATGTTCGGCAGGCCGCGCATGGCCATTTCTATCGGATAAGTGACATTCCGTTCGATTTCGACCGCCGACAGGCCGTCGGCATGGCTGACCACTTCCACCTGGATGTTGGTTACATCCGGGAAGGCGTCAATGGGCAATTTGATGTACGAGTAGAAGCCGAAAGCAACGATCATCAGCGCGAAGAAGATGACCATTCCTCTCTGCTTCAAGGTATAGGCAATGAGTTTTTCCAGCATGATTGGTTATCTCCTCAGTGTTCGTCGCCCTCTAGTTCTTCCTTCTTCAGTTCCGACTTCAGAGTGAACGCCCCCTTGACGGCATAGCGTTCCCCTTCCTTGAGGCCGGAAACCACCTCCACCATGCCGCCCACAGTCCGTCCCAAACCCACGGCCCTCGGTTCGAACTCGGTCTCCTTCTCGGCGACAAAGATCAGCTTCTTGCCGTCCAGCTCCTGTACGGCTTCTTCCGGCACCGACAGCACCGGCGGCGTGTCGGCGGCAATCGCCAGTTCGACGGTAGCGAACATCTCCGGTTTCAGCTTGCGGCCCGGATTGGGCACTTCGACCCGTGCCTTGACCGTGCGGGTAGCCTCGTCAACCAGGTCGGCAAGATAGGTTATCCGACCGCGAAACTTCTGATCGGGAAAGGCGCCGACGATGACGGTTGTCGTCTGTCCCCGGCGGACCTTGGCCAGGTCCTTTTCGTGGATATCCACCAGCACCCAGACCGATGACAGGTCCGCCACGGTATAGAGGCTCTTGGACGGGTCGGCAAGCTCGCCGACGATGGCATGTTTCTCCGTGATGATGCCACTAATGGGAGAGCGGACCGGCAGGAGCGGTTTCTTGTGATGATCGTCTTTCAGGTCTGCCACAGAGACGCCAAACAATGAGAGCCGCTCCTCGTCGGTATGCAGTTCGGTCTGGGTGGTCTTGTAGTCGGTTTCGGCCTGGAGGATCTCCTTGCGGGCCGCAATTTTCTTCTCCACCAGGGCCTTGATCCGATCCATGTTGGACTGGGCCAGGGTGAACTTCGTCTTTGATTGATGGTAGCGGTTGAGCGCTTCACCCAGCTCGACACTGTCAATGGTCACCAGCACCTGGCCGGCAGCCACGCTGTCCCCCAGGGAGGACTTGACGCTGACAATCTTGCCGGAAATGCGCGGCGAGACATGGGCAATTTTGTCGGCATTGGCCTCCACCTTGCCGGTGGCGCTGATGACGCCGGCCAGGCGCTGTTTCTTGGCCGGAGCAACGACCACACCGCTCTGCTTCTGCACCTCGGCGGACATCTTGACGACTTTCTCCTCGCCGTGTTCGTCGTGTCCTTCATGCCCTTCCTTCTTTTCCTTCCCTTCGTCGTGACCACCTTTTTCGTCCTTATGGCCGGCTTCATTATGTTCGGCTTTTTCTCCGCCCCCGGTTGTGGAATGGGTCAGCCGGTAGGCAACGCCGCCCCCCAGGGCCAAGGCCAGGATGAGTCCGATGATGATAGCTTTCTTGTTCACTGCACACCTCCGTTGATGTCTGTCGCCACTGCTGATTCGAGTTTTACGAGTGCCAGCTGCCGGGCATGGAGCGCCGTCAGATACCCTTCGCTGACCTCGAAGAATTTTTTCTGTTCCTGGATGACCGAGAGTATGCCGACTTCGCCAAGACGGTAGGCCTCCTGGGTCAGCTTCAGGTTTTCCTCAAGCTGGGGAATGATGTTTGACTTATAGAGCGACAGCACCTTCTCGGCATTCAGAACACTGGTGTAGGCGGTTTCTACGTCCCGTTCCACATTCCTGGTTACGGCAGTCAAACGGCTTTCGGTGCTGCTCCGCTTGGCCCGGGCTTCCTGAACGCCGGCCTGATTCTTATCGAACAGCGGGATTGGCATCGACAGCTTCAAACCAATTATATAGTCTGTATCTTTGTATTCCGCGCTGCCGACCTCAATGGCCGTCGTGTCACGCTTGATAGCAAATCCAGCGGTGAGGTTTGGGATGGATTCGGCCTGGGCAAGGATAATATCTGATTCGCCCCTGTTTTTCTCCGCCTCCAGAGCCTTGAGGTCAGGGCGTTTCCCGTGGGCAAGCTGTTTCAGTTCGGGAAGGTTTTTAGTCATGGAGGTTGCAGATTCCAGAGACCCGACAATCGCTGGATATTCGCCCACTGAAAGTCCCATGAGCGTCCCGAGTTTAGCCTGGTTCTGGTTCAGTGCTCTTTCAACATCAATTTTGGCACCTTCGCCCCGTGCCAGCTCCACCTTGACCAGGTTCATTTCCAGTTCAGGAATATCTCCAGCCGCCAAGCGTTCTTTCGTCACATCAAGGAGCTGACGATTGAGCGCAATGGCGCGATCTGTCAGGACGATTCGCTGCTCAGCCAGAATGACGTCATAAAAAGCGGTCTTTACTTCGTCTCGCAGAGCTCTCTCGCGATCTGCCAACTGCCAACGGTACATCTCCAATTCCTGTTCGGCGATGGTGAGCCGTTTTTCACGCTTTCCAGCCAGGAAGAACTCTTGTGACACCCCAAGAGACAAGCTGTTTTCCGCGCTGCTGCCGGTCAAAGCGCCTGTGCCTGCTTCAAAATCAAGGGTTGGATTAGGTAAAAGTCCCGCCCTGATTTTACCGGCATCACGGATACCTTTTTCTTCGCGAAATGATTTGAGATCACCGTTATTTTGTAACGAAACCTCGATTACCTGTGGCAGTGCCAGCTTTTGTGTCTCTGCGAATACCGGTGCAGACGTAAGAAAACAGATGATGCCGGGTACAAGGAGCCGCGCTCCTTTTGCCAATACAGTTGTTCCCAAGGGAGAAACCTCCTTTTATTCAGTTTTGGTTTGACAATTCGAATGGATTACGGACGTACCACGACGGGAAACGTAGAAACATTTATCCTTAGATAGGACAAACTACTCCCGTCGTGATGTTTAGGCTTGTATTTGCGGGGGGATAAACTTGGAAAGATAGACTTCGGGCAAATGCTTGAAAGGGTCAGAGGTGTGTAGTGGTAGATTTAATGGATTGTAACTGATTTGTAGGGTTTCGTTGGTTAGTGGCGCATGACAAGTGCAGTTAACGCATGTGTCGCAACCATCGTAATCTTTATGTTGTTCGAGAGGGGCACAGGGGCACTGGTGAGATGCGGAAACTTCTGAAAGATATGATTGATCGTTTGCTGATGTCACGTGACTCTGCATGGCATGAGCACTTTCGTGCACGCCATTGATCGTCATGGTCAGTATGACCAAAAGCATAAGCCGAGAAATAAATTTTAAGGAGGATAGTTTTCGCATAGTTATATTGAATTAAACAATAATCAATTAGCACAAGCATTGTCAAGAAACAAAAATGGGAATAGACCCCCCCAAATTTTAACATATACGAAATCTATCCGTCTTAAGCTGAAAAGGAAAAAATGGCCCACCCGCTCGAAGGAGGGAGAACGGGTGGGCGAATCACATAATAACGATTACGGAAATGTCTTGACTCTCACAAAGAGATTCCTAGAAGAAGTAAAACGACGCCAGACGTGCTACCTTGGCGGTACCGGTGCCGGATGTGCCGGGCGTATTATTGCCATACTGGGGGTTCAGATTCTGATACTCCGCCCCCCCGAATTCGCGCTCGTATTTAATGAAGAAGCAAAATGGCGCCCCTGCCGATGGAGTAGCAAGGGCGCCAATAAAAGTAGTGTAGTGCAATCAAAAAACGATCTGAGCCTGCACTCGGTACTGCATGTCGTCTGAGCGGGCCGGCTGCTTGTGGATGTTGGTCACATCAGCCTGAAGCTTCAGGTTGTGTTTGTTGAAGTAGTAGGAAATCGCCCCTGAAGTTTCGGTCCGAAGATCATTGGCGCTGTCACGGTTGGGGTCAACGTAGGAATAGCGGGTTGCAACCTCCAACTGCTTCGGAATGATGAAGTAGCCGGCCTGGGCATAGAAGCCGTGGGCGCGGAGTGTGTTATTGGATGTTTGCCCATCGGCTTGACCCACAAAGTATTCGCCTTGGGCAGAAAAGCCCATCCATTTGAAAGCGGCATCGATGCCGAAGGTATTGATGTCCACTTTTTCCGTAGCGCCGAAACTGGAGCCTTTAAGCCAGCCTCTGGAGCCGGCAAGGGTCAGATTGTTGGTCTCGAATGCTGTGGCGCTGGTTTTTATAAGGGTGTCCATAAAGTAGTTGGCGCCGATCGAAACAAGCGGCTTTTCGCTGTGCTCGAGGTCCGCCTCGGCATAAGGCATGTCGCCCAAAGGATTGAAGACAACCCTGGCTGCAAGGGAGTTGCTGTTCGTAGTGCGCAGGGTGTTCTGCCCGACACCGCCGTAAACCCCCAGGTTGTAGTTCAGCAGACCATTGGCAACTTTGCCGTGGAGCATGAGGCCGGTGTCGCGCCCCACCTTGAAGGTGTCGGTTGCGTTGGCGCGGTCAACGAACTGCTGAGCCGCTGCGGAAGTGATCTCCTGCCGGGCGAACGGGGTCTTCGCCTGTCCGAACCGGATCTGGGCCTCGTCCACCAATTTGTAGTTCAAATACGCGTCCTCAAGAAGCTTGGCAGAATCGGTGAACTCCACCTGGAGTTTATATGTCAGATCCTTTGTGTAGGCGTAGCCGTTAGTGAAGAGCTTCATTCGGCGCACCCGGAATTCAGAGGTGTCCTGTCCGGTTTCGTTGTCGGTAAAGGTATACCTGCTCTGGAGGTAAGCACCCAGGGAGAGCTGGAACTTCTCGTCCGGAGAGGTAAAGGTAAATCCTTTGCCGAGCTTGTAATCCAGTGGTCTGCTCTTGGTTACCGCCTTGTAATCTTCCTCGGTTATGACTCCCTTTTCCTTGAGGACATCCTCAAGGGTCTTCGCAAATGCGCTCTGGCCGGCAAGTACGGTGGCCAGGACAACTGCTGCTGCCATTTTCATTTTCAAATTTTTCTCCTCCTTGTTGTGGTGTTGTAGGCCGGCTGCGATAAACGCTTCCACCGCCAATGGTAGACATACAATATTGCATCAATGTTACACTTGAGTAAAAGGTATGTGTTATCGCTCTTATTGTCATGATTGGATAAACAGCAAAAAGCTGGCGCACCTCCCAATATTGAAGGTGCACCACAATTATTACATTACCCGTTTCTATTCCTAAAAGAAGTAAAATGCCGCAAACCGTGCAACATTGGCGCTACCGGTACCGGATGTACCTGCCGAATTATTGCCATACTGAGTATTCAGGTTCTGATACTCCGCCGCTACCCTGATAGCAGCGTTCAGATCATAGGCGACATTTACATAAAGCTCCGAACTGGATTTCTGGAAATTGGGATTGTTGCTGTAGCTGGCATAGTTGTAGGCATTTCTCTTGCCGTATCCGGCGGTGATCCCCAGATTCTGGGTCGGGTAGAAGATCGCCTGCCCGGCCAAGCCGTAGCCCTTGGCTGCGGATTCATTGCCGGCCGCTCCCACTGTAGTTGCCGCGGTTGCGGCGTTGAAAGCCATGTTGGCCGCCATGTAAGCCTGCCCTTCAAGCGACAGGGTCATGGCCCTATTCTTTCCGTCTTTGGACTTCAACACCGGAACGAAAGTATAAAAGCCATAGCCGTATGAATCCACGGTCCGGCCGCCGGCTGCGACCTTTTCATTGCCGTACAGGCCGAAAAGTCCGGCAGTCAGCGAATTCATGGACATGCCGAAGTAACCCGGTGCCACGCCCAACGCCTTGCTGGTAAACATGACCTGTCCAGCCGTGTTGACCATGTTGCCGACTGTAGTACCGGCCGCGTTATTGTTGTTGCCGTTCTGATTCGGGTCCTGGACTCCAAGCACCAGTTTCAAGGAATTGTCGGCGTTCAGATTTACCTTCTGCGTAAGCCGGACCTGGGGGACGCGGGGATTGTTCGGGGTACCGAACGGCGAGCCGGAACGGAAGTCTATGGTGGAGGCAATCATCGGCCCGAAAATGTCGTATGCCTGGCCAAACAGCACCTGCGTATTTGCCCAGTCCATGGAGCCCCATGCCTGGCGCATCCTCAACTGCGGGCTTTCGGCAGCGGCAGATGGGTCTCCGTAAAAATCAGCTTCGATGAGCGCAGTGGTCTTGGCCCCAAGTAGGGGCGGACCGGCTACCTTAAGCCAAAAGCGGGACTGACGGGCGGTGAGGATCGACTGGTCTTGCTGGCCTGCGGCTGAAGAACTCTTGGGGATTGCCCCGCTTCCAGGCGCAAGTGCTCCGCTGGGCCCCAGGTTGACGGAGTTGTAAGCATAATCGAGTTTTACGAATCCGCCGATGGAGAGATTGAATTTGCTAGTTACGGGAGAGGCCATTTTGCCGTAGATGCCGGGGGCAACCTCGCAGGCCGGCTCAAAGTCACAGTTGTATGACGGCGCAGTGGCTTGCGGCACCTCTTGGGCCATGGCGGCAGGGATTCCCATTGTGAAACCTAGAGCAATTAATCCTAAAACCTTTTTTTTCATGCCTTCCTCCTTTGATTGGATAGTTCAACTGCTAGCAACGTAATTCAAAAATCCAATTAGCTCTTTCTTCCTCCTTTCAATTAGCATCCGCACTACATTTAATGGGTAGAAAGACCCGCAGAAACAGGTCTGTTGTAGGAAAAATTGGGGGATCAAAGCCCCCCATATGAAGGAGGCACATTTAGTGCCTGTGCTGCCCTAGTTAATTTTTTGCGCATCTGCAACTTATTCGAAGCCAACCACATCGGTAACTCTGGCTCCCTGGCCACCCTTACTGACGCCATATGCCCCGTCGGGACCGACAAAACCAAGTATCACCAACCTGCCAACAACTTCACCGGGAGCAAACCCGAGCATGGGCACGAATTTGCCGCCGCGAAAGATTTTCATTTCCTGTCCGATAGTTATCCCGGCCTCTTTGCCTGCGTTGATATAAACTCTTTCACCGTCTATAGCGACTATCCTGCCGTACCAGGGGACAAGCGCTATGACTTCCTTCATCTTGCCCGTTACACTGACCAGGACTGAAGCAACAGCCGCATCCCTGGTAGCCTGATCGGCGGCATTGTACGCCGAAATGATTGTGTCAACCTCGCGGAGCACGCCGCCACCCATGCCGTCATGGATTTCAACCATGAATTTCTTGCCGGGCGCAATTTGATCGGGTGCCATGATAAACAGCACCAGATTGCTGCTGAGGTCCTGATATAGGCTCTTGGACAATGCAAGACGCTCCGCTTGACTGGTAATCGGACCGAAGTTGGCAATGCTTCCCTGATCAGGCTCAAGCAATATTCCAGCTGAGACACTTTTCAGCTTTTCTCGAAACGGTAGTAAAAGCCCGTTCTGTCCGACTTCAAGCGTTGCGATTCTGTTTTTGATGGTGGGGAAATTTGCCGCTGCGTGTGGAGCCTTACTGTTAATCTGATGAGCAGGCGCGTTATCCGTCACCTCTTGCTTTACCGCTTCATACCCCTTTTTCAGCAGTTCACCGCCACGGGGCACCCCTGTCTCAACATAACTCCTGGGAACCCAGATTGTGGCCGGGGCATCCTTTGACATGGTGAATGCGGGGTTTTCTATCTCTACATAACCGTCTGGCGGAAGAGTACCGGCCTTGTTGCCGGCACAGGCAGTGAGTAGAAAAAGAAACAGCAAAACAACTGAGATTCTGTAATTGCGCACATCGTGCTCCTTTAACTGTAATGACTGTAAATCCCTGCCAGTATTTCATCGGAGAGGAGCCAGTGGCTCCTCTCCGATGATTGCATGTCGTCTTTTGCATGGACTACAGCTGGTAGCATGATCCGGGTTCGATTTTTAAGTCTCTTGCTACAGACTTGATTTTTTCTTTGATGGTTCTTATTTCACCTTCAAGCTCATCAACCCGTCTCATATTGAAACCTTCATAACCATACTCATGGCGCTGCTCCAATTCCTTGGCAGAGAGCTGGTCTCTCAAAGTTACGGTATTTTGTCGAAACAGCTTTACAGTTTCCGCGTTGACCGGCACACAGGGGTTGAGAAGTGCATCCCCAGCATAAGCTACACCACCTAATGCCACTGATACTGCGACCACAAACGCTATTACTAACCGGTTTTCCATGGTTTTTCTCCTTTTGTCTTTGATTATGAATACACCACTGCCAGCCACAAAATGGATATAGCCAATCCCATCAATACGAAGAAGAAATGGAATTAAACGCACTCCGCAGGAGATGTGGGTAAGCCAAAAATAACTGGCATTCCACACAGCAAGATGCTGAGTTTAATACAAGAGACTAAGCGGTAAATTTGGGACGAATTGTGGTACTACGATTTCAGGCGAGTGAGGGTGGGTGGAAAATTGGCGTTATGAAGGGGTCAGGGATATACGTTGGGGTGAATGTGAAAAAAGGAACGTCTTGCAGGGGAGTAACTAGTAGGGCAATCGGTGAAGGAATATCGGCAACCATGCAGGTGAAAATCGGGCAAAAAGAGCTGTCACAGGGAGTAGGACACTGCTGCCCTTCATCCTCAGGACATTGCTCTCCGTCCTTCTGTTTGCCGTCATCGCAGGAACATTTTTCGCTCTTTACGGCCTGAGCGGCCTGAGCAATGCTTCCGAGGCCGGTAACCATGGAAACCACAGCAAGTAAAACTATTAGTGAAATAATCCTATGAATTCTTGACCTCATAGACGCAAATATATCTTTTTAAAATTGATTGTCAACCATTGTTTTAATAAAGTTTGAAAAAGCGAGTATCATATTAAATGCCTTGTAAAATCCCAACACGATAGTCGCGAACGCTATCCGAAAATCTGCTTTCAGAAATGATTGGCTGTCATTAGCTGCTATGCCAACATTTACACCGCCGCCAACACCCGTCGCATCTTCTCTGCGACCTGTTTGGCAACCTCTGTTATCTCAGGGTTACCGATTACGGAAAGTGCAGCAACCGGGTCCATGACCATGACCGCAGTCTTCCCGTCGTCCCTGGTATAAATCACGACGTTGCAGGGAAGCAGCGTCCCGAGATTTATTTCCCGGCTCAGGGCCTCATAGGCAAGGGGCGGGTTGCAAGCGCCAAGAATGATATATTCACGGAATTCCTTCTGAAGTTTCTCGGCAAATTTTTTCCTGACATCGATTTCGGTGAGCACTCCGAAACCTTCCTTCGCCAATTCCTCACGCACCTTCTGTTCAGCTTCGGCATATGACAGTTCCACGGTTTTTCCAAAGGCATACGGTGTTTTCAGGTTCATTTACTATCCCCTTTCCTCATTGGTGTACTTCTTATTAAGGTCCTCTACGTTTGTCATGCTCGATTGTTCCCATATCAGATCGTCCCCTTACGATACCAAAGAGATGCCACCATTCCATAGATGCAGTTAAGGCCTACTACGACAAGCGGTGTGACTATCCCGAAGCCAAGCCCGAGCATCCCTTTGCCCATCTCCGGCAATACCATGAAGAGCATCATGGACGAGGGGAGCAGGCTGAAAAGACAGCCTCGCAGGACGACCTTTTTCTTGAGCAACGGCAAAAGGAGCAACAGCATCCAGATCCCGCCCCAAACCATCCGTTGACAGAGCCAGGGGGCTGAAAATTCGGGCTTCATGCTCAAACCGATCAGGTCACTGATGCCAACCTTGCCCATGAACCAGATATTGAAGCTGTCGACAAAACTGCCAATTGCGCCACCCGTGAAAGCGGCGCTGATCTTTCGTATCATGCAGTAACCCTTTGTGATGCAATATGGTTGAGTCCCTCCCGGAGCAGGTTTTCCACGGGGCTGTCGTCCAGTGAGTAGTAAACGATACGGCCGGCTTTACGGTACCTGACTACCCGCAGTGAACGGAGCAGCCGCAACTGGTGGGAGATTGCCGACTTGGTGGCTCCCAGAAGGCTGGCGATGTCACAGACACAGAGCTCTTCGATAGACAGAGCTTGCAGAATCTTCACTCGGGTGGGGTCGCCAAGGAGCCGAAATATCTCGGCCAGACGAGCAATCATTGCATCCGATGGCATGGCATTGGCAACAATGGCAACCTTGGCTTCGTCAATCAGGTTTATGGAACAGACTGCACATTCCGGCATTTATTATACCCTCAATAGTTGAACAATCATTCAATCATTCTCGATAGATCCTTGTCAAGCATGATTGACAGACAAACCATCTTTATTCTATATTTGAGCAATCATCGAAACGGAAGGCATCCATGAAGGAAAAAACCACTCCACTACGCGCCGATACCTGTACAATTCCCTGTTTCAACGAGGATCTGGTAAGGCAGGTAAAATCATTACTTCCCAACGAGCACGACATCCGCCGGGTTGCAACACTGCACGGTGCGCTCTCCGATCCGACGCGGCTCAAGATTCTTCTCGCGCTGGTGCAGGGTGAGTTGTGTGTCTGCGATATTGCTCACGTGGTTGGTCTCTCCATTTCGGCTACGTCACATCAGCTGCGTCAGTTGCGCAACCTGAACCTGATCACTTACCGCGCCGATGGCCGGATGGCCTACTATTCACTGCTTGAGGGAACACAGGCAATTGTATGGATCGAACAGTCGCTGGACGCAAATCGCCAGCAGCGAGCACTGCTGCCGTGAGTAAAGAAGGTCTTCCTCAATCCAGACTAGAGTTTGTCGAATCGATCATAGAGAAGATTGGCAAAGGGATGGCTCTACCTCAGTGCCGCACCTGCGGCTGCATGCTGGAGGCACTGAAGTCAGCCGAGCGGGCGTTCAACAATGCTGCCGAACCAGACATTTCCACCTATGTTGATACGGTGCGCCGTCACCTGCAGCAGATGGAAGAAATCGCGTACGATTGCCTCGGTTGCGAAACCTGCTGGGGCGCAGAGGCAACCGTACTGATTGGGGACATTTTCGGGGATGAACCGGCACCATGCGGGTATGGCTGCTCTTGCAATTCCAAACCCGTTCATGATTCATTATCTGAGAACCTTAACGTTTTACCAGTCTGGCCAGCAGTGCCGGGTGACTACCTGGTCGGGAACCGGTCCGGCTCCGTTGCTGTCTGCACCATGGCAAGCCACGAACTGCCAGCACTTCTTTTCACAGAGCAGCATCCCGCACTTGCCATAGTTGGCAAGTGCGATACCGAGAACATCGGCATCGAGAAACTCATCAAGAATATTACCAGCAATCCGGCCATTCGCTGGCTGGTGTTGTGTGGCGTGGATTCACGCGGCCACTGTGCCGGAGATGCCCTGCGCAACCTCAAAAAGCACGGGGTTGATGCCTTGTTGCGTATCCAGAACGCCTCTTCATGGAGACCGTTCCTCAAGAACCTGACCCTCACGGAGATTGCCCGATTTCGAGCCCAGGTGGAGATCATGGATCTTATCGGGAACACTGACCTTGCAGCCATTATGGTTACCGTGCAGGAATGCGCCAGCGCACCAACCTCACCGCTGGAAAGCATGGGGCCGGACATTACGACTGATCAACCCGAAAGGATCGTCCCCAGAGCGCCACAAAGCCTGCAACTCGATCCCGCCGGTTTTTTCATCATTCTTCCAAACCGGGCAACAGGTGTCATAGTCTGCGAGCATTACGGGAACGACGGTCGCCTGGCACACATTATCGAGGGAAAAGAAGCGGCGCTTATCGCTGCCACGCTAGTAGAACGGGGGATGGTAACCCGCCTCGATCATGCCGCCTATCTGGGACGCGAGTTGACGAAGGCTGAAAGCACCATCAAAACCGGGACGCCATATGAGCAGGATGCCGCCCTGGGAGAACTTCCGGATACAACGGCTACCTGTAGCGATATCAAATGTTCGTGCCACTAAATTATGCATCAGAAAGGAATGAAGATGATCAGATTATTCTTTGTTGCCACCGCAATAATTGCGGTAGCATCCACTCCGGTATGGAGCGCCCAACAACCGCTGGCTGACAAGTCGTTGTCCGTCAACCAGCTGGCGGCAAAGCCCGATACCTTTGTGGGTAAGGTAGCGGTCGTTGGCCGAGTTGCCACCGCAACAAAAGGCAGGGGGTTCACCCTTATCGACAGTTCACAATGCTCCACCTGCGCCACGGACTGCCTGACCGACAAGACCACGAAGCAGATTCCGTTCATCTGGGGCGGTGCCGCACCCGTGGTAAAGGATGTCGTTCGAGTTGACGGCGCACTGGCGAAGACTGCCAAAGGCTATACATTCACGGCAGAACGGGTTACAAAACAGTGAAGCAGACATTTACTCTTCAACGCTGGTTGCCGTCCCTTGTCTTCGTCATCGTGCTGGCCACACATGCACTGTACCTTCGTCACCAGGCTGCGGTTCCTGCCGAGGGCTGGGCTGATGTAGGAGTCGGCAATGGTGATTGGTGGGGGTTTGGTCTCTATATTACGGAGCAGGACTATCTACTGGGTCTTTCCTATGCTCTTGGTGCGGCCTTCAGCGTCTGGGCGCTGAGTCAATATCTCAAGACACGGCAGGCTGCCATGGCCGCCGGGGCTGCCGGAAGCATCACCTTGGTAGGGGTTCTCATGGCAACGGGATGTTTCCTCATTGGTTGCTGCGGATCTCCCATGCTGGGAGTGTATCTGGGGCTCTTCGGGGCAAAGGCACTGGGAATCGGCAAGCCACTCATGGCAACCGTTACTGTACTTTCTGTGGGCTGGGGTTACTGGTACCTGCGTCGAAAGTTGGCAACGGCTTGTTGTGATACACGTTGCGTTTGCAATTCTGCTTCTGACAGCAAAATCGGGTGAAATGCTGCATAAAGTATGGAGTTGTCTTGCTCCCACATTCCCAATACCTGCTCTATCATCTCTTTTTGTTGCATCATGATTCCCTCTGTTTCAACGACAATCCCGGAACCAATTCCGGTTGACATACAATTCTAACATTGCTAAATATCTAACATATTTTAGACTCTTTCAAAGAAAGAGACTCCGCAAGCTTTTATGCTTCAGGACAAACTTCTTCGGATAGCCCGAGGAAGAATCGCCCCGGCAGGGATGAACTCTCCGGAAAGATCAGGCCGCAGTTGCCCCTTTTCGGATGAATTTCGGTACAGGCACTTATGCCTTCCGAACAGTCGTTTGGGTAAAGCGACTTAAATACAAAGTACAGGTGCGTCCTTTTTCGGACTCCGCCTGATAAATCAAATATTGATAAAGAATAACGACCCGTTCTGGCACTTGCCGGAGTGGGTTTTTTGTTACTCAAATTCCGCGACAAGCCTTATAAGCGGCGGATACTTTCACCACATCCCGACCGGGAGACACTTTGTTCTCTCCCTCCGGGACAGACCGTTGTCTCATTGCTTCGGGATAACCAACAAGGAGGCAGTATGGCAAGTTTGAACCGCGTGGAACTCATCGGCAACCTGGGTCGTGATCCTGAAATCAGGTACACACCAGGAGGCACCGCTGTCGCAAGTTTTTCACTCGCGACCAGTGAGAAGGTAAAGAACAAAAGTGGCGAATGGGAAGTCCGGACCGAGTGGCACAACATCGTCCTCTACGCACGTCTCGCAGAAGTAGCTGGCGAGTACCTGTCGAAAGGAAAGAGTGTCTACCTCGACGGCAAACTCAAGACCCGCAAATGGCAAGATCGGGACGGCAAGGATCGGTACACAACCGAGATCATCGGCGATAAGCTTCTTATGCTGGGCAGCAAGACTGGCAACATTCCCGACGGGAGTGATGAACAGCCAACAAGCCAGGCACACGAAGAAATACCACCCGATGACAACGATCCGTTCTAAGTAACCAGCAACCACAGCGCAACAGTCCTACGGGGAGACAATACCAAATCCCCAAAGGGATTGGTCTGTCTTCTCTGTCGGACACAACCCTCAGAAAAGGAGACAGACAGATGAACGCACCAGCTCAAATCATTCCCCTCAGTCCCACCGCATCATCCCTCACTCACCACGCCGTCAACATCAGTGATCTGAAGGCCCAGGTAAACCTGATTCAATACGTCATGCGTGACGTCATGAAATCAGGGGAGCACTACGGCACCATTCCCGGCTGCGGAGACAAAGCAGTTCTTCTCAAACCGGGCGCCGAAAAGCTCATGCTCACCTTCAGACTGGCAAACGACGTGGATGTGGAAACCATCGACCTGCATCTCGGCCATCGGGAGTATCGCATCAAGGTGACGCTCTACTCACCGGCAGGCCAGCGTCTCGGTACCGGTGTCGGTTCCTGTTCGACCATGGAAAGCAAGTATCGTTTCCGTGTCGGACCTATTGAACTGACCAACAGACCAGTGCCAAACAAATACTGGGATCTTCGCAAGGAAAACCCGGCAAAGGCGCAAGAGATCATCGGTGGACGCGGCTTCAGTGCAAAAAAGGATGAAAGCGGCAACTGGATGATTGCCCGCCAGGGAGAAAGGGTCGAACACGACAATCCGGCGGACTATTACAACACCTGCCTGAAAATGGCCAAGAAGCGGGGATTAGTGGATGCAGTACTTACCTCAACCGCTGCCTCAGACATCTTCACCCAGGACATTGAGGAAGATCCTGACCTTTACGGACAGACGGAAAACAACGGGGGAAACAGTGTCGGCAACACCAACACCACCTCCGGGACTCCGCATACTGCCAAACCGGACAGCACCCCATCATCCCACGAAGCCGAACCTGTTTCGACTTCAGAGATCATCGGGTATCTGACGGCCAAGGGGATCAGGATGGAACTCTCCGCAGATGAATCGGAGATCTCCGCCTTCCCGGACTTCAACGACTCCTCAGCCCGCCAATGGCTGAAAGACCACGGCTTCAAATGGGACGGCAAAGGCAAATGCTGGCAATACCGGTAGCGCCTGACGTTCCAGAATAAAACTCACTCACAACCTACCTCAGCAGGGAGACAACTACTTTCTCCCTACCGGGGGTGTCTTGTCTCCTCTGCCGGGTACAACCCACAGACAAGGAGACAAGAACATGAATACCCACATCATCAAATACGTAACTGTCAAAGGCTATCAGGTGCCGGTCTATGCTCCCAAGAAGGAACTCCAGGTCAGCATAGACGTCACCCGGATCATTACCGGTGTCATCTTCGGCTCGCTGCTTACCGCAGTCGGAGCAATACCGTTTCTGATCTGAAAGGAGACAGCCATGAGCAAACTCGCTGCATTTCTGGGACGGGCTATTCCGACCCATCAAAAGAAACAATCATCACATCTTGGTGACCGAACTGTGTACGTCGGAGCCTCCGATATCGCCGGTTGTCCGCGTAAAGCTGCACTCGGCAAACAGTTCCCATCTGATTACGACATCAAGACCTTACTCCGTTTTTCCCGTGGCCATGCTGCACAAGCCATGTATGCCGAGTTCTTCAAGACCGGCGGTGCCCTCTTCGAGGAAGAAGTCGAAGTGAAACATCCGCAGTTCCCAGAGCTCAGGTGTCATATTGACTACCTGTTCTATGCGAACCGGCAGACCAAACGGCTGCACATCGTGGAAATGAAGTCGACCGACGGCATCCCCGATGAACCTTACGCATCCTGGGTGGATCAGCTGCACGTCCAGATGGGCCTGTTGCAACTCACCCTCGATCCGGAAGTGGAAATCGGCGGATCGATCCTGGTAGTAGACCTCAATGCGGGAACATACCGGGAATTCAACAGCTACACACCTAACAAGCTGGTGTTCAATCAGCTCATGGAAAAAGGTCAGCACATCCTTGCGGCAACACGCGGCGAATGTGCACCTCGAACCGAGCCGGGCATACTCTGCGGTTATTGTCCGTTTCGCACCGGTTGTCCTTCCCATGCCGTAGGTCTGGATCTCCCACAGGAGATTCTGGAAGCCGGCAGGAAATACCTGGAGTTGAACGAACAGAAAAAGGCTCTCGAATCACGTTTGGACATCCTGAAGAATGACATCCTCACCTTTGCGGATGGCGCATTCAAAGGTGCATCGGACGGGATACTGATCAATGTCACTTCAGTGGCGGAATCGGTAATGATCGACAGTTTCAAACTCAAGAGAAACTATCCTGACATCTACGACCAGGTCACGAAGCCGAAAGCCGGTTTCGTCAAACTTGAAATTAAGCCATTCACGCCGCTCGCAGCTCAAGCAGCCTGAACCAACCCCACCAGGGGGCATCACGCTCCCCATGGGAAATCTCCATTCATGGAGGCGTGTTTGCCCCAGTGAAAGGAGATTACCGATGAAAACATTCCGTACCGGCACATTGCCGCCCGACCTTAAGTCATTCTCCCTGACGAACAGAAAAGAAAACCTGAAAGAGGCCCTGCACACCATTGTGACGCTGATCCTCATGGCAGCAATCTTTCTGCTAGTCATGGTCGCTGCCGTTCCGCCTGAACCGAGGGAATACCCCGCTGGTTGGGAGGAGGTGCGCGGATGATGGAGTCATACATCACTATCTATACCGAAGAGGAAGCACTTCCAGCGGATTCCGCCATGAACGAGGTCAATCTGTCACTGCACGGAGCCAACCGCTTTCTGGAACGGAACATCCCGCTGGAGGCTGTCGAAGGTGTTCGTCACCTTCTGCCGCTCCTCAACGATAAGCCACTCAAGTTCAGGTACAAGGGGGTGCAGGTCGTTGCCCGACTGGTCAACGGCTCTCCCAGGATCATTACCGCCTGGAGGGTACCACCACCTCAATAGATATTTCACGGCAGACCACTGCTATCACAAGGAGGCCATCATGAGCCCGAAAACTCCAAGGCCCAAGGCTGCCACCGGCTTCACCATCGAACGCCGGTCATCCTGCGGCAAAATTTACACCACGGTAACAGTGTCTCCGACAACAGCGAAACCCATGGAAGTATTCATCCGCTTCGGCAAAGCCGGAGGATGTGGTTCCGCCATGGCCGACGGTATCGCTCGCCTGGTCTCCTACGGGCTCCGTTCGGGACTTGAGCCGACTGATGCTTTCAAAGCTTTGAGCGGCATTGGCTGTCACCTCGGGAGCAATACCTGTCTCAACTGCGTAGCCGAATCGATCCGCTTTGTGCTCGCGCATCTGGAAACAGGTCGCGACATCAACGAACTGATCGAGGATGCAGCTCTGGCGGAAGCAAATGCCAGCACTCACGACTTCATCTGATACCAATCCAATTCAACACCTGGCAGGGGAATAGACATCCCTGCGGGGTGGTCTGTCTCCCTGTCGGGTTACAACCCTGCACAGGAGGCAGACATGAACTACGAAATCAGGAGCACGTTCAAAATCGACGCGCCCAAAACGGTAACCATCAAAGGCAGGACACCGGGACACCCAGCTGTTCCACCGGCGGACGAGCAGTACATCTTCCGTCAGGCAACACTGTCTGACCTGTTCACCTGGTATCTATTGGGAGAGCGGTCTCTCTACCTCACCGGCCCCACCGGCTGCGGCAAATCCTCCGTCATCATCGAGGTCGCAGCACGGCTCAGCATCCCCCTCTGGAACGTTGTCGCCCATTCCCGTCTGGAAACACCGGAACTGATCGGCGGCTATCGGCTCAATGCCGGCGGAGGAATGGATTTTGTGCATGGGCCACTCATTATTGCCATGAAAGAAGGTGGCTGGTTCCTGATCGATGAAATCGATCTGCTCGACCCATCCACTGCAGCGGGACTGAACGGCGTTGCCGAAGGCCGATCCATCACCATTCCGGAAACGGGAGAAGTGGTGACGGCTAATCCGGATTTCCGTTTCATTGCCACTGCCAACTCCAACGGAGCAGGTGATGCCACGGGTCTCTATCAGGGGATTTTGCGGCAGAACCTGGCTTTTCTCGACCGCTTCTACATGATCGAGGTCGGTTATCCCGATCCTGAGATCGAAAAGAAAATCCTGACCGAGGTAGCACCATCGGTTGGGAGCGACATCAGAGACCGCATGGTGAACATCGCCAATGAAATCCGCGCCCTGTTTATCAAGGGTGAAGCAGAAGTCACGCTTTCGACCCGAACCCTGACCAGGTGGGCACGTATCACCGCCTTCCAGGCACGGGCTGCAGCAAGTCAGGGCATGTCCAACGGCGAAACATTGACCAAGGCCTTCGACCGGGCACTCGGCTTCCGGGCTGAACCCGACACCCGAACCGCCCTGCATGCAGTTTTGCAGCGGCATTTCGGTGACCGGAGGACGCCATGACCAGGTACAGGTGCATCAAATCCTCCGTGGATCTGCACCTGCAGGACAGGGTAAGAAACCACGACAAGGTCTACCATCTGGCGGTATTCGAGCGGGACGACGGCAATTACGACGTCCTGTACCGTTACGGTCGCCGGGGCACAACCATGCGCCTCGGTATCCTCAAAGGTGGTGAAAACATCTGCGACTATCGCTCAGCCAGCAATCTCATGACCCGCAAGGAAGCGGAACAGGTCAACGGCGACGGGTACCAGTATGCCAGCGGCATTACACCTGACGTCTGGAAGGATCTGCTGCCAACTTCATTCGGCCCTGAAAAAACGGCTGAAAAACAGCAACCAGCCAAGCAACCTGAACCAGCAGCTCCGGCACCTGAAATTGGCGGTGACGGACCGAAAACCTGGTTCTGGTAATCATTACAACCCCACTGGGGGAGACCTACTCCCTCGTGGAGAAGTCTCCTTCCGGCTTACCTTTGAAAAGGAGACACCATGAACAATCAAACCACCATCACCAAGGTTCTCCAGGGCCTTGTCCTGATTCATCTCAGCTTCTCCGTCTGGTCCGGAAAGAAGAAACTCCGACCAGAAGACCTCAAGGGAGCGAATCTGCCACCAGACAAACTTGCCTCGCTCGGTTCCAAGCGCATCTTTGCGCCTGACGCACTCAAGGTGTTCGCCACCCTGAAGCGTCAGGCCGAACGGGCTTGCGAGGAGGTGGGAGTAAGGTTCCTCGGCGGCTATGCCATTCCCGAGGAAAAGCTGGTTCCCCTCATGGAGAAGATGGAACAGATCGAACAGAGCTTTGCTACGGCAAAGACTGACTTTCTGTCGGCATACGACGACAATCTCAAAGACTGGCTCGCTGAAGCTGGCGAATGGTCGGAGATCGTCGCCCGTGCCGTTGAACCAGCCAGCCGTGTTGCAGAACGACTTGCCTGCGGATTTACCGCCTTCAAGGTGGAAGCCCCGGGTGAAGCTGCTTCAGCAACACAACCACTGGAGCGTCAGGTAGGCGGACTCGCGGATCAACTGATCCATGAGATTGGCGCCCTGGCAAAATCTACCTGGGAGGAATCGTACCGGGGGCGAACTTCCGTAACCCGGAAGGCACTTCGTCCCCTGAAGGCGATTCTCGACAAACTCTCCAGCCTGAGCTTCGTCGGCCCTGACAAGATCAGCGCCCTCGTTGCCAACGTGAACGCGGCGCTCGCTACCGTACCCAAATCCGGACCCGTTACCGGGGCAACCCTGATGGGTCTGGTCGGAGTACTGTGCGAGCTGTCCGACATTGCCGGTTTCATCACGACCGAGGAACGGGAAGAGATGCTGCAACCTCTCCCCGAACCTGAAGTCGAGTCGGCCCCACCAACCATCATTCCGCCAAAGACCATTGCGAGAAGACCACAGCCGGCAAAGCAGGTTGAAGCCCCGGCTGTCTGGTTCTGGTAGGGGGACACCATGAAAGCACGTCCTCTTGCCCTGATCGCCAAGGTCCTTGGCCGGAAATACGACATCACTGTGACCATTGCCGGACAGATCGCCTGTACCACCGGGAAGGAAATAACCATCCCGGTCGTGTCGGGAGATCATGCTGAAGCGCTTGCCCATGGCTATATCGATCATGAGGCGGCGCACGTCCGGTATACCGACTTTTCCGTGCAACTGACGGATAATTTCGCGGGGGATCTGCTCAACATTCTGGAAGATGTCAGGATCGAGCAGTCAATCGGTTGGGAGTATCCCGGCTGCATTGCCAACCTCCGTGAACTGACGCGCATCCTGGTTGAACAGCATGGCGCGTTCAGACCCGACCCGTCCCATCCATCCCAGAGCATCCTTGCCTGGATCATGGCCCTGACCCGTATCGCGGTGCTGGGTCATAATTCGATGCGGCAAACCAGGGACAGCGCCGAACCATTGGTCCGGCAAATCCTTGGGGAGTACTTCAATCAGGCAGTACAGCTTCTGGATCGGACCGGGACTCTTCGGTCAACCCGTGAGACAGCAGCGCTTCGCGATGAATTGATGAAGCTCATTCGTAACGCTGCACAGCCAAAGCAAACAAATGGCCAGTCCCAGACATCTCAAAGTGCTTCCGGCAGTAACGGTAACGCTGGCCAGGGGAATCAGGATGGTCAATCGCCACAGAAAAACGCCACGAGCACCAATGGCGGTCAACAGACGAAAGACGATGGCAAGCAGCAAGCGCCATCACAACCTTCTGGCAATTCTGACAACGGCACATCTTCCGGCCAACAAACACCGGGTCAGTCGGGTGAATCACTTGAAACAGCCCGGCAGGCCATCTCGGAAGCACTGTCTGGAAAGAGCATCGGGTCCTACGGAAACGTAGGTGAGAAACTTGCCGAACTACTCTGTCAGAACGCAACCGAAAGCTCGTTCAACGGATCAGGAGCTGCTGCACCACGACTCCCGACCGCCGAACCACTACGAAATGCCAGCGGCTACGATGACATCTCAGCTCTTCGTGTCCATACGGCAGCTCTGCGAGCCCGCCTTCAGGGACTCGTCCAGGCATCAAAACAGAAACGCTCCACCCCGGCCAGCATCGGACACCGACTGGATTCTCGTGTTCTGACCCGACTTCGTGTCGGCGATACACGGGTCTTCAACAGGAAAGAGGAAAAACGGGCAGTCAACACGGCTGTCTGCATGCTTCTGGACAGTTCCGGAAGCATGGGCAACTCGACCCTGCTCAACAAGATGGGTATTGCTTCCCGCGCCTGCTTTGTGGCTTCGGAGGCTCTGTACTCCATTCCCGGTGTCCGTACGGCGATTGCGACCTTTAAAGGTTTCGACAATCGCGTTTTCCCCATGGTTGATTTCGGGGAAAAGCCGGATCACAGCAGATTCAACATCACCGGTTCCGGCGGCACCAGGCTTGGCCATGCTCTCTGGTGGGCATGGGGCGAGCTCTGCCTGCGCCGGGAAACACGCAAGATCTGCATCGCCTTCTCCGACGGAGAAACCGGCGATGGCCCCGTCACCCAAGCCGCCATCAAGCGGATGCGGGAATCGGGGATTGAGGTGATCGGGATCGGTATCCAGGACACAAGTATCAAACGATACCTGCCCGACAATCACCGGATCATCAAGAACCTCGACCAATTTACACCGGCCCTCCTGGAGTTGTTGCGGGAGAAGCTGGTCGCCTGATCATCCCACACCCCGACGGGGAATGCCATTCCCCACGGGGAGATGTGCGTTCTCCGTCGGTACTACACGAGGAGAACCATGAAAATTACTATTTCAAACGACAAGGCGTCAGCAACGGTCATCTGCCGGGATCTGATCCTGGACGATTCTGTGCCCGGCGCCCGCAATCTCTTCTATCTCACCGCCTACGGCCCCACTCAGGAGATTCGGGCTTTCGCCCAGATTCTTGCCATAAAGGGGTCGCTTGAATGCCACGGTAAAGAAGACAGATCAACCAACATCTGGAGCAACCATCCCCTGCGGGTCATACCGAAGATGGGCGAAGGGTATTCGGGGGCATACATTACGCCGTCGTCTGACTCGTCGTTTCTGATCGGCACCTCGAAGGCGGATTGCTACCAGGTCTTTACCAGGATTCTCGATCAGCGGGAATTCGTCCATCGCGATTGGTATGAGACGCTGTTCAACGAAGTATCCATGGAAATAGAGCCCCTTGTGGGAAACAAGCGGTGCTGGAAATTCCGGACCCACGAACTCAAGTCGGAGATAGTCAACCGGCTCAAGTACGGCGGGCTCAAAATGCCTCCCGCGACAGCGCACTTCACCATCGAGAAGGAGGAACGCCATGCGTTATCCAATTGAACAGGTATCGGACAACTGGGAACGCCGGATCATCAAAAACGGCTACGTTCAACACCGTGAAGTCTACCGTAACGCTACTCACGGAGCGTGGCAGTTTTACGTATCCGGCTTCGGACCCACGGTCGAAGTCGGTACGGGACGCTGCACCGTCCTTAAGGAAGGTGGCAGCTATGACCGTACTGTTTCCATCGATGCCGACAACCGGATCAAGATCAATGGCCGCTGGTATGACCAGCGCTATTGGGATCACTGAGACGAAGATGTAACTTTTAACTATCCCGCTTCGGGGGTAGGCGGCTTTGACCACCTCCCCAAGGGATGAGTGCGTCATCTCCGCCTGCCCCTGTTACCAAGGAGACAGGCATGGAACTTACCACTACCATCAACAGCTCGTTTTCCCGCACCCGGGGGAATGAACTGAACAAAGGGTATTACCCGACCTTTCCATCTGACGTTCAGACGGTTCTCCGTATTCTGGAGCCGTCATTCGGTTGGAAAAGCCGGCGCTACAATGCCCTGAAAACTATCTCCGTCCTTGACCCCTGTGCGGGTGAAGGCGAATTCCTGACCACGGTGACCCGCTGGCTCAAGCGGCGCTTTGCCGCCTCCAACGGTTCACCACACGAAATCCTCTCCTATGCCGTTGAACTGGATGCCGGCAGGTTCGCCAGGATTCACGGAACAACCCAGAAGCTTAACTCGTCGTTCTTCGACGTGGAGCTTTCCGGCAAGTTCAATCTGATTCTGCTGAATCCGCCCTACAACAAGGCCGCCGGCAATGAACTGGTCACCTGGATGAAAAAGACAGCCCCTCTGCTGGCCTATGAAGGAGTGATGGTTCTCATCATTCCCGAGTATGAGCTAAAAGGGAGACTGCTGGACATTATCCAGGGGACATTTCCGTTCGCCTACGCCTTCCAGAGCGAGGAATACGCCCGCTTCAAGCAGGTGGTCGTATTTCTGGCAAAGAACCAGGACAACAGCGGCGAGTATTATCGTCAATACGCTCGATTCCAGAGTTGGCCCGTTGCCAACCTGGGGGATGGAGCGGTACGGGTAAAGTACACCGTGCCGGGCAAACGCCAGACTCTTTCCCTTGGCGGCAGCAATGGCAGCAACCGCCCGCTCATGACGGCCCGCGACCTCTCGGAGTTATACCGGGAGTGCGAGGAGCGGCTTGACAAAGCGGCAGTCATGGTGCTGGACCGGCAGTATCCGTCGTCCTACGACAACAGTATCCAGCCCGTCTCAACCCTGCGAACGGCGCACGCCGTCCAACTTGCGGCTATGAACAGTCAGATCGAATCCGTCACCATCAACGGCGACTTCTTCCTGGCCAAATTCATGGTCATCACTAAAACCGAGACCTTCAAGGACCCGGAGAACAACTGCGAGACGATGGTCTGCAAGCCCACCGTCGAAGCATTTCTGATGGATCGCCATGGGTACGTTCAACCGGCCCGGGAACATGGGTTCGACTATTACGAACTCAACAGCCGTCTCTCATCGGTGCTTCTGCAGAAACTCTCGCGGCTCTACCAGCCCCTCCATGAAATCGGCCAGGACGAAACATACCTGGTTGATGAGCTGCAGGAGATCGGTCTGCTCCCCCCACAACGGGAAGCGGTCAAGGCGGTCATCAAGGCCTATCGCTCAGGCCGCCGGGGCATTGGCATTCGTGCCAACACCGGCACCGGGAAAACATGGATGGCGAAAGCGGTGAAGTACCTCACTGAGGCCAAACGCACGGTGATGGTATCGGAACCGCAGCTCATCCCCCAGTTGGCAAAGGAATACGCCAATGAGGGGTTCAATGTGCATGTCATCGACTCCTGGGAAGCCCTGAAGGAATTTTCTGCAACCAGGCCGCACGGTCTCTACCTGATTGCCTACACACGACTCAGGATGCACCCGAAATACCGGCTCTGCATCAAGAGTCGCAAAACCATCGTCAAGAAGAATGGCCACAGCTCCGTTGAATACACGGAAGTCTGCCCATCATGCCGTTCGGCTCTGTCCGAGAAGATCCGCAAGGGTGACAAACCCAAGTGCTCGGACTGCGGCGAACCGCTCTTTACCTATATCCCTGAAAATGACCGGCCTGTCATGACCTATCGTCGCTGGATCAGCGAGATCGAGAACAACGGTACCGCCACGGAAGCCCGGACACACAACAAGCAGCTTCCGTACATCCGGCTCTTGAAACGGATACCGTTCGACCTCGCCATTTTCGACGAAGCCCACAACGCGGCCAACCTGATGAGCAATCAGGGGACCGCGTTCATCCGGCTTGCCGCAACTGCCAAAAAGGTTCTTGCCCTCACCGCCACCGTAACCAACGGCATGGCAAAATCCATCTACAACATCCTGTGGGGGTTGAATCCAATGCAAATGCGCAGTGCCGGCTGGGAGATGAAGTCAGCCACTGATTTCCAGACCAAGTACGGTGCGTTCAAGACCGTCAGGAAAACCGATGAGAAAAACCGTCACCGTGAATCGGAGCGTGTCACCACCTACGATACGGCTGGTATCTCACCGGCAGCCCTGATCTTTACGATTCCCAACTTCGTCAACGTGGACAGTGACGACTTCGACGACCTGCCACCGGTGGAACGGGAGGTCATCAAGTGCCAGGCACATGCCCTGGTGGAAACCTGTCACCGGAGCATCGAAAACATCATCGACAAGGCAGACCTGCCGCCGGAAGACCTCCTGGCAGCTGCAGCCGTCCGCAATGCCGCGTTCCTGCGCGTCAGCGACACGTTCCGGCACTTCAACGACGAACTGAAACTGCGGGATATTCCGCTCGGCACACTGCACCGGCTGTCACTTCCCGACGGGGAGCTGCTGCTGGAAAAAGAAGAAAAACTGATCGGTATCGCCCAGGGGGTGATCGACCGGGGAGAGCGTCTGCTGGTCTATACCGGCAATACGCAGAAGATCGACATGCGCCCCGTCCTGAAACGCATCCTTCGGGATAACGTGCAGGGCGCCAGCATTGAGATCCTGCCCGACTCGGTAGGACCCGAAAAACTGGTCGGCTGGTTCGAGCAGGTAACGGCCCAGGTCGTTGTCGTCTCCTTCCACCGGGTCGCCACGGGTCTCAACCTATCCCAGTTCAACAACCTCGTCTGGTACGACTACACGTCCAACACCAGACTGGCCGAACAGGGAGACGGCAGAATTCGTCGCGTCAATACCGCTGACATCCACCGGGCCCAGTTCGGGGAAGTCCGTCCCGTCCGTTACTGGTATCTCACCTCTTCGGAAGTCCAGGCACTGCAGCTTGCCTACACCCTGGAGAAGAGGATGGTCGCCAAGCTGGCGGAAGGAGAAACTCCGGACATTGACCCGGCGGAATGCAGCAGCAGCCAGTCGTTTTCATCCCTGATGACAAAGGCGCTCAAGGAGGGGAACTTCAACTACACGGACCCGTCGTCCCTGTTGAAGAAGATGACCCAGCACGAGAATGCCAGAGTCAGGGGAGACAACAAGGGAGAAGCGCCGATCAAAAGCAACATCATCCATCTACCGATCACCAGGCCGGAACCTGCTCCAGTTCCACCATCCATTGCCGTCATCCATTGTGAAGACGGCAGAGAGGTCACTCGGGACCTGCCATTCGGCATGTACCAGACCTTACTGGATGCGGGAGCCCTGGAGTTCACCCTGTTTGGCGTCTATGTGCGTAATCCCGCCCCCAGGCGGAAATACGCCTGACGAAACCTCAACCATCAACCCGTGCGGGGACTGACACCCCCGTAAGGGTCGGTCTGTTCCCGCACATTACAAGGAGACAGACCATGACAGACACCATATCAGCAAAACGCCTCATCATACCCGTTCACGACAACAGCGAGTTTTTCTCCGACAACGCTGACTACGCCATCATCGATCTCGACGCCACGCTCATCGAGCGGATCAAGAAGCTCGCGGTGGTTGTCAGGCAGATGAAGGCCTGCAAGATCAGCGAATTCAACTATACCTGCGAGTTCATGACGACTGACGTGGACGCCGAACCTGATAACGGTAAGGTTGCCCTGAAGGAATTCGAGGGACGGATGGAGTGCAACACTCTGAACGTCACCGATGACGATTTCTTCTGGTCTGGCTACTACAAGCACACCGACGTCCGGTGGGAAACCGACACGGTGCGGCTTGCTGTACTCAATGAACCTGACGTCCACGATGAACGGGAAACCTGCGTAAAAGAGGAGGTCGCGGCATGAGCCCTCTTGAACGAACGACAGACGAACCGACCAACGAGGAACGTGCCGACCGTATCGACACGGTCATGCAGGCCTACTGTCTGACCCTTGAAGAGCGGGATTTCGACGGCGACGAAGATGACGTCAAGGACATGCTCACGGATCTGATGCACTTCTGTGAGCGGATGGAGATTGACTTCGAGGAGAATCTCCGCGTCGCCCGCAACAACTACGAACATGAACGGCATGCGAAAAATGGCACGCCGAACACCATCGGCTGCCCGGTATGCGGCTGTTTTCTGGAAGTCTCCCGAACCGATACCCTGTTGGGGATCGACCGGGAGATTTTTGACTGTCAGAATTGCGATGAAACCTTCATCCGGGAATTGACGGTTGCAGACAGCCCCATTGAACGGGCCGTAAAATGTGTCGGCTGCGGCAACATGATCCCGCAATCCTCCGCACGTGTCTTCTACCAGCGGGACGACTACGCCCATTTCATCGGCAAGTGCTGCTGGGACAAACGACTGAGCAGCTGAACCAATATAAATAATTCATCCTGCGGGGAGACACGACAATCCCCAAGGGGGAAGTCTGTCTTCCTGCCTATTGCAAAGGAGACAGACCATGCCCACCAAAATCACAATAAACCCCGGCTATGCCGGCGGCGTTTATGTTCTCGATCATGGCGAGTTCTATACCTGCCTGGGCTTCGATGTCGTTTTGAAGAAAGCGGCAGCCCTGGCTACGGAACTGAACTCTCCCGAATACTCCCCTGTTCCGACCGAACGCGGCACCATGGCAGCTTATCGTAAGTACGCTGACCTGGTTGATAAAGCCCGCCAGAAGAATATCGCAACCGGATGGCGCTCGCGTGTTGACCTTACAGCCGATCTGATCGGCCTGGAGGGAAAACGTGTGGAAGTCATCGACTGTTACGGGGATCGCCGACGTTTCATCGTCGGCCGGTCGACCGGGTGGATTCCATGCCACCTGGAGATCAAATCCCGGAGCAGTTCCGGAGGCGAAGCTCTCTGGGGGACTCCGTTTCGCTCGGTACGGGTAGTTGGAGGTACGGCATGAACATAGGCCCTCACACGACAGGAGGTTCGAGAAGGATGACCGTGAAAACCGTCATCTCTGCGGCGAAGGAATTCGGCGTACCGGAACGCTATGCGATCATGCGCCGGCTTGCCTTCCTGCAACCGCAAATCAAACATCTGGAGCGTGAAATATGGGGAGCCCAACAGCGGATCGAACGAAGTTCCAACCCGCTGACAAAGGCTCTTATTGCATCCTTAATCAATGACCAGGAGAAGGAGTTGCGACCTCTGAAGCTGGAGGCAACAGCTCTGCTTAACCATGTCAACGGCAAGGAAGCGCGACCGGTAGCTGGCAAGATCACCCCTGAGATGATAGAGCAGGCCCGGCAGTATCCCATAACCAGCATTATAGACTTCCCCAAAGGAAAACACCGTTGCTGTCCGTTTCACAAAGATAGCAATCCATCCATGGCGCTGTACGAGAATCATGTCCACTGTTTCGTCTGTAACCGGACATGGGATTCCATCAGTGCCACGATGGAACTTGATGGCGTGACCTTTCGGGAGGCCGTGCTGGCGCTCCAGACCTAAACCTATAACTATCAACCCTATGGGGGCGACCACTGCCCCTGAGGGGGAGTCCGCCCTCAATATTTTCGGAGGTGGACATGAACTTTAATCTATTCGGTGAACCGGTACCACCGGTCACCAAACGAATCATGGTGAGGTCTATCGAGGCCCGTTACCGCAACGAGGTCGTGCGCGACGATGCCCCTGAGTGGGTATCGCTGCGTTTCACGAAACCAGAGCAGGTATTTGAAATGTTCCGGAATCTCCGGCGGGAGACGAAGGAGCATTTTGTTGTTCTGCATTTGGACGGCAAGAACCGGATCGTCTGTTTCGACCGGGTATCAATCGGATCACTCAACCAGGCAATCGTGCATCCCCGGGAGGTGTTCAAGACGGCATGCCTGTCCAATGCGGCAGCCATCCTCCTTGTGCATAACCATCCGACGGGTGACCCGACTCCCAGTAAGGAAGATATTGCCATCACCACGCGTCTCAAGGAGAGCGGTGACATCCTTGGTATCAGGGTGCTGGATCATATCATCGTCGGCGATGACGATTTCATGAGTTTTGTCGAAAAAGGATATCTGTAGATAGAGAGGGAGTGGCGCTTCGTGCGCCCTCCCTCGACTCTTCCCCCGGTTCAAAAGGGTTCCCTGGAGTCACCGTCCCGACGGTGGTTGCAGGGAGCCCTTTTGGGCCACCATCACATCGATAAGGGGGAGAGAGTCATGTCAGTTCGCGCACGCATTAACGGTAGGGAATTCACGCTGTCATGGGAGGAATTCGAGAAGGCACTGATGAAGAATGATTTGTCAGGAGGCGAGTTCGAGGTTCTTGCCATCATTTCGGGAGTGAAACCCTACTAGCATCTTCAGGCCGGATACCCGTCCGGCCTGGATAGAGGCGGCCCTTGTGGTCGCCTTTTTATTTATGTGTATCGACTCAGGTGGCGCGTGAATAAACAAACTCCCGTAACCCCTGATCAACATTCGATCTGAAGTATTCTTCACTCAACCTGGGATCAAGCTTAAATCCCGGTGACAGGGTCAATCCAGACGTTCGCAATAGACGCTCCGCCGAAACCGCACGTTCAGTCACGTCCAGAAATGGCAAAGTCCTTATTGCCGCGGCATCGAATGTACAGAGGGTGAGATCTTCCTGTCTGACCAGAACGGCAAGTGATTCAATCTCGCCAGCGTGGACACCCTGTTGTCGCAACAGCGGCAGCCGGCGGAGAACCTCCTGCATCTCTTCGGCAGTTGCTAGGGTTTCAGTCACGAGACCAGTGGTAATATACTGCTGTCGAAAATCTACCTGAAATTTCCGCCCAGCTCTGCGGTAATACTTGACCTCATCTACCACCGTTGAGGCAACATGCAGGTCATGCATGGCTACAAGTCGGTCAAAAACGTCGATTTCGAGAAGTTTGATGATAACGTCGGCATCAAGAAGCCATAATTTCAATCGACTCGCCCTCCGCCTCGCTCAATCCCCGATATTCAAGAAACTCATCAATATCAGCGCGATCAATATCAAGCAGTTCTGAGAACTTGCCACGAGAAATCAATCCCTTGCGGAGACATTTCACTGCAAGCAGTGTGAATCTTTCCGAAGAGGGGGTTTCGTAGTCAGCATCCCTTCTGATGCGCCGGTCGATCATCAAAAGCTCATCGTTTCTTGCCAGATCGTTCGCTTTTTCCCATTCGATGAAACGCATGTTCGCCATTCGATAGAGCAACGCCTGTGTTGAAACGCCAAATTCCCGGGCAATGTCGACAATGTCCGAAAAGGAAAGCTTTTGTTCCTTTATCCGCGCATTCAACTCTTCACGAACTGCACTTTCCGGGAGGAGCAGAGTCGAGGCAAAGCGCTCGGCCTTTTTCTCAATATCCTTGAACAGTGCTTCATCCTGCTCAAGATCCGAAGGGTTGAACGTATTCCAGGTGATGATATGGAACAGTTCGTGGGCAAGAGTGAAATTGATGCGCCATGGTGCTTCTTCGCTATTAACGACGATGGCGGCGCCAAATTCAGGGTGAACCGTTGAAGCAGCGGAACCAAACTCGGACAACTCGATAAAGAGAATTTTGGTACGGAGCATCTGCTCCATAACCTTCTGCAATGAAAGTGCAGGCCTGCTGCCCATGTTGAGAAGGTTACTCACCTTGGCGGCCAATGCATCAACCTGATGGTAGGTGCGGATGTCTGCCGGTGAAACGGAAATAACAGGACCAGATCCTTCTTCTACCAGGCCGAGCAATTTTTCAAGTAGATGGTACTCCTCGAATCTGTGCTTTATCGATGCCTCTATTTCACTTTTTCGTTCGGAAGGAGCCCGGCGCCAGAGAAAATGCACGGCTGGCTGTGGTACATCATCCCCCATGAGCAGGTTGTTCAAGTTACAGAAATACGTTTTGGCAAATTGAGCCAACTCGCTCGCCTTTACCTCCCGATCACCTTTTTCGATATTACTCAGTGTCTGGTAATTGGTGAAACCAAGACGAGTTGCTGCATCGCCAATCGACAAGCCAACCGCTTCGCGGGCCTTTCGGAGACGTTCAGCCAATTCCAATCTCGACATTAAATTTCCCCCTTTCTGTCAAGTAAAAATATAAATAAATTATACTTGCATGTCAACAATATAATAAATTATTATATTGTTGATTGACAAAGCGAATACCACACAATATATTGAATTCAATTGTTAGCGAGATACCATATGTGGTGCAAAAACAATAAGGAGATTGCCATGTCACGAAAAGAACATCATGTAGTGCCGAACTCAAACGGCGGGTGGGATGTTGTCAAACCGGGAGCTCAGCGAGTATCCGTTCACACGGAGACAAAGAGGGAAGCAATTAATCAGGGGAGAACAATCAGCCAGAATCAGCAGTCAGAGTTCATCATCCACAACAAGAACGGCAGAATATCCGGGGCAGACAGTCACGGTAACGACCCATTTCCACCCAGAGGTTAACCGCCATCACGCGTTTTTTGCCCGCTCTTCGCGGTCAAGGAGCCGTTGCGCCCATTCGCGTGCCCGCTGATATCGTTCCAGTTGGCTGGCGCTTGGCAGCTGGCCGCTGGTCATGACACTGGATGCCTCCAGCAACTCCTGGAGCGCTGCCAGCAGATCTTCATTACTCATTTCAGAAACCTCCATGCGTAGTTTATCCTTCAGTTTGAATCCGGCCAGCAACATCGTGAAAGAAGTCGTGCGACCAGAGAGTAAGCATCTGCTGATCATTGACGAACGGCGCCACGTCTTTTCTCGCCTGATTTACATCGAGTCGGGTGATGGTATCGAACAGCAGATCACGAAACGCCGCAGAAGATAATGGCGCTTCACCGTTCCAATGGCCGGTCTGCCGCATCCGCTGTTCAAGATGAGCAAGGTTCAGCTGCGGATGATTAGCTGCATACCAGACAAAATCGTACCAGTCGCGGCCTTTCACCCGGTTTTTCCATTTGCGGTACAAAATAGCATGCATCTTGCCGGCAAAGAGATCCGGGAGTGTATAGCTCCTGACGGCAAACGGGATTGGTTGCAGCAGGTAGCGGGTCGAGGTGTTAAAACCGGGCGGTGGGTCCGTGTCCACCTCGATCTTCACCTTCAGCACCTGGCCGGCTGCAACCTGACCGGCAAGTTCCTCACCGGCCTCAATGACCAGGAGTTCATTACGGGTGTTCGCCTTGAGGAATGCAGACTGCACCGCAGATTCCACCGCCTTGTCAACCATCTCTACCCGGACATTGAAACCGAATGCCAGGAGTTCTTCCTCAAGTGATGCCGTGTACCGAGCCAGATTAAAATCGGGGGATGGCGTCAGGAGTGAGAAATCCAAATCCTCGGAAAACCGGTCGAGTCCGTACAGGATGCGCAGAGCCGTACCGCCGTAGAATGCGGCGTGCTCAAAAAACTTGGCCCGCCAGAGTCCGAGCAGCGCCACTTCCTGAATAATCTCCCGTAGTGCTCTGACTGAATCGTCAACGCTCTTCGGTTCATATTTGGCAAGCATGCGGGTCACCGCCTCATGCATTATCGTGCTCCTTTACTCAGACGGGTAATCAGATCGGCCAGCAGCTTCACTCTGCGAGATCTGTAGTGCCTGGCGATTTCCGCAAGTCGGGCCGGATCGAGTCCACGGAGATTTGCAGGGTCGATGCGTAGATCAGCCAGCAGATATTCATGCAACTCCTTCTGCGTTGAAATGCCGGCGCCCCGGTCGGCAACGATCCGGTCTGCCAGAGCCTTTTCCGGAATGGCGATCAGAAAAGAACGGCCATCATCCAGTTCAACCTGGTCCATACCGGTACGGAATGCTTCCATCGGGATCATTCGATACGAAAAAGTACCGACCGGCGAATCGAAAGTCCGGGAGCGGCCACAGGTTACCGAAGTTACCGTCTCAACCCGTTCAGGTGTCAGGCCATGATAGTGCAGCGCATATTCGAGGGAAACATAGGCCGGACCATAGATGAGATTGGCAAGCAGTTCGCGACAAAATGGCCTCCGGCGCAATGACTCACCTAGGATATAGAGCCCCTTCTTGACGCGGACTATATCCCCTTTGGCCAGCATGCCGGAAATCTTCATCCGTGGCTGTGTATATCCGTGGACAGAATCCAACAGAGTCTGATAGTCAAACTCCTCGTAGGGAATGCTCTTGAGCAGAAGGCTGTTAGTCATGATCACCATCTCCTGAGTGATAGCGACAATTTATCAGTTAACAACATAGTATGTCTACATATATTAGACATACTATGTTGTTGTATAGCATATATCAGAATATATTACCTGTTCACTATAAGCATCCATTCCAATTTTCAGCTAGAATTTTTCCACCTTCACAGTTGCCAAGTAAACAAATTATGTATATTATAAAACCATGTAAGGGGGATTATCCAATGGCACTTGCTCACGCAAAAACAGCCGACATTGACCTCACTTCCGACGATTCACGAAGCGCACTATCGAAGATGGTCATCAAACTATTCCACCTCTGGGATCTTTCGACCGCCGATCAGCTCGATCTGTTGGGCCTGAGCCCCAAGAGCCGGGCCATGCTGGCAAAATACGGCAAGGGAGAAGCGCTGCCCGGCACCCGCGACATTCTGGACCGTGTCGGCTGGCTCCTGGCCATTCACAAGGCGCTGCGGCTTCTCTACCCGCAGAATGAAGATATCCGCTATTCATGGGTTTCCCGGCGGAACACGGCTTTTGACAACCTTACCCCACTTGCTGTCATGAAGGAACAGGGAATCATCGGCATCGCCAAGGTAGCCCGCTACCTCGATTTCTACCGTGGGCGCTGATTCATGCCGTGTCTATTCGACAAAACCTGCGATTTCAACGATGACCTTTTTCGCAACATTGTATCCTTGCGCGAGTCGGTCGATCTATTTTCAGATTTGACTGACGGTGACGAATATTCGAGCGAAGTGGCCATTACAGCAGAGATGCGGGTAAAGACCGAAATACCGACCGGACTAATCAAGCGGGGTTTTCATTATACCACCGCAATCGGCTACCCCTTCGAGACCGATCCCTACTTGTCCAGCCGTTATGGGAATGGAGCGTTTGGCGTCTGGTATGGTTCACTGGAATTGGAAACCACGATCCATGAAACGGCACACCATATGATCCGGGAAGAACTGCGGGTCGAAGGCATTAAAGGCCCCGTCATCCGGGAACGCGCCGTTTATCTCGTCCATGGTCGGGCAGTGCTGATTGATTTGCGCGGGAAAGAGAAACACTTCCCCGGCTTGGTTGCACAGGATTACAGCCTTACCCACCAGATTGGCGAGCGGCTGCATAGCGAGGGGCATCCAGGACTATTGGCACCTTCCGCTCGATGCAAAGGCACCAACCTGGCATCGTTTACTCCCTCTATTCTCAGCAACCCCAGGAATCATTGTTACCTGACGTATCGGTGTTATCCTGAAAGGCAGTCGGTATCTGTAGAACGGTTGCCCGGCGAAATTATTATGGAGATACGACCGGCTGCTGTGTAACACGGCTGTTATGGCACATTATAGTATTGGTTGAGAGATACAGCTATATATCACTGATTTCAAACGAGACAATTCATGCCAACCCTGCACTGGATAGGAAAAGATAAAGTCGTCAAGCATCACCACGAGGTTCCGTTCAAGACCCTACGGCGTGAGTATGTGCATACCGCGCCGGAAGGGACGCCGGCCAACTCGACTGGCAACCGGATAATCCACGGCGACAATTTGGAGGCATTGAAGGCGCTGCTGCCAGAGTTCGAGGGGCGTGTGAAGTGCATCTACATCGATCCTCCCTACAATACCGGCAATGAAGGCTGGGTGTACAACGACAACGTCAATGATCCGCGCATTCAGAAGTGGCTGCATCAGGTGGTCGGCAAGGAAGGTGAAGACCTGTCGCGGCATGACAAGTGGCTTTGCATGATGTATCCGCGTCTGAAACTGCTGCATCGACTGCTGGCGCTGAATGGGAGCATCTGGATTTCGATTGACGATATCGAGGTCGCCAATCTGCGGTTGGTATTGGACGAGATTTTCGGTTCGGGGAACTTTGTTGCCAATGTGTTGTGGCAGAAAAAGTATGCCGTGGCCAATGACCACAAGACTATAGCGCCGATGCACGACCATATTCTGGTCTATCGGAAAAGCGAGCAGTGGCAGCGGAACCTGCTGCCCCGCACTGAGGAGAAAGACCGACAGTATCGTAATGAGGATGAAAAAGGGACTTTCAGAAACAGCGATTACACTTGCAACAAATCTGCTGACGAGCGACCGAACCTGTATTATCCAATTACCAATCCGAACACCGGAGAAGAAATCTGGCCGAAACGAACACGGGTCTGGGCATATTCACAGGACGAATACCAACGGCATGTTGCAGAGGGTCTTATTTACTGGGGCAAAGACGGAACAGGGAAAGTACCATCTTTCAAGCGGTACAAGCATCTGCTGAAAAACGATGGCATTGTTCCGGCAACGTGGTGGGAGCACAGCTTTGCCGGTCATACGGATGCAGCCAAGAAGGAAATCCGGGGCATCCTCTCCGATAACTCCAAGGCGATTGATTTCATCACGCCGAAACCAACAACCCTGATAGAGAAAATCCTTTCGGTTGCAACTAATCCGGGCGATACGGTTCTCGATTCCTACGCTGGTTCCGGCACCACTGCTCATGCCGTGCTGAAGCTGAATGCCCAGGATGGCGGGAATCGCCGTTTCATCCTGACCGAGATGATGGATTATGCCGAAACCATTACCGCCGAGAGGGTACGCCGGGTCATGGGTGGCTATGGCGAGGATAACAAGGTTGTTGCCGGACTTGGCGGCAGCTTCGAGTACTATACCATCGGCGAGGCCCTGTTCGATGAGGACGGTAATCTCAACGAGGCCGTTCCGGTCGAAGAGATCAGGCGCTATGTGGCTTATACGGAAGGTGTGGAGTACGGACTTTCCGAGATGTCGCCGTACTATATCGGCCAGGCCAATGATGCTGCATACCTCTTCCATTACGAACCGGATCGGGCAACGGCGCTGGATTATGAATTTCTGAACAGCCTCCGGTTCACAGAGTACGCGCGACCAACAACACTGGTAGTATATGCCGACAACTGCCTGCTGTCGCAGGATCAGCTGCGCAAGCACGGCATTATTTTCAAAAAAATCCCGCGTGACATTACGCGGTTTTGACGGGACAGCCATGGAACTGAAAGACTATCAAAGCCGCGTCATCAAAGACCTCACCGACTTCCTCAGCTATCTTGAGGAACTCAAGGATATCCGGGCCGCCTTCCGCACCTATTGGGACGACCGTGGTGCAACCAGGATGGAAGCATACAAGAACAATGTCCCCGGTGTTCCCCATGTCTGCGTGAAGGTGCCGACCGCCGGGGGCAAGACCTTCCTGGCCGCCAATGCCCTCAAGCCGATCTTCGACGTTGTGGTACCGGAATCGACCGGTCAGCCCCGCGTGGTGGTCTGGCTGGTGCCGTCGCTGACGATCCTGGAACAGACGGAACGCAACTTCGCCGACCCGACCCATCCCTACCGGCAGCGGCTGAATACCCATTTCAAGGGGCGCGTTGAAATTTACGGCAAGAAATCGTTATTGCAGGGGGCCGGGTTTTCTCCCGACGCCATCCAGGGGCAGCTTTCCCTGATCCTGATGAGCTTTGACAGTCTGCGAGCCCGCAACAAGGATGACCGCAAGATTTTTCAGGAGAACGGCAACCTGGCAACTTTCGATGTGCTGGATGCCGACCTGCTGGAGAGCGCCGACCCGACCGCCCTGATCAACGTCATCCGTGCCCTAAGACCGGTCGTGGTTGTGGATGAAAGCCATAATGCTGAGTCCGACCTTTCCGTTGAAATGCTGGTAAACCTCAAGCCCAGCTTTATCCTCGATCTGACCGCCACCCCGCGCAACAATAGCAACATCGTCAGTTTCGTGGACGCCCTGGCGCTCAAGAAGGAGTGCATGGTCAAGCTGCCGGTCATTGTCTACAACCGGCCCGACAAGACTGAGGTGGTCAACAACTCCCTGCAGCTGCGGCGCAAGCTGGAAACGCTGGCAATTGCCGAGGAGAAGATCACCGGCAAGTACATCCGCCCGATTATCCTTTTCCAGGCCGAACCGAAGACCGGCGAGGAGAAGGAGACCTTCCAGAAGATCAAGGCCACGCTGGTCAAGCTGAAGATCCCCGAAGCGCAAATCGCCATCAAGACAGCAGATGTCAATGAGCTGAAGGGTGTGGATCTGATGAGCCGTGATTGTCCGGTACGCTACATCATCACGGTCAATGCCCTGAAGGAAGGGTGGGATTGCCCGTTCGCCTATATCCTGGCATCGCTGGCCGATAAGTCGTCTGCCGTCGATGTGGAGCAGGTTGTCGGCAGGGTGTTGCGTCAGCCCCATGTGGTGGCTCATCAGGAACCGCTGTTGAACATGAGCTATGTGTTCACCGCCTCCAACCGTTTCATGGATACGCTCGATAAAGTGGTCAAGGGGCTGAACCGGGCCGGTTTCAGCGACCGGGATTACCGGGCAGTGCTGGAATCTGCCGTGGAATCGAAAGTTCCAGACTCCGCCCACCCGGACCTGTTCGCACCGCCGCCCCCTGCTGTTCCGGAAGCACCTGCAACGACGGAATATCCGACGGTAGAGGAAGAGATCGATGTCGAACGGTTACAGGGATGTGTTGCCGATGGCGGGACAACTGAGAGTGAATCAGCCGGACAACCTGCTGTCGAACCGGATACGACGCTGGAACAACTGACCGCTCACGCCACGGAAGCCAACCAGGAATTCACCAAAAAAGCAAAGGATGCAGATTCATCACTTTCGCCGGACTTGGAAGCCAGAATGAACCGATACCCGATCAAGAGCATTTACCTCGAAGAGGCCAGGGCAATTGCCATACCGCAGTTCTTTATCCAGGTGCCTGCCGGAGGCTTCTTCGATGAAGCGGAGAAGCTGGCCCTGCTGGAGAAGGAAAACCTGCTGAAGGATTTCCGCCTCAGCACCTGCGATACGTCGCTCAACTTTGAAGGGATCGACGCGGAAGCGTACCGGGTCGATCTGGAACAGACCGGCAAGGATGATTACCGTCCCAGTTTCAAGAAGATCGACAGCCGCCAGAAGGCGCTGCTGAACGCTCACATCCTATCCCTGCCGCGAGACTCGCAGGTGAAAAACATGGCGGCCCGTCTAGCCGAGATGATCGGCAATATGTATCCCATCGCCGACCGGGAGATTCTGGCCTACATCAAGCGGATTATGGAAGGTCTGACGGCAGAGCAGCTGCACGACTGCCTTGAGCGGGATTACAGCTACGTCGCCAAGATCAAGCAGAAGATCAGCGAGCTGTCCACGGACTACTGTGAAAAAGTCTTCGGTGATTGGCTGACAACCGAAAAGATCGTCACCTCCCCCAGCTTCAAACTTCCCGAGTTTATCGCTCCGAACCTGATGGGGCCGACCATAGCCAACAGCCTGTATATGTCCGAGAAAAAGGCCAACGGCTTTGAAGAGCGGGTCATCAACGACATTGCCAACCTGCCGAATATCCAGTTCTGGCACCGCAACATCGAGAAGAGTGGCTTCAGGATCAACGGCTTCATCAACCACTACCCGGATTTCATCATCAGAACAATTTCCGGCAAGATCATCATTCTGGAAACCAAGGGTGACGACCGGGACAACTCAGATTCTGTTCGCAAGCTGAAACTGAGCAATGCCTGGGAGAAACAGGCAGGGAGGCAGTTCCGCTACTTCATGGTGTTCGAGAACAAGCCGATCGACGGGGCGCACAAGCTGGCCGATGCGCTGGGGTTACTGGGGCAGTTGTAGGGGGACAATAATATGCCGGATGCTATGCTTAAAACTAGCCTTGCAGGGAAGATTCGCCACCTCCGTCCCTTTAAGACTGAGGCGTTACTACCAGTTTTCGAAGCGGTAGTTAACTCCATCCAAGCCATCGAAGAGATGGGCGATGTAAGGCAAGGTGTTATTACCGTGCGCATCAGGCGGGATATGCGACAAGGAAACCTTGCATTCAATGACGAAGATTCTTCTCTGCCCAATATTATCGGCTTCGAGATTGAAGACAATGGTATCGGCTTTAATAACGACAACTACGAATCTTTCCAAACAGCAGATTCTACCTATAAAATTGCCAAAGGCGGAAAAGGCGTCGGGCGTTTTCTATGGCTTAAGGCGTTTGAACGGGTAGATATCACGAGCATCTACCTGAGCCCGGATGGCACTCTCACGGGTCGAAATATAGAGTTCACTATTACTGACGGTATTCGTGAATTGACTTCCCATCCCTTTAACATTGATCACGCCAATACCATTGTGCGGCTAACCGGGTTTAAAGAAGAATATCGGAAGTTGCCGAGCGCTTTCAAATCTTCCCCCAAAATTGCTCAACGTATATTTGAGCATTGCCTTACGAGGTTTATCAGCGACCGCGCTCCAACAATAAAGATAATAGACGATTGGGATGGTGTGCTAATCAACCTGCACGACCTTTACAATAAGATAAAAGGCCATATCGTTACTGAGGATTTCAGCGTTCGCGATTCGTCTTTCACCATGTACCATATTCGTCTCTATGAAACCCACGAGAAAGCCCATCAGCTCGTTTATTGCGCCGATGGCAGGGATGTGAAAAACCGTTCCATTGGAAGCCTTTTGGGGACTTCCGTCCAGTTTGACGACGACGGTAAAAAGTTCTTTTACTCGGCCTATATTACCTCTCCCTTCCTTGATGCAAATGTTGATGAATACCGCCAGGAATTCAATATCCCTGACAAGAATAACCTTTACAGCAGTGATGAAATCTCAATGGAGCAGATAGAGCAGGAAGCGGTGCAACGGACTCGGACCCATCTTGCCCCAGTGATTGAATCGGTCGAAAAGCAGAAGGCTGAAAAAGTCTCTAAATTTCTCCAGAATCAAGCCCCCATGCTGCGGTCAGTAGTGAAGTATTGCCCGGAGGCCATGAAGGAAATCGAGGTTAACACCACTGAGGAGAAGATGACCCAAACCCTTTATGCATATAAGGGTAAGGCGGAATATGAAATCAGGAAAAATAGCGACAAGTTATTGCGAACTCAGGCTAAGAGCGTTGAGGAAATTGACGTTCAGTACAAGGAACTTACAGAAAAGTTAGAGGATTTACAGAAGGATCAATTGGCTGGTTATGTGCTATTTCGCAAAATGATTATTGACCTGCTGGATAAGAAGCTATGCCTGAATTCGGATCGTAAATACTGCAATGAAGATATTGTTCACGACATCGTTTTTCCGCGCAAAACCGATACGGACACTATCGGTTACGAGAATCACAACTTATGGCTAATTGACGAATTACTTGCTTTCCATTCTTTAGCCGCATCTGACAAGCGCTTGTGTGACATTACTACATCCAGCAGCGAAGAACGTCCCGACGTGGTTGTGTTCTCGGAGGTCGGAGATGATCGAATGGCGAGGGCAATTTCGCTGATTGAATTCAAGAAGCCCCAGCGAACGAACTTTGACGAAGACCCCACAAAACAGTTATTTCGGTACGTGCGAGAAATTCGGAAAAATGGCGTATGGTTGCCAAACGGAAGACAAGTTACAGTAAACGATACCACCCGTTTCTATTGCTATGCAATATGTGACCTAACTCCGCAAGTCAAAGAGTTTGCTGAGAACGGCAACTATGCAGCTCTCCAGGGAGAGCTTGGTTATTATACGTATAACCGGAATCATAACGCTCACGTCGAGCTTGTTGCCTTTGACAAGATCGTCCTAGATGCAAAACAGCGGCATAAGGCCTTCTTTGAAAAGCTTGGGATAGGCAGTTAATTTTAAAAAGGTGAATTTATGTACAAAACGAAAGCTCTTCTATTGGCAACATTAGTCAGTATCCTGCCGGCAATAGTTGCAGGTGCAATCGTTGGCCTATTCTTCATCAAATCCTTCTGGTACTGGACTGCAGGCATCGCATCGCCTGCTCTTTTTTTCATCTGCCTGGATCGAGTGCCTGTTCGTTTATTTGCTGGGGCAATGAGAGGGCTTCCCCTTTGGCCACTCCTGAAATACGGATTTGTATGTACGGATAAAAGATCAAGTAACTACAATAGTGATGAGGAGTGGCGATACTGGTTTCTCTATAACAGCGATCATCACAAACGCTGACTATATTCCAAAGCTCCTTTCAGCTTCAATATTTCGTCTCTATCGAGGGAAATGCAACCTTGATATTCGGCTATCAGATCATACGGTGACGACTCATAGAAATAGATGTTTGCTCCATCCGTCTTTTCCAAATGTGTTAAGACATCACTTGGCAAACAGAACTGATATCCCTCCAATGTCAAGGTTGCTCCAAAATCAGCAAGAGCAAGCTTAATTTCAGAATTCCCTACCTTTTCTCGATTACTAAAATCTTCACTGACAATAGCGATGATCCCGTCATTGACCAGTAATATCTTCTTTCCCATCATTGCCTATTTTCCTCTCCTGAGCGGTGCCGGCCCAGGGCCTTTTGGTAAATTCGATGTCTTGCTCTGTTGCTGAAGAATTTTCTCGGTTCTCTGCGTTTGCTGTTGAACCCGATTTTCCATAACTCTTGCCGAATCACGAACAGTAACCTCTTCAGCTTTTGCTGCTGCAGCTTCTTTTGCTTCTCTATTTTTAATCATTGAGCGATTGGGAGCAGTTACAGTGGTAAAGTCTCCAACAACGCCCGCAGTCTCATGCAACGCTCCCTGTCCAACGGCAATCGCAGTAGCGGCAGTACCTGCATCAATTGAACGGCCATCCCTGAATTCCTGAGTTGCTGCACTCCCGGCCAGATTCTGCTTGGACTCAACTCTTGTTCCGACCACCTGTGAATTCGAATAATCCGCCTTGACCCCGCCATCAGCTCGAATATTACCGGTAATCCCACCACCAGATCTCGTACTGACCACCGCTGCACCTTGCTGCGACATCTGAACAAACTGATCTTCTGTAATCTCGGAGCGCTGCCCGGCAATCAGGTTTCCGCTCTTGTCCATCTTGCCCTGGACCTGCGAATAGTGCAGGTTGCCTTCCTTGTCCTTGGCGTACATGAGGACATTGCCGTCAAGCCCGTTGGAAAATGATCCGCCTACCACCTCCATCTTGCCGGTCTTGTCGTTCTTGGCATAGTACCAGTCACCATTGACCATCATCTGCTTGCCGCCGGCCTGGACCATGTAACTGCCGGACTTGCGCGAGACATTCAGGGCCTGATTCTCATAGCCTGTCTTGATGAAATCACCAACCGTCTTACGCATCCCCTTGTCAGTAGTCGACACGTTCCGATCAAGACGCTCGATATCAGTTCCGGTTCTGCTCTGGCCGAGATCAAATTTCTGCACCCGGCCACCCTGGTCAACGGCAAACGAGGCAAGGTTACCGTTCCGGTCATAATCCGCCTTGTAGTCGAAGGCCTGACCGGACAGTTTGGCGACATGAGCAGCAGCACTCTGGAATCCGGCAGAGCGAAGCTGCTTCTGCAGTTCGAGTGCCTGTCCCTTATCACCCTTGGCAACGGTACCGGAATCAGACGAATTGACGATCCCGCCATCCATGCCGACATTGACCGCACTCTTGCCGTCAGCTGTCGTGAAGTTGATATTCTGACCTTCCATCGCCTTCTGCATCTCGGCAAAGCCCCGTTCAGTCAAGTGGCCGTTCTGGTACATCTCTGGATCGTTCTTGAGTTGCGGCGCAATCCTGCCAACCATCTGATCCGCTGCCGCGTGAACCAGCTGATTGCGGGCAATCCTCCCTGAAACATCATTGCTGGTGAGCCGTTGGTAGTTGTCGTAACCACCGCCTGCATAGATCCCCTGAATCTTACCCCCGGTCTCCGTTGCTACGACACGGCCAGCTTCCGTGCCGGCAGCTACCGGACCACCCAGCTGATCGGAAAGTCCGGTTACCTCAGAGGCGTGCTTGCCTTGCTGGAACTGGGCGTTCATCTGCATGAGCTGCCCGGATGAGATCCCGTAGGTATCGGCGATCTTGTTCACCGCATCAGCATTGGCAAAATCCCCCAGGGCGGTAACCTCTGACCGCATGGCGTTGAACTCCCGCCAGTTCCCATTGAACCCGAGAGACCTGGCTGCAGCGTAGGCTCCCATCTCTCCCTGCAGCTGTCCGACATTTTTGTCCATGTTGGCGGTCAGGAACCCGGCGTAGTTTTCACCGGAGCCAAAAACATTTGCCAAGGCCCGGTCATTGGCGACTCCCATCTTGGCAAAGGCCATAGTATCGCCGCCATAGCTGCCGGAAACCACATCCTTGGTCGCAGCAGACTTGTCGAGTCCCAGCCGGCCATCGAACGATTTCAGTTCATACGATGACGAGAGACCGCCTTCACGCATTGCCCTGCCGCTACCACCGAAACCGATTGACCTGCCAATCTCGCTGTCAGCAGATATCCTGCTCGAAAACTCCATTCCGAAATCCCGGATCATGTCGCTGGAAGCGGTCGTCTTACCGGACATTCCAACCAATGACTGCGCCTGCCTGGCCTGGAAACTATGCTCGTTGCTCCACGCCTGGGTCGGCATAGCGGTGACATTGCGCTGCATGGCCGAAGCTCTGCCGGCAGGATCTTCAACCTCATGTGTCGCCCGGTTGCCTGCGGACTGAACCTGGCTGACCATCCCTCCGGCCATCATTGCCATGGCATGACCGCCGAACTTGATCAACATACCGGTGATAACCGTCGCCAGCATCATCCCGCTCATTCGAAGTGTTCCGAACATGCCGAGGATCTTCACGGTCTGGTCAGGGAAGAAGTAGAGGGCATCCATGCCCAGTTTGTTCTGCCGCACCATCTCATAGGCCCGATTGGCATAGTCCACGGCAAACTGGTGGACGATGGCGTCGGTAACACCCCAGGCGGTCAACCAGATGAAGAAGCCGGCGATGATCCCGACGGCCTTGCCGATCAGTGGCGTTGGAATGAACAACGCCAGGAACGGCAACAATCCAACCGCGATGGCAGTAAGCGCAGCTTTCAGAATCGGCAGCCATTCGTTGGCAGACTTCATGGCCCCGGAGGCATTGAGCAGGAACTGGTAGTTGGTGGCGCCGGCAGCATTGCCGCTGCGAAAGATCTCCTCCAGTCGCTGGGAGATGTAGGCCTGCTTCAGGAAATCATCAATGCTTGCCGCTCCCAGACCGGTCCCCGCGTTGACGTTGTTGAGAACCGTCTTGCACTGGATCATGGCGGCAGCGTCGGTCACGTCATAGCCGAGATTCGCGCAAACCGATTCGATGTTCTTCCCCAGATTGGCCGGGGTGAGCGCCGCTTTGATGCTGGTCCAGGAGTCGGTACAGGTGAGAGCCTGCCCCTGCGGGTTGGCAGCATCATAGTAGACCGTCCAGATGGCGGGATTTACCGCCTTGTCCAGGGAACCGACAAAATTGGTGGTTGTCTTACGGAGTTCATCCACGGTGAGCCCGGCATTGGGATTCATCAGCGCATAGGAGACGCAGTCCCTGACGTAGCGCCGCATGGAGGCATCCAGATTGCTGTCGATGGCCGTCAGGGGAATGCTGGTGAGCTGGGCGAGCCCCAGGAATCCTTTACCACCAGCCTGAGTCTGATAATTCAGGGGATCTCCGGCAGTGGTGACGATATCCACCAGGCCCCGTTCGATCTTGTTCAGGATGCCGGCCACTGCAACCACCCCATCCGGGATGCCACCGACCGGCTGATTTTTATTGAAGATCGGATCATAGACATGGATGGTTCCCTTGGGGACGACCAGGGCAAGATAGACCATGATGCCGATCATGGTTGGCACGATCCAGGTCATGACCGAACCGTTGGCGGTACCAAGCGATTTGGCAAAAACCGTCACCCCGCCGAAGAAGAGCCCGGCGGTGATGACCACGAAATAGAGCGACTTGTAGGCGTTGTCGCCGAAGATCAACGCCAGCTTGCTGAAGGCATTCACCACCGCGTCGTGACCGCCCCAGACATAGAATTCCATGTCCAGGGCCATTGCCAGGGATGGAATCAGCAGCAACAGTGCAGTGATGGCAATACTAGAAGTTGTCCGTATCGACATGCACAACTCCTGCGGCAATCAGTTTGCGGTTACGCTGCCAGGCGACCAGCATGGCAACAATCGGGATGATGATAAACACTGCCGTGGATACCAATACGAAGTATGCGGAGATGAGAAAGATCCCCTTGAAACCCTGCACCCAGTAGTAGATCGAGGCGACCGTGCTGGGCGAAGTCTTGGCGTAATAGAGCTTACCCACCGCCCACAGCACGTTCTTGTCGGTAAAGATCTTGAAATAGAGAAAGTGGAAGGCGATGAAGGCCAGAACCGCCTTGACGATGGCGCCGAAGACCATGCCGCCCAGGAGATTCAGTACCATCGCCCGGGTGTACTCACCGATGAAACAGGTGGAGGCCTTGGCCATGAAGATGGCATACCCCAGCGAAAAACCGAGAGCCAGCAGGAAAGCGCTGAACTTGTCGAAAAAGGTGGGAGATGAATCACCGAACATGGGGATGTACTGCTCGATCACACCGATGGCCACGGGGGTCAGCAGCGCCGAGACGATCCCTGACGCAAAGGAACTCCGGAATCCCACCTCCATGAATTCAAGCCGCTGCTTGGTGGTCAGAAAACGAGCCTTGATGATGCAGCCACCCAGTTCGTTGGCGAAGTTCTGATCGATGTAGGAGATCGCCTCCAGGAGCCCTCGTGGGTGGATCTCGTTACTCTGGGGGACCGGCATTACATCCGGCGAGCTGTTGCTATCCTTCGACACTGCGTCCTCCTATCCCGTAAATGACCTGACCAGGTTCATGACACCGCCGCCATAGGCAACAATAGCGGCCAACAGCAGGCAGATGGCGGCCAGCGTCGGGTTTCGCTGTCTCACCCCGACCCAGAATGCCGTGACCACCAGGGCGACGAAGAAAAAGCGACCCCAGAAACCATAGAGGAGCGTGGCAAAGAGCTTCTGCCAGAAGCCGGTATATTCCGCCTGCCCCATGTAGTGCAGCGGGTTGAGTTTTTCGATGGGCACGGCAGCTCCTTTCAACAGGCTGTCAGAAGATCGGGTAGGCTTTCGCCAGGATGCGGCTCTTGTCGACAAAGCCGAAGTAACGGGAGTCGAAGCTGTCCTTATGTTGCCCCATAACAAACATGAATCCCTTGGGTACAGGACCGTTGAAGGTAAAGTGCTGCAGCGGTTCCCCCTTCAGGGAAAAGTCCTTGGCCCTGACCAGGTACTTACCGTTGCAGAAGAATTTCTTCTCCGCGTTGACGGTGAGCAGATCTCCCTCGTTGCAACCGAGGATCTTCATCACGTCATCTGATTTCTTAATCCCCATTCTGGCTGACAATTGCCTGTGCCGGAACAGGACGTAATCCCCGCGTACCACTTTGTCCGGGTACCGGATGAGCCAGTAGACCCGATGCGTGAGTGATGGCGTGAGGGTGACGCTGATCTTGTAGGGAAGCAGCGTCCCCGCCACGAGCAGGACCGTGATTGCCAGCCAAAGCCGCCAGTTGCTAAACTCAAGGTTTAACGGTTTCGGCATTGCGCACCACCGCGTCACCCATGATGACCACCCGGTTTTTGGGAATGGCCGTGATGACGGTCTCCAGTCGGTCGAAACTCTTTTTCAGTTCGTCGTCATTCAGCTTGCCGGCCAGGTAATTGTCCCGCTGCTGGGCGATGTACCCTTTGAGGTCAACGGCCACGATCTTCTGGGCATACCAGCGGTCATAGCCAATAATGGTGGCCAAAGATGCACCAAAAGATACCGCCAAACAGAGCGCAACAATGGGGATCATTCCCGGTGGCTTTTTGGAATGCTCTTTTGGTAGCGTTGATGGTACCGAAACAGCAACCTTGCTCTCTGCCTGTTCTTGTGAGGAGGTCGTCTCCATGCAGTTCCCTTCATTCATTCTGTATGCTCTCTTTCCTGAATTAGATTTTCCTGTCCGGTGCGATGAACAGGTCTTTATGGATATCCACTGGAACGATAGGCAGCGCTCATATTATTTGTTGCCATTTTGGCGTCACATGGTTACACTTTATTCCTGACAGGAGGTGTACTGTGGCACATGCACGAGCAGAAGAACGAATCCCGGCACGGATGCCCACGGCGGTGTACGACCGTGTTGTTGAAGCCGCCCAGGCTGTTGGCGCTACGCTCAATCAGTTTCTGGTTCAATCGGCTCTGGAAAAAGCCAACGAGATTCTCGAACAGGAGCGTGTTATCAAATTGTCGGCACATGCTGCAAAGACCGTTTTCGACCTGATGGATAATCCCCCTGTCCCTAACGAGCAATTGAAAGCTGCCATGAAACGTCGCGAGAAGGCCTTGTGCCCGAAATAGAAGCCCTGTCAAAGCATCATGACCGCACCGGTTTTGACTGCGGAGTGGCCGAGCTTAATGCTTTTCTCAAATCCACCGCACGACAGCATGGCGATAAAGGCATTTCCAGAACGTTTGTCCTGACTGACCAGAGCAGTCCTGCCATTATGGGATTCTTCACCCTTACCCTGTGCGAAGTAGTCGCGGTGAAACTCCCGGCCGCATATGCGAAGAAATACCCACAACACGGTCTTCCTGCCGTACGGCTTGCCCGCCTGGCGGTATCACTCAAACATCAGGGCAAACGGTATGGAGAACTTCTGCTTACGGAAGCTGTTGACCGCACCGCCCTGATTGCCGCGCAGGCCGGAGTCATCGGTCTGTTTGTGGATGCAAAGAACGATTCCGCTCGCACCTTTTATGAACGGTATGGATTCGTCGCGCTGCCTGACCAACCCTTTCATCTGTTTCTACCGATCGATACAATTCGAATGCTCACCACCGGATAAAATCCTGTCCCACGCTACATGCCAGAGAGATCTTTCAGAGAACGAGACCCGGTTTCCCTCTGTATCTGTTCAATCAGATATTCGAGGCTGGCATCGCCGTAGACGGTATGGTTCTCCGTAATGCTGGTGTTCTTGGCATCGCCTTCGCTCAGGGCGGCATCCTCAGCCTTAACGCCACGGGCATAGACAACAGCGGGCACCCGGTCGATGCCGTATCGTCTAAACAACAGCGGATCGACAGCCAGGCTGGCTGGCAGCATCTCGCACTTGCCATCTGCAGGATTGCACGACGCATCACGTTGCAGCACCGATGCGATGTACCTGATGGTCGGCTGGATCTTCGTCATCCCCTCCACAAAACCACGCATGACCAGGGTAACGTTCGGGTCACGCAAACGGGCCACCGAAGCCGCATAGTTCCTGACTGTCTGCAACGGCATGGCCGCTGAGATAAAGACGTAAACCCGTTCATCGCTGCCGAGCTTACCGTGAGCTTGAGTCTTGCTGTCCGGATAGAACTTAGCTGAAGTGTTACCAAAGAGTTCTCCCGTTATCCGCTCCGTTTCGCTCTTCAGCCGACCCTGAAATTCCGGGGAATGGTAGTAGGCGTTTAATGTTTCAGCTGCCTGTTTCATTTCGTGCTCAGCGACATTGGCCGGGATTTTGATGGTTCCGGTCATCCGGTCCGCACTGTCGAGCACCGCCGAAACCTCAGGAGTGCCCAACGGCTGAGGCTGCTGCTCATTCCAGAACTTCCCACCAACAAAGACCTTCACCCGCTGCCGGTCGCCGCTGATGACAGCCCGGCCCGGTTTGCCGGCACAGGTCCCGATGGCCTTCAGGTAGATGCTCTCCCCATCCTGTCGTTCCGTCTGGTAACAGGCGTCCGGCGTATCGATGAAGAGCTGCCGGGGATTGTCCCCTCGAACAACTGCGGGAATGACCAGGGCGGCCAGTGTCAATTGAGCGCATAACCGACGCAACAGACCCTCCTTCGTGTCAGAGACCAGAGAAAATTGTCCGGTGAAGTATTGGCCGTGCCGAAGGGCGGGTTCTTTGCCGTTCCCCAGATTAGTGACGGCCTGCCGATGGGAATGCAGTCATTGCCTCGCACTGGCCTTGCTATCTGGAGACGGTAGTTGCTCTTGACCAGGATCGGCGTCACGACCCCAGCGCTGGCACACTGATTGATGCCGGTATCATAGAGAAGCGTTTCCCGCCCGAGCTTGAACAGCAGCCGGGCCGCCAATCCGGCATTCACATTCAGTGGGTTGTTTTCGATCATGCTGCCAGACAGGGGGTAGAACGAGCCCCAACTCCCCATGCACCAGAACAGCGGATCTATCGGCTGGGTCACGGTCGCCGCTACGCTGTCGGCAACACACGCCAGTTGCGAGACCGGGTTACCGAACAGAAGCGCTTCCGGGTTGATGATGAATGACAGGCTGTCGTCATTCCACATTGGATCGACTTCCGTCATATAGGCCAGGTCGAATGCCTTGTTCTCGGCGCAGGGGAAGTCCATGAAGAGGCGCAAAATCGACCAGGCCGGGAAATAGTAGTAATGGGCCTGTTGGAAAGCAAAGTCCGAATCGCCATACTCCTTGCTCCGATTCTCTCCGGAAGAATAGCCGGGTTTCGGGTTATTCATGCCGGTCCCCATCACCGGAAAACAGTACGGGTCCTTGACCGTTTCGATCATGCGGGCATGCTCCCAGAACGCGGTGGAGACACCCATGATCAGTATCCCTTTGCTGTCCGGACAGGCGCAGACCGGCGACGTAATGTTGCCGGGAGCTGATTCGGCGCCGTTGCCATAGGTGACACTGCCCATCTTCACCGGAAACATGCACTGCCAGCAGATGTCGGTCACCGGGTTGAGCACCTTTCCCTTGCAGGCCCCACCGGCAGCATGGGCAACCGTTACGGACAGAAAAAGCATGACCATGGTGATGATCGAGATGTTATTCAGCTGGTTCGTCCTCATACCGCACCCTGAACTCGGACCCTTCGTCTGTAATGATGATTGCCGGCAGATTGCTGTCGGTCAAATACCGACCAATAGCCCCTTTGCCACCTTGAAGCTTTGCGTTTGCCTGGAACTGTTCGGCTGAGATGTCGCCCCAGTCGAAAGAGCGGAAGCGACTCTGCACCGTTAGGACCTGGTCCATGATCTTTCCGTCGGCACTGAAGCTATCCATGACCCTGCGGGACAGGACGAACTGCTTGCCACGTTCTGTTGTTGCCGATTCCGACGCACCGCTGGTCAGTGCTCGGCCCGCCTTGGCCACCCAGTTGATTGGAGCAAGAATAGGAGCCGCCACGGTTGGCAGCCGGGTGGTTTCCTCAACAGTCGTCCAGGATTCGTGGGAGCAACCGGCGCAGAGTGCCAGGATGCCGGCCATGGCGAGACATCGAGCTAGCAGTGGCTTCATGGATTCCCTTTCTTGTCATGCGATAATCTTGATGCCGCCTTCGCCTTGCCGACCGGCAACGCCACTTCAGTTACCTCCATCAACCGTCTATTCTGTTTGATGACCGATGGCACGGCCTTCAGTTTGAGACGTTCGATGAGCCTCCGGTCGGCATAGAACACCGGACGACTGACCCGCTTTGTTACGGTTCCGAAGCTTCCTTCCGTGAGGAGAAGCGTCACATCGAGCCGCTTGTCATACTCCGATGCGGCAAGCCACTTGACCTGATCAGGATCATTGCCGTTAATGACCACCAGTGTTTTCGGGTAGGTCACATAATCGAGCGGGTTGAAGGTGTACCCCTTGGGGTAGAGAATCCCTCCCTTGCCGTCGGGGACGTCGATCTCGGTGGTATAGGTCATATCAACCGGGAAGATCCGGCTCCGTTTCGCTCGCGGCAGGTTCATCCTGTCCGGAGGCCCCTGGTAGTTTTCGACCTTCCGTTTGTCCAGGACCTTGTTCCAGTCCACCTGCCGGGACCGTTCCTCGATCTCGGTCAGGGCGTCCCGTTCCGAGATCCGGTACGTCATGCCGAATGTACCGAGCACCTTGGCCTGCACCGAAGTAGCGCCAATGGCCATCGCAATCACTGCCAATCCTGACCGCCTGATCACTTCGGTGTCGCCTGGTACTTGTTCTGGATGTTCTGCATGATGGTCTCTTGCGACCCCTGGATTTTGGTGGCCAAATCCTTCTGCACATCGTCAAAGTATTCCGTGAGATCGATCCGCGAAAAGTCCAGGGCCTGGAATTCATCGGGGGTAAAGCCACGGCAGTTCGGTTGTTCCGGCACCCCCCAGGCACCGTTCGGCTGGAAGGCATGCAGTTGCGGTCTACCCTGTTCATGGATGATTCTTGCCATTTTCGAGTTGAAGCAGCAGAAACTTTTCGCCTTCTGCACACATCCCACCAGTGCCCATTTCTTCTCACAATAGTCCCCCACGTAATGGCAGTCCTTGGCCGCGTTCTGCATCCCGGTCTGGATATCGCCCTGATCACAGCCGCTTCCCATCAGCACCTTCATGACCACCAGTATGACCACTGCAATGGCGATGGTGGCCGGGTTGAAGAGAGCCGCAGCATACGCCTGCAAGCCGGCACCGACAGCTGAGGCACCGGTGGCGCCGCTGGCCATGGTAGCGTAGGCCCCGGTTGCCGCTGCCCCTGAGAGGGTGGTGGTTGTGCCGGTTGCAGTAACCACGGTCATGGACGTCACTGCTCCGGTGGCGGTGGTCGATATGGCCGAAATCTGGGCTGCACCGGTCACCAGGGCGTTTCCGTAATAGGCGACCTGGCCGATTTCGTAGGCCATCTGGATGCCTTGTACCGCCGCTTGGATGCTACCGCCGGTATCCTCGGAAGCGACCTGGTCACTCTCGCAACAGTTGTTGATATAACCGACCTTCATTCCAGGTGGGCGACAGCGTGAGGCCTTGCCGTTGAAGATGTACAGCTGGCCGAGACACTGGCCGTTGGGGTCACGTGGTCCGTCGTCCTGGAGCATTGTTTCGTCGAGAGTAGTCGTTATCTCTGCACCGGGAGTTCCCGGGTTGAAACAGGGGTTAGGGGAACACTGCATCTTGCTCTGATATTCCATGCAGGCATACTGCGTCCCGAGTGGACAGGTATTGAACCCCTCAAAGCAGCTATCCTTCTGCGTGTTATAGATCCCGGCCCCTGAACAGATCGGCACCGCCTCGCATTTGCCGACGGGCAGCGGCATGTAGGTCGTTCCTGCCGGGCAGTCGTGCTGGGTTTCGGAGAGACACTTGTCGAGTGTGGTCGAGTAAGCGGTGGTTGCTGCCTGGGAGAAGCCGGGGTCTTGCGGGCAGGTTATCCCCTGGAGGCATTTGAAGTCGGCCTGACTCCAGCTGTACGTGCCGCAATTCCTTGTAAGTGTAGCCTGACAGACGTTGAGGCTCGGGTCATAGGCGCCGTTGGCGCACACCGGGGCGGAATAACAGAGATTGGCGGCGGCATCGAGCGAGTAGGCGCCGCAATCCCTGGTGATAGTTGCCTCACAGAGGTCTGTCGAACTGTTCAGCGTTCCATTGGGACAGGCGGGCGCAAGAATGCAGAGTCCTGAAGTGCTGTCGTATGTTCCCTGGCTACAGGTTGGTGAGTAAGTTGTCCAACAGACATCCAGGCTGGGATCGAAATTGCCGTCGGTACAAGTGGGATTGGTGGCAGACAGACACTGATTGCCATTGATGAGCGCCTGTCCGGGAGGACAAATCATCTGTGGTGAGGACATTCCGAAAGATCCCGACAGCATCCAGTCACTGGCCGGCGAACCGTCGCAATATCGGTCCATGAAGTAGTAGCTGCAGTTGCCGACGCTGTCGCATTGCAGGGCCGACAGGGCGTAGCCGGTGCTGGTCAGCTCCGTTCTGGTAAGAAGGTCCAGCGGAGACTGGATCGTCATGGCGTCAGAGCCAAGGCAGCAATAATTCGCCACGACACTGACCTGACCCTGGGGACCGTTAGGACAGGAAATGCTCACGTTGCAGCAGGAATCGGCATACGATGTACAGAGAAATGATTGCGGGCTGCAGGACAAAACCTGTTGCGAACTGGCATTGGTAATGGCGTCGCACTTGTTGGTGACTACGTTGTACGTCGTGCCTGTCGGGCATTCCGGAGTTTTTTCGCACCGTCCACGGGTGCTGTTGTAACCGTAGCCGCTCGGGCAGGACGGTACGATGGGTTGAACGCAGAGATTGTATTGAGCGTTGTAGCTGCCGTAGGTGCAGATCGGCGCACGCTGGCAGACACCGGTCTGGGCAGTGTAGGAATAACCGTTGGCAGCATCGCACACCGGCATCCAGGCTTTTTCGCACCGGTCCTTTGCCGCCACGAATGTTCCGCCATCAGTGCAGGCTGCCGACTTGACGCAGCGGTCATAGGTGGGGCTTGCCGGGTTACCATCATAGGCGTAGCCGACGGGACAATCGTTCTGAACCAGTTTTTCGCACCGGTCAGTCGCTGGATTAAAGGTGCCGTTTTCAGGGCAGACTACGGCCTTGGTACATTTATCGATACCTGCATCCCAGCTGTAACCGCTGCCGCATAGGTTCTGAGCCGTTGCCTGGCACATGTCACGGGTCGGCTCCAGGGTTGAGCCCCCCGGACAGACCGGTGCGGTATAGGTCTCCACGCATTCAGTGGAGCCTACCGGACAGAATTGCCCTTGAGCCGTCTGAATACAGTTAGCTACCTCGCCCGGATCAGCCGCATAGCCGTTATTGTTGAGATCCTGGCCACACATAATGTTGCTGATGGCATTGGGGTCAGGTGGCGGAGGCGGGGGTGGCGGCGGTGGTGGAGTGATTGTGCCGGGATCGACATAGGAAAGCGCACAATCGAGCTTGCCGGGAAACTCCACGATCTGTGAGGTACGTGCTCCATCAAGACCGCTGGTCCAGACGCCGTTACTCCCCATGACAACTGCCTGCGGGTCCTGGCCGACGTAAGGACCGGCTGCCGGCCAGTTCGTAAAGGATAGTCCCGTACCGTCAAGCGTAGTAAATCCGCCAGGACCGAATTCCTTCCAGGCGTCGATATAGGTGCTCTTCGCAGAAGATGACGCACCGAGATACGCACCGTAGCGCTTGAGTAAGAAGTCCAGCGTCTGTTGACTGCCGATGCTGACCGGCTTGGCAGCACCGAACTGGCCCAGGGCAAGCATCCGCTTGAGTGAAGCCGTATCAGTACCGGTCATCAGGTATTCCCGGCTGATGTTGGCCGCAAAGTCGAAATAACCGTCGGGAAGCGACTGACTGCCGCTGACCGCCGATTTGGCGATGGCGTAGGTCTTGCCATTGAACTCGGTGAAGAACGCCAGAGCATCGATATAGCGATAGGTGGTTCCCGTTGTGATCGCGTCCTGACAGCTGACAACGGCCTGCGCCGTAGTGGCCACCCCGGAGAGGGAGAGCAGGAGAACTGCATAGAGGACTGAATAGGCGATACGGAATAGCATCTGGTCTTACCTCGACTGCATCGGCTGTTTCTGACCGCTGGAACAGATGTTGTCCTTGCCCGCCAGTCGGAGTGTCTGGATCACCGTGGCAGCTTCGGCGAACTCGTTGATGCACTGGCAATCGATGACGATCTCTTCTCCGGGATCAGCCGGGCAGCTGTTGTCGATGCAGGTCTTGTAGAAAATGTCATAGGACTGGGCGGGAACACGCATGTCGGTGACATTCCCGGTTGTCGTCACCTGGGTATCGGTCTTGGCGATGCGGGTCTTGCAGGCCACCTCGCATTCTGTTGCCGGGTCCCGTTGCGGCAGGTTGATGCTGCCATTGGCAACCGACCATCCCTGGGGACCGAGACGCGGGTCCTGGAAGGTCAGATTTGCCGTGTTGTCACTGGCGGATGAAACAACCTGGCCGAACCGGGTTGCCACATCTGAGAAGTCGTACTGCTGACTGCCGCAGACATAGGTACGCTTCTTATGCCACCAGTCGCGGCAGATGTTGTTTGTTCCCACCTGGCCGGTGAACGGCTTGCACGAAGGGAGCTGGTTGAGACCGGTCGGATTGAAGTTCTGGTTGGTCACAACACTGTCGATCTCCTCATCCTTCAACCGGCAGTCCGGGTCATTCGCCAGCGTTGCGCACCTGTCCTCCACTGATTCCGTGTACTGGTCCTCCTTATAGTCGAAGAAATAACTCCAGTTGAAGGTTGGCCATTGGGCGCCCCCAGCCGGACATGACATACCGACCTGAACGGATGTATCGAAGCCGTTGATGATTCCGTCCACCGACGCCGACGCGTTAGAACAGCCAGGGCCACCCATGTTGTTGATATTGAAAGTAGCTGACATCAGCTTTCCTAGCTTGGCGGGGTCCGGGGCCGAAACGGCGACGCTCTTGTAGGTGTGCCAGCCGTCACCGCCCGGATTGTCATTGCAGTTATTGTGGGCGGCTCCCGGCCCTCCGGGACCGGTATCCAGATATTGCAGGCGGTAGGTCAGATCATCGACCTTGTGGACACGCATGTAGATCAGATGATCGGTGCAGACCTGACCGGGGCCAGAGTCGTTGAACGACGTGACCGTGGTATCGACCCTGCCTGCGCGGTCAACGGTACAGACACTTGCCTTTCCCTGAGCCTGCCGTGCCGCACCTGAGTTGGAAATCAGGTAGTAGAAACTGCTCGGATCGGAGGGTTGGGAGGTGGCAGCTGAATCCCGGGCGGCAGTCAACTGTGGCCAGTTGGTGTAATAGCCGGTCAGGGTGGATACCGTTGGCGAGGAGGCAAAGGCGGCGACACTGGATGCGGCGTTGTTCGTCTGGGAGGTCACCTGCCCGTAATAGGTGATGGTAGTGATGTCGGTATTGACGCTGGTAATGGTAAAAGACGTGTTGCTGGTATGAACGGCATTGACGATGCCACCGCCGATGTCTTTGAGCACGATGGCACTGTTGACCCAGACCAGGTTGCTGCCACAACTGCTGTTGATGCAGTAACAGCCGCCAAGATCGGTAATGGAGGCCGGGGCTTCAGAAACCCGACCATCCGCATCGGCTGCCCAGGTGTAGTATCTGCAGTTGGACCAGCTGCCGGCGTTGCAGGAGATGAAACCGTTGGCGCAAACCCCTGAGACGAGCGCCGGCACGGTATGGGCGTTGTCGATAGTCCCATCGGTATTGAGATCCTGACTGACAATCACCTGCTGCAGGTCACCGGTGCCGGACGGCTGGATAAACACTTCCAGGAATTTTGCCGAAGAAGGTGCGGTAAGGGTTGCCGGAAAGCTTGTGGCGCCGTTCACGGTCTGCATAAGGTTCGAGGAATTGGTCATCGGCAACGAAATGTTGCTGTTGATGGCGTTCTTGCTGCCGAACCGCGACAGCGCTGACTTGCCGGCATCCTGACCGGCGGTCTTTCCGTCGATAGCCAGAGCAGACGAACCCCCCATCATCACGGCCATTGCCAGACTAGCTGCGGTATTTCTTGACCATTTCACGGATTGCATCCTCATAACTCACTCCGCCATCGACCATTGCCTCAATTTCAGCGATCTCAGTCGCATCCGACGTGAAGACGTAGTAGGAGAAGGGGTCGACGGCCAGCCTGCCGATACCGACGCCGAAAGGCGTATCCATGAAGATCTCCGAATACTTCGGCTTGTTGCTCTTGGTGGATTTCAGAATCCGCATGGTGAATTCGTCGTAGTCCATCAACTTCTCGTCCAGCGCCTTTTCGAAGTCCGACGACTCCAGATAGAATTTGAAGGCCGAATTGTTCCTGATAACATCGCCAACCCCGCCGAAGAGCTTCATGTCAAGCACCGACTGAGTGATGATGGTGAAACTCCCGCCGTATTTCCGGGCACGACGATACCCTTCCTCAATGACCTCCTTCAGGGTCGAACTCTCCCCAAGGAACTGCCAGGCCTCATCGAAAACGATCAGCCGCTGATCCGACTTGTCCGAAAGGTAGAGATCCTGGGTGACGGCGTTGATCACCTGAAGGGTGACGACGCGGAACAGTTCTTTACGGGACTTGAGATGCTCCAGTTCCAGCACCACGAACTCGTCGTTGGAGATGTCAAGACTGCTTCTGCCGTTGAAGAAGCGGCCAAATGAGCCATCACTCTTGAAATCGGCCAGGTTGAAGGCCAGGCGGGACGCGGCTTCCTTGATTTCGCCGCCCTCCGAGGAGTAGCGGTCGAAATTGAACAGATACTCGTGAACAGTGTCGATGCCGGCATCATTTCCTTCCTGCTGCCAGGCCCAGCGCACAGCCCCCTTGATCAGGGTCATCTCGGTCTCGCTGGGGATGGTCTTGCCGGTTGAAAAGACCATCTGGGCAACAATGGGAGCGATAACCGGGATGTCGTACTCAGGATCGATGATGTTGGTGAAGGGGTTCAGGCAGACCGGGGAATCTTCGCTGAAGTCCAGATAACGGGCACCGAAGAGCTTGGTCATCTTCTTGTAGGAACCGCCGATGTCGATGATCCGGATCTTCGACTTCATGGCAAAGTAGTTGTAGACCAGGTAATTGATGAAGAAGCTTTTACCGGCGCCGCTGGAGGCGCAGACCATGGCGTTGTGGTTGTTGACCCCTTTGTTGAAGATATCGAGGCCGAACAGGTTTCCCTTGCGCCCGGCAAAGAGCATTACCGGTTTGCCCAAGCCGGAGAAGTCCCCCTGTACCGGTAACGTCACGGCGATGCTGTCCACCGGCATGATATGGTCACGGTCGAGAGTATCGATGTTGCTGCCGCTATCATAGAGACCGAACGGCAGGGATGAGATGAACAGGATGGGGAGTATTCCCTTGTCTTCCTGCATCACATAACCCTGGCCTTCCCATACCCGCTTGGCCCTGGTCACTGATTCGTTCACCAGCCACTCGTCGCTGCCGTACACCCACATGATCGGGATGATTCGGTAGAACTTGGTGCCCCGTTCCAGTTCATCGACCGCCCAGAGGTATTCGTCTTTCTTGCGGGAGAGCGAAGGAGCGAAACTTCCAACACCCTGCTGCTGCAGAACCAGATTGCACTTGGTGTGCAGCTTGTTCTTCTGATTGCGCAGCACAATGTTCAGGGTGAAAAAGAACGGTGTCCGGATCTGGTCGGAGTCGGTCGCCATCCCCATGATCCCGCCGAAGAGTTGGTTGGTCTGGATCGGATCGCCATTCAGAGGGAATGATTTTGGCGTCACACAGCGGAAGTGCCGGTTGTCAAACTTGAGAGAGCTAAAGTGTTTCTCGACTTTCGTGCCGAGCAGAACCTGTTTGCGGATGATATTCCGTTCGTCATAGTGGCTGGAGTTGCTGGAAGGATCTTCGTTCAGCATCCGCCGCATCCAGTCCAGCAGCCTTCCCGGTCTGACTACAACCGGGGAAAGGCCTGCTCCCCGCAAAACCTCCTGGATCGTGCCGAAGACCTCCTCCAGGTTCACCTGACCGTTTTCCTTCACCGGGAACTTGACCGTGAAAAACATCCTGAAGTTACGGACCGGAATGCCGCTCAAGCAGTCGAGACCTTCCACTCCCTCCTGAAAGAAACGCGAGACGTTGTCTGAAACATCACGCACCAGCTTGCTGTCACGGGTCTTCAGGGAACCATAGGCGTCAACAACAGGTTTCACGAACGGATCGGCAAAGAGGATGAACTGCATGATCGAACCTTCCGGCAGGTTGACCCGGAAGAGACCCTCCAGGGTTTTGATGCTGGTTTCGCTGGCAAAGGCCAGGGGAGCGCACTCCCACATCATGCCGAAGGTGTTGTCGGTATTCAGGTAGATCTGCTTCTTTTGTTCATAGGCAATCCAGGGGAGATAGTCGGAAAACTTCTCCCGCTGTAACAGCCTCCGCAGTTCCCCCCGGGTGATTCCGCCATCTTTGCCGAAAAGAGACGACATGATCCCCATGCTCTACTCCTCTTCGCCGGACGAAACGGTATCGCCCAGAAGCCAGCGTGGTTCGTCAACGAAGAAATACACGTAACGCAGCATGTAGAACTCATTGTCCTGGCCGGTGTACGGCAACATCAGCACCCGCATGGTCTTGGGCGGCGCAACTACCGGCGTGACCGGCTCTTTCAGGAGGCCACTGAACTTGTCGAAAAGTGCAGTGCGATACCTGTTATAGGTGCCGTTCTCTTGCGACGCAGGATTTAACGGCATATCCTTCTTCCCGTCAGGACAGGCACCGGCAGCACTATTCTCGGATGCGCACTCTTCAGCTGGATTACTCTCTGGGGTGGCTTTGGTCTTGAGCGATCCACCGGCTGATTCGCTGTATGCTGTCTGCACGGAGACGCACTTGCCGTTGTAGCTTTCCGGACAGCTGAAACTGCTTTCATATGGGTTGAACAGGGCACAGCCGCTCATGCTCAACATTCCTATGGCAATCAGGGCCTTCTTCACTTTCTGCCTCCCTTGACAATCCTCTTGATCTCCAGGTTGATCCCCTCACTGATGACCAGGGTCACCGGCTTCGTGGCTCCGACCTCAATAACCGGCATGGTCTGTCTGGCCAGTTCCATATAGAACTTCTGGATCTCCTTGAAGCCACTCGACAAGCCGGACCCAACTCCGGACATGGCGATGTCTTTGGGGTCAACGGTCTGGGTGGTTCCGAGAGGGCTGACCGCCAGGGTTGTGGCCGAAGCCTTGATGGCGTCACCGGCGCCGCCGAAGAAGCCGGCCAGCATGCTTCTGGCAATCATGGAGCCCATCTTGGCCACGACCCGCCCCCGCAGGCCGATCTTGCCGTCTTCATCGACAACGAAACCTTTGACTTTTTGATCGACAACCGCCTGCCCCTTGCGGTCGAGACATGACAGCGATACCAGCAGCAGTTCCGCCCGTTCGGTTGCCAGGTTCCCTTTGCCGTCGGCAATCACGAAACACCCTTTGAGGTTTGCCTTGACGCTGTTGGGGAGGACCGCCGGGGTTTTGACCCTGAGCAGCACTGGCACCGGATTACCTTTGGCTTCCGAAGTTGTGGGAGCGTCCAAGCCACTCAACAGGGTCGCCTCCATAAAGGAAGGAGGTAGATAGACCGATGCGGCTGCGGTGTCTTTTTTTTTATCCTCAGCTTCGACCTTGCTGGACTTGCCCGCCCCGGAATGGGTGACGATGGCGATATCGCCGATCTCAGTCTCGGGTGGAGATAACGGCTGTCCTGCCGGCATGCCTTGTGTTGTGGAAGGAAGTGGAGGGAGTGGCATGCTGCCTTGCGGCATTGGCGGTGGTGGCGGCAACGGCTGCTTACTGTTTAATGCTTTGGGGAAACCTGCTTTTTGTGACTGTCCGGGTAGCTGTGCGCTTGCCGTGATGCGAGGATCGCCCTGAACGGTAGCCGCTGCACCTGCGGCCAACTGCGGCTGGGTTACGACTTGGCCGCTCTTCTCCCGGGTAATTTCGTCGAGCCTCTTTTGGAGCTCGGCAACCTTGTCATCACGTTTGGAAATCTCTTTCTGGCTTTCGAGGAACTGGGATTTTTCCAGGAGCTTTGGCTCGATATCCAACGTGGTCAGCTTTGCGCTTTTTGCCGGCAACTGGTTTTTCCCCCGATTCATGGCCATGTTCCCGAAAAAAAAGACCGCCAGAAAGGCACAACCGCCACCAATCCAGACAACCAGGCGGCGTTGATTCCCATTCAGATTGTTCCAGACGGAGAGCAGCCTATTTTTCATCGTCTGCCTCCTGATTCGATTCTGCTGGACGATCCTTGGCATTCACTGACTGCTTTGCCTGGGCACCTTGTCTGGCACCGTCCATAACCGGCAGATCACCGGCAAGTTTTTGTGACCCAAGTTTTTCCGCCCGCTGCTCCACGATGTAGAGCCGTGAGGTGTCACCGGCACGAAGGATGTGGCGCTCAAGGGATATTGCGACCGGGTTTTCCGCCAGTTCCGCTTTCAGAAACATCTTTTCGTTCAATTTGAACTCGGTGGTCTCGCCACGAAGTGACGCTTCATACTCCTTGATCCGGAGGCCTTCTCCTTCGATATCCACGACCCGTTTAAGGGTCAGCTGGATTTCCCGGTATGAGGTGAAGCGCTTCTCCTTTCTGCTGACGCTGTAGGAGTCGGGGATGTTTTCGGTGTAAACGTCCCGGATGGCCTTGAGCAGCTTTTTCTCGAACGGCAGACCGGCGTTGAGGGAGATGTTCTCCTTGATCTTCCGCTCCTTGCCGGAAGTCAGGCGAATCGTCTGGGAGGGGATGCGCTGCGGGAAGACGATCATACTGAAGGTCTCGTCGCCACAGACGACATACAGTTCGGTCGGCGTGGTTGCATAGGCAAATTTGTCGCCTTTCTTGGTTACCTTGAACTTCACAAAGGCATCCTTACCGGTGATCTTGATGGTGAGCCCCTTCTCGGTGGAGGTCAGCGCTTCGCGGATATCAGCCGGGCAGGAAATGCGGTTCATGTCCGAACTGGACAGCCTGATGCTCGTAGTTGCTTCCGGAAGGACGATGGTGGGGAATTCTCCATCGGTGGGTTTCTCAACAACCTGTTCAATTGTAGTAGCCTTCTGTTTCTGGATACCGCCTAGATCTGTCGCGTGTACCAACGCCGGCACCAGCAGAGCGGCCAATAAAGCAATCGTGCGCATCAAGCCCCCTTGTTCTCGCCCAGTGCAGGCTTCTCATAGAGCCGCACCAGGATAAATTTTCCGTTCTCGAAGCGGTATTCGATGAGGTAGACCTTCTGGACGTCTTCAGCCTTCTGGTCCACCATGTAGGTCTTCTTGGTGCCGGAGACTTCCAGACGCCGCTTCTCGGCATCGTTGATGATCGAGTGGATGTAAAAGGCGCTTGCCGCCTTGGTGTTTTCAATTTTATCCGCCAGCTCGTACAGCTCCTTACGGGATGACTGGAACTCGGCGGGATCGTAGACGGCCAACAGCTCACTGAACTGCGACCGGGCATTGACCGGATTGTAGGTAAGAGCCAGATTGAGAATGTAACGGGTGAATTCCTTGAGGTATTCATCCGATGCTTTGTCGCCTGAAACAGAAATCTTCGAATTGATGGTTGGCGGGACGAGGATCACCCGCTGGCTATTCAAGGCAATGAAGAGTCCGGCGGTGTTGATGACAACAGCAATGCCAATCACCACGACAACGAACTTGAGCAGGCGGTTTTCGGCAAAGATGTTGGAACTTTTCTGTAGAAATATGTCGAGGTTCACTTCTTCACTCCAGCTGTAGTGGTCATTCCAGAAAATCTCTTTCAAAAAACTGCGGGTATCCCTTCATCGGGGCCAGGCCGATGAAATAGAGGACATGGCGCAGGAAGCCACGCGGATACTGCCGCTTGAAACGGCTATACGCCCACGGCACGACGATCATCACCAGCCAGAAATACCCCCCGAACTGCTGGGCGAAGATAAAACTCGCCGTCATGATTGCCAGGTCGTCGGGCTCGAACCAGAGGACCTGAAACGGCTGCGTCAGGTATTGGGGGAACTTCCGGATCACGTGTCGTCTCCATTGGACTGCAAGATGCCAGGGGGGCATGTGCCCCCCCGGTTGAGGTCAGATGATCATTCCAAGGGAGGTGACGATCTTGTCCGAGTTGATGACAAGTACCCCTCCCAGGATGCAGAGGACTGCCGGGACCATCTTCTGCTGGATCATGACGACGACACCGGCGATGATCGACAGGACTCCGGCAATGGCGCCGAATGGACCCTTGAGAATGTTGTTGATGAAAAAGTCGTAGGCCTCGAACCCGAATGAACCGGCTACCGGGGCGACGAGGGCCATGGCCTGTGATGCCGCCAACGTCACGATCATCGCGACGACGGTCATCAGAAGTACTTTCCGCTTGTGCATTCATTTCTCCTTTGTGCTTTGGTGTGATGGTCAGAATGTGTACAGCGAGATTCAGCGCGATTCCTGCTTACTCACCTCCTTTCCCTTGTCCAGCAACCCGGTTATCCGTTGGATGTCTGCACCATTCACGTGAGCACCTTCGATCCAGAGTGCCGGTGTTCCTCGTACGCCAAGCCCTGTCGCAATTTTTTCCATTTCCTCCAACTGTTGTTGCTGAGTGCCATCGGTTACTGAGATCGGTTTTCCGTCCAAGGCTCCGGCAAATACGTCGTGGAAAGCCTTGTCTCTGTCAGGTTGCGACAGGATGTAACGGGCCTTCTTTTCGGCATCGGGATGAATTTTACGTAGGGGGACGAAATAGACGTAACGGGTCACATCAGTTCGCTTCGAGAGAAGGTTGTTGACCTTACGGCAATAGGGACAGTCAGGATCGGTAAATTCGATGACCTTCTTAGGGCCGTTGCCGATCTTTAAGGCTTTATCGAGGGGGAGATTCTTGATCCGTTCTGCAGCAACCTTCTCCCGCATCTCGGCGGTCAGGTTTTTGCCTTCCTTGGTCCAGATCTCACCGAAGAAGAGGTACCCTTCAGGGCTGAAGTAAAAAACCTGTTCACCTGCCGTGATCTCATACAGGCCCTTGAGCGGCGATTCCCTGAAGGAGTCAACTCGCAGATTCGGAAAAGTTTTCATCAAGTTCTCTTTCTCGGTTCCCACATCATCACTTGCCATTGAGAACCCCGCCGCTGCCACGAGAAGCAGCATCAAAGCGCCAACCGTAATTCTCCTGTCATTTCTCGGCTTCACTTCTCCTCCTTTCGATGTTCCAGAATCTCTACCCTCCGGTTAAGACGCTTCTCGATGGAAATGGGGCAGCACTTGCCTTTTCCTTCAACGGTCCCCACATTCAGGCCATTAGCCTTAAAAATCCCGGCTACGTGATTCGCCCTCCTGATCGACAATCCCTCGTTGTAGTCACCACTTCCAACCGTGCAGGTGTACCCAGTCAGATCGAATGTGCTGGTTCTCGACAGTTCCGTCAGGAGTCCGTTTAGCCTCTCACGTTCTTGCCGGGACAACTTGGCGCTGTTGAAATCAAACTGAATGGGATCGAGACGTACCGGCGTAACAACGGCATCGCCTTTATTGCTCTGGTCTGGTTGCACTTCACGCGGATCAGGAATCTCCAGCTTGTGTGGAGTGGTCATCCGCAGGGCCAGTTTTGGAATCATGGGCATCATGGAGAGCCGATTATCAGCACAATCTGAGCAGACCACGAATTGGTCATCTACCTTTGCTGTCACACTTTCCAGCGAATAGCTGAAAGGTCTCTGTCGGATGTCTGAGGCATGGCTTGCCAACGGGACAAGCAGAACAAGCGTGGCGATGCTCCATGATTTCACCTGCATAGGCCCTCCTAAACGAGCTCTTCATAGAAACAATCTATAGGGGGGGCAGGTTGATCGGTATGGACTGCAAACCAGAGAGCGGCAGGGAGGGCATTGGGGAATCGGCGTGAAACAGCAGGAGCAGAAGTTTTTATTTGATGAATTTTCGTCTCTCTAAGTCGTGATTCGGTCATGTCGATGCAGGGACTGTAAGTTGTCTAATCTAGCTACCGATACAGTTAAAATAAAATAATCATCAATAGATTTGGAATGTTAGGGGGAATTTCTCTTCCAGTGGCTCTGTCAAACCTGCCCCCTTTATAGATTTATTGAACAAGGAGAAACATCACGAACGGAGGAAAGGCAATGGAAGCTCTTTTGAGGCAGCGTGACCTGATGGAGATCATGAACGTATCGCGAGCAACACTCTGGAGAATGCTGAGACACCAAAATTTTCCGAAACCGGTTGTTCTCATGGGTTGCAAACGGTGGCGCCGTGAAGATCTCGAATCCTGGCTGGAGGCAAGAAGAAGTGAGTAAGGCAGGTCAGAGAACAAGAGCGAACCTGATCCGGGAGGTAGCGTTTGCATGACGAATCACAACCACAACTGTTTACAGACGCCAAAAACTCCTGTGTGCCTGATTCCTTCGAGCAGATATTGGCAAGCCTTGCCGCAAGGCCCAAATATCTTCCCGAATGGCCAGACGGACAAAGGGCAATGCCGAACGAAATATTGCGTTCGGCACTCTTCAACTGTCGGAACAGGAATCTTTCTCGCGTGTTCATGAAGGAAGCTGAAATAGCCGTGATTGGAGATGGCCAGGTTATCTACCGTGGCGAAGAATTGCGTCAGGACGATGAGCTTGTCTGGATGCATCTCATGCATCTGATCAAGAAGATCCCGTTGGGGGAGTGTGTTGAGTTCACTCCCTATTCATTCATCAAGGCTCTCGGCTGGCCTATCAAGGGTCAGAATTATGAACGGCTGCGAACGTGTCTCAGTCGTATGCAGGCGACGGCGCTGCGTATCCAGTCGAAGCGCCTGCAGTGCTTCATCAGCATCTCGCTGATTCAAAAGTTCATGTCGAAAAACGACCGGGATGAAAACCTTTCACGCTGGCAGGTCTGGGTTGGCAAGGAAATGCAGTTGCTGTTCGACGAAGAATTCCTGACCAGGGTGGCTTGGGAGACCAGGCGGTTATTGCCGGACGGAATTGCTTCAAAGCTTTTCGGCTACTGGGCGAGTCATCGCAAACCGTATCCGGTCAAGATCGAGACCTTGTTGAAGCTGTGCGGTTCCGGGATGAAAGCAAAGCACTTCAAGGCGGAATTGAAGAAGGCCCTCGATCTTCTGAAGGAGGTTGGTTTTCTGGAAGCGTGGGAATTTAAGAATGAACTTGTCGTGGTTACCCGGAGGTATTGACCTATGACCGACCTGACATTGACTTATGACCGACCCCCTATTGACCTTTGGCCGACCGGTACTGACTTATGGCCGACCAGAATACTGACTTTAGACCGACCGCACTCATGACTTATGACCGACCGCCATGTTTCCATTTCCAGAAAACAATCGTTTGGTTACGGGGTTATCAACACCCGGCTAATCATCTTTTAACCATTATTTAACCAATAAGAGGCGTCAGATTGACAGGAAGGAATATCGATGAACTGCCCATTTCCGGATGAAGCAATGAAAACCGTGGTTTCGTATCTGCGCAGATCAGGCCAGACCGTTGTCTATTCCGAAGGCTCATTTGTCCTTAATAAAGGGACTCCGAATCTCACCGTAATTGGACAAGCGTATGCAAACGGTGCGGTGTCGCTGACTGAGGACGGCTCAATTCAGGTATGCGGGGTGAGGATCATAGCGGAGATGGATACCATAAAGCTACGCAGAAAAGTTGAGGATCATCTTCGTAAATCGGCATCAAAGCAGGACATTATCCGCATAGCAGCATGTTTGGGAATCAGGTTGAAATAACCGCTGATTCCTTTTTCCTGAAAAAGCCACATCAAATGGGTGGTATCGCGTCTGGATTCGGCACGTAAGCCGTATCTGGTTGCTGAATCGAAATTTCATTCTGGCACGGCCAGGCTCAAAGCATTGGGCACTGGCAAAGCCGGTCATCGGAGCACGACTCCGTGGCCGGCTTTTTTTATCTGGAGGGTTCAATCATGGACTTTCAGCAAGCGGCTGCATGGGTAAAGGACCATCAGCCAGTAATCAAAGGCTATATCGCTAAATACCGAAGATTCTCCCCTTACGAAGAATGCGACTACATGCAAGAAGCATTTGAGGCGGCAATGATTGCGGCAGTACGCAGCAAACAGAAGCACATTCGCTTCGAGGCTGCCTTCTGGAAGGTATTCCGCAGCCAGATAAGTGTCATAACCCCTTCTCCGGACATACTGACCCACGGATCAAACTCAATTCCCTCCCATCTGTGTACCGAAGATCTCGCGGCAATATCCGGCAAACGCAATAAAGGCAGACAAAAACAGCCGAATACAGAGGCAATCTACAATTCGATCTGTCATCTCCTCACCGAAAAAGAACAGCAGGTTCTCTATCTGTCACTGGGGATCGGAATGGAAGGGAGGCTCTCAAACTACGAGATTGCCGAACGCTTGGGATGCGTCGTTTCAAATGTGCGCGATATTCTCAACAGGGCAATGGTGCGGGTCAAGACTCTGGTCAGCAGCGGGGCCATTGATCCCCAGCGTTTCGCATAACGATTTTTCAGCAACAACGAACACAGGAGATCACCAATGAACCTGGAGGAAGCAGCAGCAACATATCGACCGGTATCACAGAAAGCTCTTAAACGATTGGTCAACGATGGCCTCATATCAGAGCCGTTGACCGACTCGGATCAGCACACGTTGTCAGTCCTCTGTCAAATCTGGTCCAGCGAATGGTATGTGGCCCAGATGAACATGACGTTCAAACCCGACAAGAGAGCTCTCATACTGGCCTTTCCCAATTTCGGAAAGATTGAGCGCTACATCCTGAACTCCTACCTCCCCGATGAGTTCAAGCAGAAATCGCGAGTTTCGATCATGGAAGTATCAAAGCGTATCCGCGAGTTTTTTCATATCGAATACCCGGAGTTCAAGATCATGCGTATCCGTCAGATCGCCTACAACATGCTACGGAACAGACGGGGGGAAACCAGAAAACTTTTCCTTGCGCTTTCGGCTCTTGAACGGAAGTCATCCCAAAAACGTCTGGAGAAATCTGTCAAAAAATCCAAATAACAAACTTTTCTAAGGAAAGTCTTTGTAGAAAAGTTTGTATTACATTGAGGAGGCATGATGCAAATTGAGGATTTGGAAGAAATACTCAACAACCGGATCATCGAGTCATATTCGGCCGGCTTTAGCGTAGTGGAGATCACCAAGGCACTCAGGAAAACCAGCGTCGATTTCGTTCACAGCTTGCTGCGGGAAACAGGGCATATTCCTGCCATGGCCAGAAGCGAATACCGGCGTCAATATGAAATCGATCCCAAATTGACGTTGGCATTTCGTAAAAAGGGCTTCTCCTTTGGCCGCTGGTGCCTTGGCTGGAAAATGGACCCTTCATCGGCTACGGCTGAACTCAAAACTGCACCAGGAGAAGGAATCGCGACCTCAGCTCATATAGCGCTACAGAGAGACTTCCCGGAAGTATTCTTCAGCATGTTTGGCGGCAAAAGGCTCAAACAGAGGAAGAAAAGAAAAACCTCCACCCAGCCGGCTTCGCTCAGAATCGACTGGGATGTCGAACGCAAAACATTCTTTGCCACTGTTCCGGAGTATCCGATGATCGAAGGACGAGGAAAAGATTGGGACGAAGCGTTTTACACCATAAAATCCGCGTTTAGAATGCAGGAGTACATCATGAGGTTGAACCGACTCGATCCAGATTCACTGAATGACGGTATGGCTCATTGATGGTGGCATTTTAGCCACCATCCTTAGAATAACGGCAAATTGGCTCATTCATGGCTACTTTTTCGCTGCCATAGATGCCACTAAAATTTGATATCTCCAAATGGCAGCCATTTTGGACCCCATTTTCGCCACCGGAACCTGCCCCCCCTATAGATATTAATTATGGAGGCGTAAATGCCTCACAAAAATATCGGGGGTAGTTATGAATGTATTGGTGTGTGATCTCGGATTTTCTTCGGCCAAGTGGATCTATGGGGATCGTAAGGGAAGAATAATCTCCGCGTTCAGTTACAACGGCGACAGCCTGTTGGTGGGTGAGGACTCCTTGATGTCTTCCGGCTCTTCCTATCTGAAAACAATGGAAGAACTGGTTCGCTATTATCCGGTCTTTGTCGAGCAGTGCCAAAAGCAGGCAGATACCGAAGGAGATATTCTTCTTGCTGTAGGTCTCCCATATTCCTATTGGCAGGAGCAGCACAAGCCCGGGGGGGCGGTTCCCGCATTGGCAAAGTCGCTGGCAGGAGGTTCCATCAAGGATGTTGCCGTTTTCCCTCAGGGGCTGGGAGGACTCAGGGACTATTTGGATGGCTTGCCGGAACGACCGACTGGAAACGTTCTGGGCATCGACATCGGATTCAACACCATCATCTTTACCCTGTTCTCGCCGCATCGAAAGCAGATCATTCATGGCAAGACCCTCAATAAACGTGGTGTCCACCAGATGGCAACCAGCTTTCTCCTTCCCCGGATCAAGGAGCTCGCACCATCAGGAACCTTCACCCCGGTCGAAATTGCATTCCTTATCGAAAAAGGTTATCTGCAATACGGCTTTGAACGCCACGACGTGACGAGAGAGATCCAGGAAGCAGGTGTCGCATATATTGAGCACATCATAAGGGACATTCAGGGGGAACTGCAGGCTCATGTCGGCATGCACGCTGATTTTGATCGGGTCCTGTTATTCGGCGGTGGCGCTGCCTTGCTGAAAAACGAATTGCCGGCAAGAAATATTGAAGTGGTTGTCCTACCCGAGCCTGAGTACGCTAATGCCAGAGGGTTTCAGTCACTCGCTTTTGGAAAGGGTGTGTAATATGCCCCAATACTCCATCAAGCTATGTACCTATGATCCGACAATCATCAACGCGTTTGATCGATTGCGCAAAAACAGGAAGCAGGCGGCATTCACCCATGAAGCGCTTAAACAGTTCCTTTCCACGGAGAAGGGGTGCCAAGTGCTTTTGCTTATGGAGGGGAAGACCGCTACGGAAACCTCTCCGCCGTCTATTCCTTTGCAGTCTGATAAACAATGTATAGAAACACCGGTTCAACGAGTTGGAGCAAAGCCCCATTCTGCATTTACGCCGCAAAACGATAGCAGTAGCGTGTTGGACAGTATATTGGAGTGAATGACGTTTGGGAGGCCGGCACTACACACCTTCGAATTATACAGCTTAAAACTATAAAAATATCTTTAACTTTATAAAATCAGCATTTTGTGGTATCTATTATTACGAAATACATTATTTTGCGAGTTACCCATGACGCTAAACATGAAAAAATTACCACTGCTGTTTCTCTCCGACTCAAATACATCGGGGGCGATCAGCCGTGAAGTCAAGGCTGGGCGTGTTCGCAAAATCGGCCCAAGGCTCTACACAACCAACATCAATGACGACCCCGCGTACATCATTCGACAGAACTGGTTGCAGGCATTGTCCCTGCTTTTACCGGGATGCGTCGTGAGTAACCGTACAGCACTTGAAAGTCGCGTTTCTCCCGCTGGCCGGGTATATGTCACCGGAGAATATCCCCGGTCTCTCGAACTGCATGGCACAAAGTTCATCCAAATAAAGGGACCGCCACCAGTCGAAGGGGATACCCCCTTGCTGGGAATATTCATGTCATCCCGTGCCCGTGCTCTACTTGAAAATCTTACCCCCTCCCGGGAGCGAAGCGGTGGCGAGTTGAAAAACCTTCCGCGCGAACTGATTGAACGTCGGCTGGCAGAACAGTTGAACGTGGAGAAAGAAAAGTCGATCAACCGGCTGCGTGATCAGGCCCGGCTCATTGCGCCACAACTGGGACTGGAGAAAGAGTTTGCCGAGCTGGACGATATTATCGGCACATTGCTCAGGACACGTAAAGCCACACTTGCCGACCCGATTGCCAAAGCACACCAGCTTGGCGCCCCATATGATCCGCATGCACTGGAGCATGTGGAAGCGCTCTGGTCCGTCCTGGCGTCTAATCCGTATAAATACTGTCCAACGAGTAGCGGTTCTGGACCGTCATTTTACACTGTTGCCTTCTTTGATTCATATTTTTCCAATTACATCGAAGGGACCCGGTTCCAAGTAGACGAGGCCAAGGAAATCGTGGATTCGGGAGTCATCCCAACAATACGGCCTGCTGACGGACACGATATCCTTGGCACGTATCGAGTGGTAAGCAGCCTGGATAACATGCGACAGACACCAGGGACAGCGGAAGAGATGATTGCACTTCTGCGTGCCAGGCACACCGACATCATGGTCGGGCGACCCGACAAGAGACCAGGGCAATTCAAAAAGGAAACAAACTTTGCCGGTGCAACCCGTTTCGTTGATCCCGATCTGGTTCAAGGCACCCTTATGCAAGGCTTTGGAATGTACAAGTCACTTGAGCACCCGTTTGCCCGTGCTCTTCTGATAATGTTCCTCGTTGCAGAGGTACACCCCTTTGACGACGGAAACGGACGAACAGCACGGGCCATGATGAATTCTGAGCTGGTAGCTGCAGACGAAACACGGATTATCATCCCCTCGGTGTTCAGGAATGAATATGTTGCCTCGCTTAAACGATTGACCAATCACCTGCAACCGGAGTCATTCATAAGTGTCATGTCATTTGCGCGGGAGTTCGTCTTCAATGTTTCCTTTGAAGACTATGGCACAGCCAGATTACAGATGGAGGAATGCCATGCCTTTGATGATCCGGCGGATGACAAGAAATTGCTTATCCCGAACAATCTCTCAACGTAGCAAACAACGGCTTCCTGATGCACAGTCATCACGATCCAGCATAAAAATCTATCGAGCTTAAATAGAAAAGTGGGTGAACTTACGGGTTCACCCACTTTTTTATTCGGTGCTCACTGCGAGACTTGCATCATTATCCGCGCTGTCCGCAACAACAGAGCCCCGAATAATGCGCTATTAATCAATTAACTCAATATGTTATCCAGAAAGCAGATGCATAAACGGATGCAAAGTGTTCGAAAGTGTAAAGTAGGAGGCAGAATTATTTTCAGCAATCATCCCATCGTTCCCGCCGTTTTTATCAATAATTTACTTTTACTGATGTCGGTTTCACCACTAAGTCTAATAATACAAGTAGGTTACACGTAAAGAATAACGTATGCCTGATTCTTCAACGTTCAAAACGTCGCAGACTATTTCTTATTGTCTCAGAAACAAACGGATGCAAAAACGGATGCAAGGGGCAAGATAGGCATAAAAAAGGGGTTAGACCTGACGTCTAACCCCTTGATTTTATTGGAGCGGGAAATGGGATTCGAACCCACGACCTTCAGCTTGGGAAGCTGACACTCTACCACTGAGTTACTCCCGCGTGAGGTGGTATTTTTATCGTACAACGACGTCTGTTGTCAATAGTTTTGAATCGCTCATATGCCAAAAAGAAGAGCCCGCTCATCGCGGGCTCTTTCGGAAACATTATGATGCTTGGTGTTAGGCTGATGCGCCTTTCAGAAAAGCTCCAATCTGAGTAATCATTTTTTCTGCAACATTCCGGCTGCCAGGATCGTAAGAATTTGATTCAAGCTGGGCCTTGATCTGCGCAACCTTGTCAGCCCTGAACTGTTCAGCCGATTTCACCTCTGAGGCAGCTGCATTGATACTGTTGGCAGTCTGAGAGATGGACAGTTTATCCGACTTGCCGGCTCGGCTTGACTGCTCTGACTGTTTATTCGACTGTTGCTGTTGTTGAACCTGATTTACCGATTCATCGCGGATGAATGCAGGGTTTATCTGTTGACTGGTTGGCTCAATCCTCATTCCATCTCACCTCCGCAGTGCTAAATTATAATAAATATCGGCACCACTTGAAAAAACTTTAGTAAAAAAGTGATTTAATAGATTTTTTCTATCAATCATTCCCATTCGATAGTTGCTGGTGGTTTGGAAGAAATATCGTAAACTACCCGGTTTACACCCTTTACCTCATTGATAATCCGGCTGCTGATGCGGGCCATATCTTCATAAGGAAGGGGATACCAGCCGGCAGTCATGAAATCCTTGGTCTCAACCGCCCGCAAGGCGATAACATACTCATAGGTACGGCCGTCACCCATAACACCGACGCTCTTGACCGGAAGGAATACCGCAAAAGCCTGACTGATCTTGTCGTAATGCCCTGCAGCGTAAAGCTCTTCAATATAAATGGCATCTGCCCGGCGTAGAATGTCGGCAAACTCTTTCCTGACCTCGCCAAGAATTCTCACTCCAAGCCCAGGCCCTGGGAAGGGATGCCGCCAGACCATTTGATGCGGCAAACCAAGCTCCTCGCCGATGGCCCTAACCTCATCCTTGAAAAGCTCGCGAAGCGGTTCGAGCAGTTGCAGCTTCATGTAATCCGGCAGTCCGCCGACATTATGATGACTCTTGATGTTATGGGCCTTGCCGGTTTTAGCACCGGCAGATTCGATAACATCTGGATAGATGGTCCCTTGCGCGAGCCATTTGGCATCAACGATCCGGTTTGACTCCTCTTCAAAGATGTCGACAAAAAGATTGCCGATTATTTTGCGTTTCTTTTCAGGATCAGCCTCTCCAGCCAATGCCGAAAGGAATCGCTCCTCAGCATCCACCCGGATCACCTTTACCCCAAGGTTCTGGGCAAAGGTTGCCATTACCTGATCGCCTTCAGCAAGACGCAACAGTCCGTTATCAACAAAGACACAGGTAAGCTGATCGCCAATGGCCCGGTGAATCAGAGCTGCGGCGACCGATGAGTCAACCCCTCCGGACAGTCCCAGGATAACGCGATCAGTTCCGACCTGCTGACGAATACGCGCTATCGCGTCATCGATAATCTGCCCAGGTGTCCACTTGCCGGCACATCCGCACACCTTGCGAACAAAGGTATCGATCAACAGCTCACCGCGAGGGGTGTGGTTAACTTCAGGGTGAAACTGTACGCCGTAGTGATTTCGGGCAATATTCTGAATGGCGCAAACCGGGGCATTCGCCGTTAAGGCAACCACCTCAAAACCGGACGGTACCTTGCTGACGTGGTCACCATGACTCATCCAGACCGGACTTTTTCCTTCCACGAAAAAACCGTCGAAAAGAGGACCCGGAGTCCCACCGGCCAGGAGGTCCGCGTGGCCGAACTCCCGCTTGCCAGCTGGAATCACCTCACCGCCGAAGTGACGACTCATCAACTGCATGCCGTAACATATCCCCAGTACCGGTACGCCAAGCTCAAACAGCTCTTCCGCAACAGACGGGGCACCCTCTTCATATACCGACTTTGGACCTCCGGACAGGATGATCCCATTCGGAGCAAAAGTTCGAATGGCAGCAATATCCATATCAAACGGATGAAGTTCGCAGTAAACATGGGCCTCACGCACCCGACGGGCAATCAACTGGGTATACTGGGAGCCAAAATCTAGAATCAGGATTTTTTCACTATGGATGTCAGTCATCAGTTGCCGCCTACACGATAATTTGGCGCCTCTTTGGTAATCGTTACATCGTGCACATGCGACTCTTTGAGCCCGGCGCCGGTAATCCTAATAAAACGGGCCTTCTGCTGCAGGTTCCTGATATTGGTGCACCCGGTGTACCCCATCCCTGCCTTGAGCCCGCCTATCAACTGATGGATATTGATCGACAACGGTCCACGCAACGGAACCATCCCTTCGATCCCCTCAGGAACAAGCTTGACCTCGCTCTCCACATCACCCTGGAAGTAACGGTCCTTGCTCCCTTCCTTCATCGCACCGATAGACCCCATGCCCCGGTAGCTCTTGTAGGTTCGACCCTGATAGAGAACCGTGTCGCCAGGCGACTCTTCAGTCCCGGCGAAAAGTGAGCCGATCATCACCACATCGGCTCCTGCGGCAATGGCCTTGGTCAGATCTCCCGAATACTTTATGCCGCCGTCGGCAATAATGGAAATGCCGTATTTGCGGGCGACCTTTGCACAGTTGCTGATGGCGGTTATCTGGGGGACACCGATCCCGGCGACAACCCTGGTGGTGCAGATCGAACCGGGTCCGATGCCAACCTTGATCGCATCGACCCCGGCTTTGATCAGCGCCTCTGCAGCCTCGGCAGTAGCGATGTTGCCGGCAATCAGCTCAATACCGGGGAAGTTCAACTTTGCATCGCGGACCGCATCAATAACGCCCTGCGAATGGCCATGCGCCGTATCAACCACAACAACATCCACTCCGGCCTTGACCAGTGCATCAATCCTGGCATCCATGTCCGCCGTAGGGCCAACCGCGGCACCGACCCGCAGACGGCCCAGGCTGTCCTTGCAGGCATTGGGGTACTTCCGGACCTTCTCGATATCCTTAATGGTGATGAGCCCTTTCAGGTTGCGCTCATTATCGACAACAAGCAGCTTCTCCACCCGCGTATGCTTGAGATGCTCCTTGGCTTCTTCCAGCGTAGTCCCGACCGATACTGTCACCAGATTCCGTTTGGTCATCCTTTCGGAGATCAACAGATTCATGTCGGTTTCAAAACGAAGATCCCTGTTGGTGAGAATTCCGACCAGTTTACCGTTCGGCTTGGTGATCGGAACCCCGGATATCCGGTACTTGGCCATCATATCCAAAGCCTCGCCTATCCTCTGGTTAGGCCGCATAGTGATTGGGTCTACGATCATGCCGGACTCGCTCTTCTTGACCTTGTCCACCTCCATGGCCTGATCGGCAATCGAGAGATTCTTATGGATAAAGCCGATCCCCCCCTCCCTGGCCATGGTTATGGCAGTGCGAGCCTCGGTTACGGTATCCATTGCCGCACTTACCAGCGGGATATTAAGGGAAATGTTCTTTGTCAGTCGGGTTGACAGTTCAACATCGCGCGGCAACACCTGGGAGTGTGCAGGGACAAGCAGTACGTCGTCAAAGGTAAGTCCTTCAAGAATAGTCTCGTCCAGCATGGGAGGCTCCTTTATCCATGGGTTAACGATACACGAACGGGGCGGAATAGGCCAATGGCTGAATATCCCACCCCGCAAGATGATTAACAGAAGAAATTAGTACAGGAATTACTGCAAGTCAAGGAGAAAGGGGTTATAAAATTCCCATAAAGTCTCCGCCATTATCTCGGAATAAAAAGAGATTTATCCTTGATTTTCGACAGCACCGCAACGATCAGCTTTACGGCGTTATCCAGGTCCGACAGCGACAGCACCTCAACCGGTGTGTGCATGTAGCGAAGCGGAATCTTGACCAGTGCCGTAGCAACCCCGCCCCGGGAGATCTGCATGACATTGGCGTCGGTGCCGGTTGCGCGGGGAATGCCGGTAAATTGAACCGGGATTTTCTGCTCCTCAGCAGTCGAAGCAAGCAGATCGAACAACACCGGGTTGATGTTGGCGCCACGGGGGAGGATCGGCCCCTTGCCGATTTTGACATCACCATTATGCTTTTTTTCCACATCGGGCTGATCTGTGGCAAAGTCAACCTCGACACAGATGCCGATATCAGGGTTTACCGTGTAACTGCTGGTGGTGCCGCCGCGCAGTCCAACCTCCTCCTGTACTGACGATACTCCGTACAGATCAACGGACAGTTTCTTTTTGGCGGCAGCAACCTGGCGCAGCACCTCGGCAACCACAAAACTGCCGGCCTTGTCGTCAAAACCGCGGGAGGTCACCCGGTCACCCTGAAGCCGCTCGATCCCAGCGGCAAAGGTTATCGGGTCACCAACCCGTACCAGCTTTTCGGCTTCTTGCCTGGTCGCAGCCCCGATGTCGATATACTGGCTGTCAAGCTTGGTCACAGTATCGCGATCCTTCGGCTCCATCAGGTGAATCGGTTTGCGACCGATTACTCCCGTCACGTCACCCTTCCCCGCATGCACTATAACCCTCTGGCCAGGGGTAAGGTGGGCGTCAACACCACCGATGGCCCCGAAATAGATAAAGCCGTTGTCATCGATATAGCGAATCTGCAGACCGATTTCATCGGAGTGGCCAACCAGCATCACCCGCGGCCGATCCTTTCCAGTCCCTTCGATCATCCCATAGACATTGCCCATGACGTCAGTTGTCACAATGGCAGATTTCTCAACGTACGAACGGAATACCCGCTGTGCCGGCTGTTCGTAACCCGATGGGCTTGGCGCTGCTACCAGCTTTGAAAGAAATTCAAAAGATTCATTGCGCATATTCAATACCTCTTTTCTGTAATTTCAGATCGGCAGCTTGTTCATCTGCGAGGGGTCGAGGTTCTCCAGAAAGTCGGCATACCTGCGTTCATTATTTTCGCTTAGCACCACCTCGTCATTGAGGGCATAACGGGTTGCCCAGTCAATCAAGCGTGAAGAGACCATGAGAGGAAGTTTCCGGCTCAGTACCACGTTCAATGCCTCAGCGAGCCCCACAGCAACAACCTCCTCATTGCCAGAAGCAGACAGACAGACATGGGCAACAATGTCACCACCATCATCCATGTCTACAATGACGCGAGACAGCGACAATTCGAGCTTTTTCAGCAGAGAGTCGAGAAAATCCGACCGGCCTTCCTTATTGGCAAGATCGCGACAGAGCAGATCAGCAGCTATGGACACTCCATCTTTGAGGCTGATCCAAAGGGGGACGGTATTTGCCCCCTCGGTATCTTTGAGCAGCACTACCGGCCGTTGCGAAACGCTATCTATGGTGAATCCGTAAACCGTCATCTCAACATACATAAATGAAAAGCCTCCGACAGCAATGTGTCCCGGTCAGTGCCCAGTGACAAGCCGTCCCAGTAGCGAGTTCTGATATCCTTCTATGATTTCGACATCTGCCAGGCTGCCGACCAGCGAAATATCGCCGTCGAAATTCACAATCTGATTGTAGCTGCTTCTGCCGAAGATCTGGCCAGGGCGTCTGCTTGCCCGTTCAACAAGAACCTTCTGAACCGAGCCGACCTGGGCCTTGTTAAACTCGCGGGTAATCTTCTTCTGGACCTCGGCCAGACGGTCCAACCGCTCCAGCTTGAGGTCATACGGCAAGTCGCCATCGAACTCTGCCGCAGCAGTGCCAGGCCTCTTCGAGTAAATAAAGGAAAAGATATCGGTGTATCTGGTCTCCTCAACCAGGGACAGAGTTTCGGCAAAATCGGCTTCGCTCTCACCGGGGAACCCCACGATAATATCGGAGGTTATGGCGATATCCGGCCTGGCAGCCCTCAGCGCCGCCACCTTGTCCAGATAATCCTGCCTGGTATACCCCCGGTTCATCCTGGCCAGCACAGCACTACTGCCAGCCTGGGCCGGGAGGTGGATATGGCCGCACAGCTTGGGTAACTGGGCAAAGCAGTCGATCAACGGCCTGGTTATATCCTTGGGATGGGAAGTAGTAAACCGTATGCGCTCAATGCCGACGATGTCAGACACCATCCGGAGCAGCCCAGCAAAATCGGGCTGATCGGGGTCGTTCAGCCCATAAGAATTGACATTCTGCCCAAGCAGGGTGATTTCCTTCACTCCATTGGCAGCCATCTGACTGATCTCGGCAATGATATCCGCTGAGCGGCGACTGATCTCGCGCCCCCTGACATATGGCACAATGCAGTACGAGCAGTAATTGTCGCACCCTTGCATGACCGTCACAAACCGGGTGACCCCTCCCGGCTGGTCATCGCTGGGAAACAACCCCAACCTGGTTTCATTGTCGATGAAGTCTGTTTCCGAAAGGCGCCGCCCCTCTTCTGCCGCAAGCACGATCTGGGGAATGCGGTGCAGGTTATGAGTGCCGAAAACCAGATCAAGATAGGGCACCTTTTCCAGGAGACGTTCACCTTCCTGCTGAGCGACACAGCCCCCGACACCAAACAGCAGGGATGGTTTCTTTCTCTTAAGCGGTCGCAGATTCTCCAGCTGCCGGTATACTTTTTCCTCGGCCTTTGCCCGTACGGTACAGGTGTTCAGGATAATCAGGTCTGCAGCAGTCGATTCCTCCGTCAACTGATACCCTACCCCGGCAAGCAGTGATGCTATTTTCTCTGAATCGCTCACATTCATCTGACAACCGAATGTTTGCAGATAGAGAAACTTCGGACTTTCCATATTCCCCTCATTAAACTGTAAGCATTGCCATGGATAGTACGCAATCTCCACCGCAGCCGTCAATAGCGTTTGCCATTTAATCGAGCGCAACCGCTGCTGGTCTGTCTGTAAAAGCCATAGTTGCTGTTGCTTTTGACCACCTTTTGTATTACTATGCACAGCCATTGCAAAGCGGCATTAAATCTATCTAACACCGATAAGGAGTCACACCCGAGATGCTTGGTATAATGCGTAAATACAAAGAATCAGTTGTAATCAAGGTGGTCTTTGTCATCATTGTCGCCTCTTTTGTCGGAACCATGTTCCTGGTCTGGGGTGAAGGCGGCTCAGGTGGCGGCCCGAAGAGCTATGCAGCCAAGGTCAACGGCGGGAAAATCTCCATCGAGCAGTACCAGCGCTCATATTATCGCCTGAGAGGGATCTACGAGCAGCTCTACGGAAAATCGATCCCAGCTGAGCAGGAAAAACAGCTGGGGCTGAAAAAGGCTGCCCTTGATAACCTGGTGGATGCCCTTCTGGTCAGCCAAGAAGCAAAGAAAATGGGGATCAAGGTTAGCAAAGACGAGATCGTCGCTGCTGTTGCCGCTGTCCCGGCCTTCCAGAAGGACGGGGCCTTTGACTTCAATATTTACCAGCAGACGCTCAAGTCCAATCGCATGACGCCCCAGGAATTTGAAGACAGCCAGGAAGAGGAGTTGATGATCAAGAAGGCCCGGCAGAAGATATCCGATAAGGCCCAGGTTAGCGACGACGAGGCTTTGGCAGCATTCAAGAAGAGAAACGACAAAGTCGACCTGCAGTTCGTCTCTTTCTCCCCGGCTGAAGTTCGCGGCGAAGTGAAGCTGAGCGAACAGGAGCTGACCGCCTATCTCCAGTCCCACCAGGACCAGTTCAAAACCCAGGAACAGATCAGTATTTCCTATGCAATGGTAGATCCGGCCAAGTTCATTGCCAAGGTTACGGCCACCGATGAAGAGATCCAGACCTTTTACCAGCGCAATATCGACCGCTACCAGGGCAAAGGGGGCATCCTCCCTTTTGCTGAAGTAAAAGAGCAGGCCAAGGCAGACGCGATCAAGGCAAAGGCGGCAAAGCAGGCATATGAAACAACTGCCGATGCCCTTAATAAGAGCATCAAGGGAGCAGATCTTACCGCTGCAGCAAAAAGCCTTGGCGTACCGGTAAGCGAGACCCCACTGTTTACTGCTATTGATCCTCCGGCACAACTGGCCGGCGAGGCCGACCTGATCAAGCGCTCGTTCATGACCAAGCAGGGCGAACTTGGTGGACCAATCGAAACCAAGAAAGGTATCTACATCGTCAAGCTCAAGGAGCGTAAACCGGCAACAGTGCCGCCCCTGGCAGAGATAAAGTCCCAGGTTGAAGCTCGCGCCGCCATTGATAAGGCCCAGGAGCTGGCCAAGAAAAAGGCCGAAGAGGCGCTTGCCGCTTTTGCCAAGAACACCGCACCAGCAAAGGTCCAGGAAACAGGCGCATTCGCCTTTTCCGAAAAAGCGCCGATCATTCCCAAGATCGGCGGCTCTCCGGAAATCATGGAGGCTGCTTTCAATCTGACCAGCCAGGCCCCGGCAGCAAAGACACCATTCAAGATCAACGACCGCTGGTATGCCGTTAAGCTTAAAACCCGTATTGCCGCCGACACGAAAGCCTTCGAGCAAACCAAGGAGGAACTGAAGAAGGAACTCCTCCCCAAAAAGCAGCAGGAAGCGCTTGCCGCCTGGGTCAAAGAGCTGAAGGCCAAGGCAAAGATCGAGATCAACGCAGCACTGCTGGCTGAGTAACGGCAGCGACTTTTACAATACAATACAGGAGTCTTGATATGAGCAAACCAATCCTGCAGACCGAATTTCCTGATCTCAAGCTTGCCGGTCGCGGCAAGGTCCGGGACATCTACGACATGGGCGATACGCTGCTTATCGTAACCTCCGATCGGATCTCCGCCTTTGACGTCATCATGAACGAGGGGATACCGGATAAAGGATATGTCCTCACCCAGATATCAGCTTTCTGGTTCCATCAGATGGAGGATATCATCCCCAACCATATCATCTCCACCGACGTGAAAGATTTCCCGGCTGAATGCCAGAAATACGCTGATCAGCTGGAAGGCCGCTCCATGCTGGTTAAAAAAGCCAAGCCGCTCCCTGCCGAATGCATTGTGCGCGGCTACTTGTCCGGTTCGGGGTGGAAAGATTACAAGGCAACCGGCTCGGTATGTGGCATCAAACTCCCGGAAGGGCTGTTGGAGTCATCCAAGCTACCGGAGCCGATCTTCACCCCTTCCACCAAGGCGGAACTCGGTACCCACGACGAAAACATCACCTTCGAGCAGATGGTCGAGATGTGCGGCAGAGAACTGGCTGAAAAGGTCCGCGACGTCACCCTCAAGATCTACAGCAAAGCTCGGGATATCGCTGACAGCAAAGGGATCATCATTGCCGATACCAAGTTCGAGTATGGCATTTACAACGGGGAATTGATCATCATCGACGAATGCATGACCCCGGATTCCAGTCGCTTCTGGCCCAAGGACGGCTACAAGCCAGGCGGCGCCCAACCCTCATTCGACAAGCAGTATCTGCGCGACTACCTGGAGACGCTCGATTGGGACAAAACCGCCCCGGCGCCAGATCTGCCGGAGGAAGTCTACCGGAAGACCGGCGAGAAGTACATGGAGGCGCTGGTAAAACTTACCGGCAAAGGGAAGTAGCCCCGATTACCCATAAAAAAGCCCCGGTTTCCCATAAGGAACCGGGGCTTTTCTGTTGCCAATAGCCAATTCACAATCGTGCATCCAGCCGCCGGAAATACTCGTTCCGGCACCAGTTTTCAACCTCGACCAGGGCGCGAAACGCCTCGGCAAAATCCCGCCTGCCAATGGTAAAGACCCCGTGCCCGTAAACCAACGCCCGGCCCGGCCCGCCGATCACCGGCGGCACCCGCTTCGCCAGCCCCCCGGCACCGATCTCGCCGGCAACCACCGGTGTTCCGCCCATGATCCGGACCTTATCACAGTCCCGCCAGCAGTCGGTCACGGCGCAATGCTGCTCTTCGCAGACCATGCTCATCACCACGCCGAATTTCGGATGGCCATGGAGAATGGTCAGGGCATCGCCGGTCTCATAGACCCGGCGATGGGCGGCAAGCTCGCTGGAGGCGGTAATGCCGGTAGTGGATGAATTTCCGAACGGCACCGGATCAATGCACCCTGCCAGTTCGTCCAGGCTGGAGGCGGTCTGAGAGATGTAGATCATGTCGTTATTGCGGCAGGAGATATTGCCGAAGAAGGAGTCCACCAACCCCCGCTCTACCGTGTACCTCCCGACCCGCGCCATTTCGTCGAGAATCGTTGCATGGTCAGTCAGCGGCCCGTCGCGGAACGTCAGCCCCTCGGCAGTAAGCGGCTTCAGCCAGTTCGTGCGGAACTCCCGGAACGCCTCGGCCTCGCCGGGGAGCAGAAAGCCCGCGGTAAGGAGGTCTTCGAGATATTTGACAAAAGTCGAGTGAAACACCGATGACCAGTTAATGAACGCCTGTTCCACGGTCAGGGCGCCGTTGGCAATGATGCCGACCCCTTCGACGATGACGCCTTTCCTGCTGCCCAGGATCGTGGCGATACGCTCGGCAGGGTCCCCCTCCCCCAGTTCCGAGGCGCGAATGAACGGGATATCGTGGAGAAAGGTCCGGGTCTCGGTGTCGCGCGGGATAATGGCAGTGTCAGCAAGCGGGGCGCGGGCCACGAGATAATCGGCAAACGGCAGCGACGGCGCAGCAACCACCAGGGCAAGACAGTTGAGTCTGGCCAGGATGCTCTCAGCAAGCACCGCCAGGGAGTGTTCCCCGTCCGAAATGACCACATCGTCCTTGGCGCTAAAGGCGATTCTCTCCGGCTGTGCCGAGCGGTCGGCCAACAGCTTGGCCTTATATTTGGCGATCTGATCGATCATGGCTGACGCTCCAGCCAGTGCGAATCTTCAAAAGTCCCTTGTGAGGTCAGCCCCCGGATTCGATAATACTTTTGCAGCTCCTCGTCAAACCGGCTGCGGTCGATCGCTGGGACCTCGATCCCTTCGCCGCTGGAACCGGCCTCGCTAAAGAACCTTTCCGGCAACAGGTCATCGCTTATGGTAAAGCCGTTTGCGCAGTTATAGAAGCGCTCGGTCAGGCAGATCCGGTCACCGATCTCTTTCAGCGACTGCGGGGTATACTCCACCCCTGTGGTTGCACTGAGCAGCTCGGCATATTCCTCCAGGGTCGCGCCGAAGAAGGAGAACTTGCAGGCAACCAGCGAGTCAACCGCGGCATTGGTGTCCTCGGCGATCTTGATGATCCGTGCCTTGCCCGAGAAGGAGAAGCGGTCGGTCGGCACCGGCTTTCTGAGGATCTCGTGGGAGATCGGGTAGGCGCGCAGGTGACAGCCGCCGCGGTTGCTGGTGCAGTAGGCCAGGGCCATGCCGTAGGCGCCGCGCGGATCATACGCCGGGAGTTCCAGCGACTTGACGCTCATGGAGAGCTCGGGACGCCCAAGCTCTTCCGCCAGGCGCCTGGAACCTAACGCCAGGGCCTCGCCGTCGCCCCGCCGGAACGCCGCATCTTCCAGCAGCCCGGAAAGTTCTTCGGCAACAGGGAAACGCCCATGGGCCTCGCCCCAGGCCGAGATGGTGGCCGCAACGGTGATGGTGTCCATGCCGAGTTCATTACACAGGGTATTGGCTTTGACAATGGCAGAGAGATCGGCAATCCCGTTCAAGCCGCCGAAGTGCGAAACCGTCTCGTACTCCGGTAGGTGTTCCCCCTTCGGAGTGCTCTTCTTGCACTGGATCGGGCAGCCGTAGCAGCCATCCTTCTTTGCCTGGAAATCACGCTTGATCGCCGGGCCGGAATAGTTTTCCGAAGCGGCAAACACGGTCTTGCGGAAGTTCTCGGTGGGGGCCATCCGCCGCTGCCGCATCAGGTCGACCAGGGCCGGGGTGCCGAACTCGGCAATCCCCAGTTCGCCGAAAATCACCGGGGAAGCCCGGAAGAGCCGCATCACGTCCGCCCTGGCATGGTCGAACCGGTCGGGATCAGCGATGACAAGCTTGGCGTCGCCATTCACAGTTACCGCCTTAAGCCCCTTGGCCCCCATCACGGCGCCGAGGCCGCCGCGGCCGACCGAGTTCCCCTCGCCCATCATGATATTGGCGTAAAGCACGCCGTTCTCGCCTGCCGGACCAATGGCAGCCACGCTGCCGTGCTCGGCAAGCAGCGCAACGGTCTCTTTCACCCGCTTCCCCCAGAGCTCGGCAGCTGGAAGCAGTTCGGCATTCTCTCCCTTTATCGATAGCACCACTGGAGCAGCGCTGCGACCGATAATCCGTAGAACATCGACTCCTGCTGCTTTCAGTCGCCAGGCAAAACGCCCGCCGGCCGAGCAGTCGTAGATGGTCCCGGTCAGGGGCGAGCGCGACACCACCGCCAGCCGCGCCGCAGTGGGCGCTGGAGTGCCGCAGAGCGGCCCCACGGCGAAGATCAACGGCATCTCGGGATCGAACGGGTCGAGCCGGTAAGCGCCGCGCATCAGCCTGACGCCGAGCCCCCGCCCGCCGAGATACTCGTGTAGAAAGTGCTCGGGGATCTTCGAGCGCCAGATCCGGCCTGAGGTCAGATCAACATTGAGTATGTTTCCAGTCCAACCGTGCATGACGCTCAGAGCAACTCCTTCTTCCCCTGGCGCTCCAGTTCCTCGACCACCTTCTTCACATCCTGGGCGCGGTCGAGCGGGCAGACCAGCAGCGCGTCATCGGTGTTGACCACTGCCAGATCACTCACCCCGACCAGCGCCACCAGCTTGCCGCTGCCGTTCACCAGGCAACCTTTGGCATCGATGGCGATCAAGCGGGTGTCGTTCATTGCCACGTTACCGTTCGTGTCTGCCTCAAGCAGTGCCGGCATGGCGCTCCAGCTACCCACGTCGCTCCAGCCAAACTCGGCCGGCAGGACTTCCACCTTTTCGGATTTTTCCATGATGCCGTAATCGATAGACTCACTAGCAATCCGGCCATATATGGCCTCGATCTGGGGCTTGAGATCGGCAATCTCCCAGATATCGCTGCCGGAATCGAGGCCGTCCAGCTCCCGGTACAGTTCGGGCATGTGGCTTGACATCTCTTCCAGAATGGTATCGGCCCGCCAGAGAAACATGCCGCTGTTCCAGTAAAAACTACCGGCTTCCAGGTATTCCAGCGCCTTCTCCAGGTTGGGCTTTTCCACAAACCGCTTTACCGGATAGGGACCGGCACCCCGATAGGCCTTGTCCGCCTCGATATAACCGTAACCGGTCTCCGGCCTGTCCGGGGTTATCCCCAGCGTTACCAGATAGCCGTTGAAGGCCGGTTCCCGTGCCGCCAGCAGCGTTGCCCGAAAACGCTCTTCATCTGCGATAAAATGATCGGCAGGCAGTACCACCATCACCCCCTGCGAGTCGTGGCGGGCGATCACGGCAGCGGCCAGCCCTATGGCCGGGGCGGTATTACGCCCCACCGGCTCGGCAATGATATCGAGCGGCACCCCCTTGACGTAGGCAAGCTGCTCTGCTGTTGCAGCTGCCTGTTCCGCATTGGTAATCACGAGGATCCGTTTCGGCTTCAGCGGCAACACCCGGTCAATCGTCCTCTGCAGCATGGACCTGCCGCCGAATACCGACATCAACTGCTTGGGAGTCCGCTTGCGGGACAGTGGCCAGAAGCGGGTGCCGGAGCCTCCGGCAAGGATTACTGCGTACATGTCTATCTCCTGAAGTGTAGTGGAACCAGTCTGAAACTAAGCTGAATGCATTTCCTGACTGAGAACGACAGTGCCTTCGATACCGGTCTTGGGGAGGGTAAAGGTAAAGGTGGTCCCTTCCTCTGCCACGCTCGAAAAAGTGATTTTCCCCTTGAGGTACCGCTCGCCGAACAGCTTGACGCTGTAGGTCCCCATGCCGCGGCCGCTCCCTTCTTTGGTGCTGAAGGAACGCCGGAACAGCTGCAACTGTACGTCGCGGGGGATGACTCCGGGGTTATTGACTGAAAAGATCACCTCATCGTCGGTATCAGAGCAGGAGAGGGTTACCACCCCGCCAGCAGGCGTTGATTCAAGGGCATTTTTCACCAGGTTGCCGAGGATGCGCCGCAGGATCTGCTGGTCGGTGATCAGCATGCCGTGGCACACCTCTCCCAACTGCAACGTACGCCCTTCCGCAACTTCGTGATTCGCATAAAGGGCCTGGACTTGGGCAACCAGCTCACTTACCTCGACAATCCCCAGTTCCGGTTTGAATTCGCCGCGCTCTGCCTCCATAAGCCTTCTTTGATGCAACACCTCTTCGATAAGCTTCTTGGAAAGCTCCAGCATCCAGCGGCGATATTCCTGCTCCTGTTCGGGGGAGAGCCCTTGGATCGCTCCGTTGAGAAGTTCGGCAACTCCATGAATACCTCCGACCGTGTTCAGGACATCGTGGAAAAAGAGCCGTTCCAGAACGCTACGCCGCTTTTCGGCGCTGATGTCCCGCAGCACCAGCAGCGTTACCGGCATATTATCGATGACTGCATAGGTCGCCGTCACCTCAACATCCAGATGGCTCTCTTCGGCATCCCCCAGCAGGACCTGGCATTCCTGGACAGACTGGCCTTTGGTCTCCTGGCAGAGGAGCACCGACTGCAATGAGCCGCATACCGAGCAGTGTGCCCCGGCACCGCAACCAAGCGGGCTTTCACCGGAGAACAGGCAACCGAGAACCTCGCCCGGCCGCTGACCAAGCACCTTTTCAGGGGTAAGCCCGAAGACAGCCATCAGCTTGGCATTCACCATGATGACCCGGCGGTCGCTATCCATGATCATGGCCGGGTCGGGTATGGCATCCAGCAGAACCTTCAGCACATTGGAAATCGGTTTTTGAAAAACGTTAGATTCTTCAGAATGCCGCTGTGAGGCTGACTCTGCCGTAGATGCAGTGCTAATTTCCATCGGCGCCCTTCCCCTGTCGATACTGTTTGATCCCTTTTTCAAATGTCTGATCGATAATATTGCGCTCACTCTTGCCGGTATAGTAATCCCTATAAACCGGGATCAGCCAAGCCGCTAGTGCTGCGATTACAGCCAGCACCACCAGGGCAACGCCGATCTTCCTAAGGCGTAACCTGGCCAGCTCTTGCGGGGTTAGCGGTTCGTCCTGTAACAGGGGCCGGTTTTGGCTACCGGTCAACTGCTGGATCTGCTGGAGCTGTTCCAGGGAAATGAACCTGATAATGCTTTCACGATCACGTTCATCGATAAAGTAATACTGCATGGCAGTGTAGTAAAACGGCTCCACCGAAGAGCTGCTCAGCACCGGTGCGGTCCAAACCACTTCGCCGACAACTTCCAGGATATTCGGCTTGGAGAACGGAATAAAGAACTGCATCGCAATCCGGTCTCCGGGATAGAAAAGCTGGGGAAGCTTGAGACGTATGCCGTTACCGCTGATATTGGCAGCAACAGGCTGGAGCTTGACCTTGAAGGTTTCGCGCATCGACTGGAAACGGGATAACTGATCCTGGGAGAGCGGCTTCATCATCGGCACGGCTTCGTTGATTTCACTCCAGTGCCAGGCCCGGAAAAGCCGGGCATCGTCCCACTGCTCACGGATATCACGACCCGTCATGGACCGGCATGAATGCCAGGCCATCGGCAGATAAGTCGCTATGCGGAAGAAATTGCGGCGCTCATAGATCAGCACCTCGCTGATCAGCCTGAGAGGAACTACCCGGCGGCTGGCTTCCGCAACCACAATGCCACGGCAGCAAAGACCGGACCCTTCCTTGCCGGTGACCAGGAGAAAAATGGTCCCGACCTCGATCTTCATCTCTTGCGGCAGGATGTCGCGGGAGAGACGGAGCTGGATATAATCATGCTCCATCTCGATAATGATCCCCCACTCACGGAAAATATTGCCGCTTGCCAGGGGGATATCGATCCCTACCCTCATTCCTACCTGATAATGCTGAGAGTAATCAATGGTGCCATTTTCTTCCATAGTTCCCCTTACCGGGCCGAGAAGAGACCTCCCGCAGCACCGCTCCTACTCAGACCCTTCGGCCTCGCACCGGTTGAAATCATCCTGGAAACGGACGATATCGTCTTCACCCAGATACTCGCCGCTTTGCACCTCAATGATCACCAGAGGGATCATCCCCGGGTTTTCCAGGCGATGGTTTTCCCCGATCGGAATAAAGGTAGATTCATTGATGTTGACCATGAATTCATTCTCGCCGCAGGTCACTTTTGCCGTGCCGGAAACCACTATCCAGTGCTCGCTCCGGTGGTGGTGCTTCTGCAAAGAAAGCCGCTTGCCGGGTAATACCTCTATCCGTTTGATCTTATAGCTTTTGTTCTCTTCAAGGACGGTATAAGTCCCCCAAGGACGCTCGCCACGCTCCATATCAGTCATCCCTTCCTCAACTTAAGATATTGCTTCAACGCCTCCCGCCAAGGCTGCGGCACAAAACCCGCGTCTGCCGCAAGCTTGCTGCAATCAAGTGTCGAATACAGCGGCCGCCGGGCCGGACGATTCAATTGCTCAGTGGTGAGCGGATTCAAGCGGATGCTAAGCCCGGACTCCTCGAAGATTGCCCCGGCAAAATCATTCCAGGAGCAGAAACCGCTGTTGGCCGCATGGTAGATCCCGGTGCAGTCATGCTCGACCAGTTCCCTTATAGCCCGGGCCAGGTCTACGGTCCAGGTGGGGGAGCCGATCTGGTCAACAACCACGGCCAGTTCATTCTTCTCTCCTGCCAAGCGCAGCATGGTCTCGACAAAGTTTTTTCCATGAACCCCATAAAGCCACTGGGTGCGGACAATCAAGTGGTCAGGGTTGAACTTGGCGTTCATCTCTCCGGCCAGCTTGGATTCGCCGTACACCGACAGCGGGCCCGGAGCGTCGTCTTCCAGGTATGGCGATCCCTTGCCGCCGTCAAAAACGTAATCAGTGCTGACCTGCACCAGCTTGGCGCCGACAGTCCTGCTTGCCATGGCAAGGAACGCCACCCCTTCGCCGTTTACCTGCATTGCCAGCTCCGAGTTGCTCTCACAGCCGTCCACATCGGTATAGGCTGCGGCATTGACGACAATCCGCGGCTTAGTGCGCTCAACAACCTCCAGGACCGACTCAAAAGAGGTGATATCAATATCAGGCAGGTCAACCCCCTGCACCGCGCCGTTAAGCTCCTGCATCAGATCATGGCCGAGCATGCCGTTAGCGCCGACAACTAAAATCATTGTATCTCCCCTATCTCTCACCATACTGCTTTGCGTAATACTCCCGGTAGGCGCCGGAAGTGACCTGCTCCACCCACTCCTGGTTGGCCAGATACCAGTCGATAGTCTCGGCAATGCCTGACTCGAAGGTGTATGACGGCTCCCAGCCCAGTTCCTGCCGCATCTTCGAGGCGTCTATGGCGTAGCGTCTGTCATGGCCGGGCCGGTCCTTGACAAAGGTTATCAGTCCCCGGTTCTCGCCATTCTGCCTCCCAAGCCTGCTGTCCAGCAGGTCACAGACCAGGTTGACGATGTCGATATTCTTCCACTCGTTGTTGCCACCGATGTTGTAGACCCCGCCGCTCTGCCCTCCCTTGAGCACCGTCTCGATGGCTACCGAATGGTCCTTGACATGGAGCCAGTCGCGGATATTCAACCCATCGCCGTAAACCGGCAACGGCTGGCGATTGATGATATTGCGGATCATCAGCGGAATCAGCTTCTCCGGGAAATGGTACGGGCCATAGTTGTTGGAGCAGCGGGTGTTAAGCGTCGGCATGCCAAAGGTCTCGTGATAAGCCCTCACCAGAAGATCGGCACCGGCCTTGCTTGCGGAATACGGTGAATTGGCGGCCAGCGGCGTCTCTTCGGTAAAGAACCCCGTATCTCCCAGGCTGCCGTAAACCTCGTCCGTAGATACTTGCAGAAAGCGGAACTGCGGCACAACCCCTGCCTGCCAATGCTTGCGCGACTCTTCCAGCAGCACCTGGGTTCCCAGAACATTGGTGCGCACGAAGATCTCCGGTCCGGTAATGGAGCGGTCCACATGGGACTCTGCGGCAAAATGCACTACAGAGTCGATCTGCGCTTCAGCCAGCAAGCTGCTCACCAGGGCGGCGTCGCCGATGTCGCCGCGGACAAAGCGATAGTCCGGGTTCCCTTCAACCCCTTTCAGGTTCTCCAGGTTGCCGGCATAGGTCAGGATATCCAGGTTTACCACCCGGCACCCCGGATTGCGGGCCATGAACGAGTGGATGAAATTGGAACCGATAAACCCGGCCCCTCCGGTCACGAGAACCGATTTTGCTGAAAACTGCTCCGGCATGGTCATTACCTCTCTCAATCAATAATTCATTCCACTAAGCGCGCTGCAGCTGACTTTTAAAACACCTTAACTTTACCAAGCCCGCCAATTCCCGCAAGAGAGAAGTTTACCAGGAATTCGCGGTTGTCAGGCCGGTCACGGTAGGAAGCGGTGATGCTCCAGCACTGATGACGGTACTCCAGGGCGAAAAACTTTTCCAGGAAATCCCGGCGGTCAAAGGAATAGCGACCGGTGTACTGAAAGACAAAGGGGGTGAAAAGATTTACCGACAGCTTTCCCTCAAGGTAATCAAGCGCCCCGGCAATCCTCCGGTAACCAATCCCCGCTTCGTTTCCCTTACCGTCGTTCAGGGCTGCCGAAATCGCAGAGCCGGTAACCTCGGCATGGTACGTGGAGAAACGGCTGTCGGTTTCTATGGCAAGCATCTTAAGGGGACGGGCAACCGCTTCGAGCCTGATATCGGTGAAGCGGCGCTGTTCATCGGCAGGATCAAGCAGGTCGCGGCGTCCCCCACTCAACTGGTATCCCTGGCTGAGCCTGAAGTTGAAGAGTTCCGAGTACTCGGCTCCGGCCAAAGTCTCGAAACGACCGGTGACGGAATTGCTGAGCGACCAGGAAACCAGGTTCTGGCCGACAACCCGGTCATCGTAGTCGAAAAACGGCAGATCACCCTGGCCTTTTTCCTGAATGAATGAGTAGTCCAGGGCCGGCGTGATGGTATGCCTGATCCTTTTCAGATTCGTGCCCGGGACATCGAACAGCCCGGAAAAGCTTGCCGATCCTCTGGCGCCTGCCACGGCAAGCCCGGTCTCCCTTGCGCCTTCGCCTTGGCCGCCTGTTGCCTGATAAAGCCGCTGCTGGTACCCTCCCCAGCCTGACAACGATAACCCTTCGGACAGATCGGCATAATAAGAGACCAGAGGCTGCACCGTGAACCTTTGGCCTGTGACCCCTTCCCTGCGGTAGAAATTGGTAAAGCGGCTGTCGATCCCTGCATACAAAGGGAGCGTGCCCAGCCGTTGCCCAATACCGGCCAAAGTCAACTCCGGCAGCCGCTGCAGGGTCCGCTGGTTCTCGGTGCTGTCGAGATCGTTGACAATGCGTGTCTCTCCGGCAAGATACCAGTTATGCCACCGCTTGGTTAAAGATATCGACGAATCGAGGGCCTGTCGGTTGTAGTCACCACTGGCTTCGGAAAAATCGCGGAAAAACGAACGGTCGGTGGCAAGGTTGAGATCAACATTGAAATCGCTGTCAGTGGTGATGACCTCCTTGATGCCGGCCCCCACATTGGCACGTTCCCGGGATAGTGTCGTGTCGTAGATCGTATAGGCGTTAATATCGCCATGGCTGTCGTTCTTCCCCAGCCACGCACCCTGTACGCCGGTGCCGACCCCTCGCTTCAGCTGGATGTCCAGATCGAACAGGACCTCGGCGCTGGTGGACAGTACCCAGTAAAAAGGGATGTCAGCAAAAAACCCTTTCTTGGTGGAACTGCCGAGCCGGGGAAAAAGAAACCCGGTCTGGCGCTCGCGCTTTACCGGGAACAGCACATAGGGCGTATAAAATACCGGAATATCTGCTACCGAAAACACGACATTGCTCCCGGTGGCAACCCCCTCCATGGTAAGATCGAGATCGTCGGCGCTGAATTTCCATGAGGGCGGATCAGCATCACAGGTGGTAAAGGACCCCTTTTCCATCCGGTACTGGTCATCGCCAACCTTTTCTATCAACGCCCCCTTTACCCTGAGATTCCCCTCGGTGGTCCTGAGAGTGCTGTTGGTCGCTACCCCTCGCCTGGAATCAAGGCCAATCTTCAGGCTATCCGCGGTCAAGGTATCATCGTTCCTCAGCAGTTTGACCTTGCCTGAAGCTGTTGCTGCTTTCCCCTGGTCAACATACTCCACCCGGTCGGCAAACAGGGTGTAATCCTGCCATTTGACCGTAACATCCCCCGAGGCATTCAAGGTTTCACCGGAACGCTCCTGGACTATGGAATCAGCGGTAATTTTAACCAGCCCGTTCGATTCGGCTGATGCCGTGCCGGTCAGCACGGCGATAACCAGCGCTCCGATGATTGACGGAACAACCCTTACGACGTCTCTCATCCCCGCACCAGTTCGCAGGACCTGCCCAGAAGAGACGCCCTGGCCTCGCCGACTGTAAATAGCGAACCGCAGACCAGCACCAGATCGTCCGTTGCGGCATTCGCTACAGCTACCTTCAAACCATCACTGACCTCTCCGGCGACATGGCATGTGATCCCCATACCATTAATAATTGCGGCAAGCTCATCTGCAGGCATCGCCCGGTCCAATTTCGGAGCAACAGTAACAACAACAGAGACCAACGGGAGCAGCGGTTCAATAATGGCGGCAACGTCCTTGTCCTTCATCACCCCGATTACCATGACAATCCGTTTGCCGGGAAAATCGGCAAGCGCTTCGGTAAGGACCCGGCTGCCGCCGGGATTGTGGGCGCCATCAAGGATAATAGCAGGAGTTCCTTGGAACAGCTCCATCCGACCAGGCCAGGCGGCATGTGAAACCCCGTGCCGCATGGCATCGGTATCAGTGACAAACCCATGCCCGGTAAGCAGTTCGGCAGCGCAGAGAGCACAAGAAGCGTTCTCTGCCTGATGCCTACCCAGGAGGGACGGCTCCAGGGCAGTAATACTGCCGTTGATTCCCCAGTAATCAAGGAGCTTGTCGCGCCACATGGCAGTAAATTCCCGCCCGGCAACATAAAGCGGGCTGGATTCTGCTGCTGCCTGCTGCTCGATGACCATCATGGCGGCCGGCTCCTGACCGGCGCTGACCACCGGCCGGCCGGGACGAATAATGCCTGCCTTTTCCCGGGCAATGGCGGCAATGCTGCTGCCGAGATATTCGCAATGATCAAGGCTTATCGGCGTTATGATCGACACCAGGGGATTGGTAATGTTCGTTGAATCGAAACGCCCTCCCATGCCGGTCTCCAGGACAGCAAGGTCAACCCCCTGCTCGGCGAAATAGAGCAGCGCCATGGCGGTGACTATTTCAAAAAACGTTGTCTGAGGTGGCGCGGCAGCCTGTACCATCCCGGCCAGCCTCACGACGTCGTCTTCGGAGATCTCCGAACCATTGACCTGGATTCGTTCGGTAAAACTGATGAGATGGGGAGAAATGAAAAGGCCGACCCTGTGCCCTGCAGACGAAAGGATGGCTGAGAGAAATGCCGCGGTTGAACCTTTGCCGTTGGTCCCGGCAATAGAGACCGTCCTGATCCCTTTGTGCGGATTGCCCAAGGCTGAAAGCAGTGCAGATATGCGTTCAAGCCCTGGCTTGATGCCGAAACGCGCCAGCCCGTAGATTTGGTCGAGAGTCTCCTGATAAGTCATGACAGGCGCGATTATAGGGAAACAAGGCGTGAAAGTCGAGGAATTTGGAGGGAGAAGCGTGACTTATGGAACAATCCTCCGGGGGAATCCCCCCGGAGGATTGCCGTAGACTAAGCAGCAGAACGATAGAGCATCGACAGGAGATTGGCAACTGTCTTGCGCATATCCTTGCGCTCGACAATAATATCCACCATGCCATGGTCAAGAAGGTACTCGGCGCGCTGGAATCCTTCCGGCAGTTTCTGGCGAATGGTCTGCTCGATTACCCTGGGTCCGGCAAAACCGACCAGCGCTTTCGGCTCAGCGATGTTGATATCGCCGAGCATGGCAAAGCTGGCGGTGACCCCGCCGGTTGTCGGATCGGTAAGGATCGACAGGAATGGCAGCCCTTTGGCCTTGAGCTTGGCAAGTGCGGCAGAGGTCTTTGCCATCTGCATCAGAGAAAGAATGCTCTCCTGCATCCTCGCCCCACCAGAGGCAGAGATGACAATTACCGGAGTATGGTTATTTATGCCCCGCTCAATGGAACGGGTGATCTTCTCGCCAACAACGCTCCCCATGCTGCCACCCATGAACGAAAAGTCAAAGACCGAGATATCGACCGGTATCCCTTCGATTTTCCCTTCGCCGCAGATGACAGCGTCCTTTGAACCACCCTTGGCCACGGCAACATCGATCCGGTCCTGATAGCTCTTGGAATCCTTGAATTCCAGAAAGTCCACCGAAACCATGCCGCTATCATGCTCGGTAAAACTCCCGTCATCGAGGAGAATTTCCAGTCTTTTGCGGGCGCTGATCCGGAAATGGAAGGAACATTTGGGACAGACGTTGAGGTTATTCTCAATCTCTTTCGAGATGATTACCTCGCCGCAGTTCGAGCACTTGGTCCAGAGCCCCTCGGGAACCTTTACCTTTTTTTCATCAGCCGGAGAAGCCGGACCTTTCGCTTTTCGGAACCATGCCATGAAATATCTCCTATTTAAGGCGAACTCAATTTTTTCAGTATGAATAAAAGCGGTTGTTAGCAGAATTTGGCTACAGAGTCAAGAAAAGCCTGACCAGCTGTCAGTTCATCCCCTTTTTCAGGGCAGCGACACTTTCGCCAAGTATTTTCTCAAGTTCCGCACCCTTATGCCGCTCGAAAAGCTTGACCAGAGCGCTCCCGACCACGACGCCATCTGCGATCGCTGCGAGTTGGCCCGCTTGCTCCGGTGTTGATACACCAAACCCGACAACCACAGGCAATTTTGTGCGCTGCCTGATAGCCGATACGCGGTCGGCAACCGAAACTTCTACCTGTTGTCTGGCCCCGGTCACCCCGGTGACCGAAACATAGTAAAGGAACCCGCTTCCCAGAGAGAAAACCCGTTTCATCCGTGCCTCGTCAGAGGTGGGGGTCAGCAGGAATATGGTGGTTATCCCGGCGGCATCGGCAAGCTTTCTAAACACACCCGCCTCTTCCGGCGGCAGATCGACCAGCAGCACCCCGTCTACACCCGCCCTGGCCGCATCAGCAACAAACCGCTCCAATCCATACTGGAGTATCGGATTGTAATACCCCATCAACACTAGCGGAATCTGGGTCTTGAGCCGTACCTTCTGCACGAGTTCCAGAATCCCTGCCAGCGTTGTCCCGCTAGCAAGCGCCCTCTCCGAAGACAGCTGGATGGTCGGACCGTCAGCCATCGGGTCGGAAAATGGGACGCCAAGCTCGATAATGTCGGCTCCGGCGTTTTCCAGCAATGGAATCAGCTGTCCGGTGGTTTCAAGATCAGGGTCACCGGCAGTAATAAAGGTGACCAGCGCCTTCTTCCCCTCCAGCTGCAGCCGCTTGAATGTTTCAGGAATTCTCGACATGAATCAGCCCCCGATTTTGCATTAAAAAACCCCGGACATGAGAGACCCGGGGTGAGGAGTATAGCAGCAATGGCCCAGCGAGGCAATCAAACCTTGTAGTTGCTCATCTCCTGCTGAAAGACTTCCGTCTGATCGGCAAGCCCGGTCACCGCATCCTCAAGCACCCGGGTCGCGTCCATGGTAATCTGGGTAGACTGCTGGATGTCCTTGACCGCGTGGACGATCTGCTCGCTGCCGCGGCGCTGCTCATCAGTGGACTGCTTGATCTGCTGGATCATGCCGGTAATGTTCTCGGTAGCCTGGGCAATGAAGTTGCCGACTTTGGCCTGTTCCCTGGTGGAGCGCCTGACCTCATTGGTCAGACCTTTCATCTTCTCAACGGCGGACATGATCATGTCGCTCCCTTTGCCCTGTTCTGAAGTGGCCTTGGCGATCTGGGTGACCATTTCCGAGACCTGCTCCATGGCATCGCGGATCATCTGGCTTCCTTTTGACTGCTCCACGGTGGCTCTGGCGATCTCTTCCATCCGTTCCGTCGATTTCTGGACACCGATAACGATCTTATTCAGCGCCTCCCCGGAATTCTGGGAAAGGATCTCGCCCTGATGGATACTCTTTTCAGCAAGTTCAATGGAATCAACGGCGCGGCGGGTCTCGTCCTGAACCCCCTTGATAACCTGGGATATCTCCCGGGTTGAGCTGCTGGTCCTTTCGGAAAGCTCTTTGATTTCATCCGCCACCACGGCAAAACCTTTACCGTATGAGCCTGCCTGGGCAGCAATAATGGCGGCATTCAACGCCAGCAGGTTGGTCTGCTCGGCAACCTCATCGATCACCAGCAGGATCTTGCCGATATCTTCTGCTTTAGAATAGAGAGACTCAATGGCATCCGAGGTGATCCGGGAGGCCCGCCGGATCTCGTTAATCCCCAGGATGGTCGCATCTACCGAACTCTTGCCCGACTCGGCATCGGTCCGCACTTCGTTGGAGATAACAACGGTATCCAGGGCGTTCTGCTCGACCTGCTTTATTGAGCTGTCCATCTCGGCAATGGAACAGGCGGTTGTTGTCGAGGCATCCATCAATTTGGACACGCTGCTGCCGATCTGCTTGATCGATGCCGTCATCTGCACGATTGACGAGCTGACCTCTTCCACCGACATTGCCAGAGTCTCCACATTCAGGGCAACTTCTTCAATACTGGCAGCCATCTCAAGAATCGATGAAGAACTCTCCGATGCCGATCCCGAGAGCCGGTCCACGTTCTCGCCAACACTCTTGACTGAAGAGCTGATTTCTATCACGGCGCTTGAAGTCTCGCGGACCCCGTTTGCCTGGACTCGCGCCGCATTGGAAACCTGCCGCGAGGCATCGGTTATCTTGTTTGAAATACTATTCAACTCTATGGTCGAACGGTTGATGTTCAACACCATTTCACAAAGACGCTCCACCATGGTATTAAAGTCGCTGCTCAGCTTACCCAGCTCATCGCCGGAATCGATCGCGACCCGTACCGAGAGGTCTCCTTCAGAACTGCGGTCAAGAGCAAACCCCATCTTCTTGATCCGACTTAAGATGTACTTGGTGATCAGCACTCCCAAGAGGATTGCCACGCATACCGCCACAACAATCGCCAGTAAAAACATGAACGGAGCAATGCGCTGGATCCTGTTAATGTCGTTGTTTGCCTGGGTTATCAGGGTGCCGACCGCAACCATCAGGTCGTCCACGCTTTCTTTGGATTTGTCGCTGGTGTCTTTCAGGCTGGTCTCAACCAATGAGTGCAGTTTTTCATTGGAAAGGACATCAGGAGCGGATGACGCCAGGAGCCGCCCTTTCAAGGCGATTATCTCTTCGGCCACTGCCTCGAACTGTTGCCAGCTTTTCAACGCCTCGTTGGTCCGTTGTACGATAATGCCGCCGGCAGGGGCGGGCTTGATGCCGAGTTTCTTGTTCCCCTTGAGAATTACATCGCACTGGCTTTTAAACAGATCCCGTTTCATCCGGTAGTCTTCGGAGTATTCCTCAAACCGGGCAGTATCGTTATGAACGAATGACGCCTGCAGCAGGAAAACCCGGCACTCCTTCTGGGTAACCCCCATGAGCAACACCAGTTTCTGCTGACTGGCCAGATTCTGGAGCATGTCCTGAATCTTGTCTCCAATCCCCTTCATGCTGATTGCGCCGAAAATACCGGTAATGCCGACAATCAGAGCCATGATCAGGAATGAGCCGATCAGCCTTTTGCCGAGCTTAATATTATTTAACATAGATTAAATCCCTTGGTAAAATCAGAGAGTAGGTCACTGTTTTGCCGACTCTTCCAGCATCCAATTCATTAGATCAACACAAGCCTTGACCTCCTGCTTGTTCATGTTCGAGTCTGGTTTGCGCATCATTTTTACACCATAAGCCCTGGTGGCGCCCCTGTCGAACGGCTGCCCCGATATCGGCGCAACGCCGGTAGTTATCGAGACCACGGTACGCTCCATGGTATGACACTTTACGCACTTGACCTTCATAATCTGCCAATCGGATTTCATCTGAGGCGGAAAATTAGTAGGATCGAAGGTAAGCTTGTCGCTCTTTCCTATCGTCTTCAGAGCCGCATGACATGGGAATGCCATCAGCAGCACCAGCAGAAACGCCCAGACAATCTTCATTGACTTCATTTCTTCCTCCGTTTTATCAGAAACTAAATGATAAGCCGACATTGGCAATCTTGTTGTCGGTTATGGTCGGTGTCACATAGTCTTCATAGCGATATTCAAGAACAAGCCTGATATTCTGTAACGGCGAGTACGCCAGATACGGCGAATAGACATGCCTTTCGCCGGTATAGGTCTGGTCGAACAGGTACTCGTATCTCATCGCAGCGATAATGTTGGTGTCAAACATATATTCCGCCTCTGCGGAAACTGCAAGGGAATTGATATAGCCCTTAATGGTACTGAAATCAGGGTTATTGTCTCTGCCTTTGACACCGCTGGCTCGCAGGCGTAGCTTCTGGTACAGAATCTCCAGATCTACCCCCAGCCGGTAGTAATCGTTGTAATTCTGGCCGACACCGGCAACGATATTGGCGTTACGCCCTGAATAGCCATACGTTGCAATCATGATCGACAGATAATCCCAGATGCTGTCACTATCCAGATCGATCATCGGCTCATTGCCAAGGAAATCCGCCCCCCCGATCTTGTATGACAGATGACCATAGCCTTCCTTATTCTTCTGGCCGTTGCGGTCCACAACCCCGGCAGCCATGAACAACCGCTTGGCAACAACCGCGTTGAGCTCCACGCCATCCTGTGGGGAATCAATGGTGAACGGAGATTTGCCGACGGTGTAGGAATGGGTGGCGAAAGAAGCAACGGCAATCTTGTTGGAGGACTTCCACAGGCTCAGTTTTGGTCTGAATCTGCCGAATTTGAGGTTAACGGGAAGATCCATCGGCTGCCGCCAGGTAAGGAACAGCTCATTCAGCTCAGAGCCGTTGTTTTTCGGGACATTGGCATTACTCGCCAGGGCATTGCCGACGGTAGGGTTATAGACCCCTTCGCTGTACAGGGTGTATTTGGCAAAGAACCCGAACTTTTCGCGGAAATTGCCCCCCGCCTGCAGGGCGACTGCCCGGGTAGAAAGGTCGTATTCGCCGTTGTTCGGCGCATTCTTGTTGTAACTGGCATTCAGCGTTGCCGTTACAGAAAGGGGGAGCTGCTCCGGAATCGCGGCCAGCCAGAGCCCTTCATTTTTTGTCGCAGCAGGGCCGGCTACTTTGGATGCAGCAGATTCAGGGGCCTGTGCCTTAAGTTTCTCCAGAAGTGCCGGATCCCCTCCGCCGCCAAGAATTACCGGTGCTGCCGGTTTTTCAACCTGCAGCTTGGTATGGGTGTAAACATAGCTGTTCTTCAGAAAGGCCTCGCCATATTCATTAAGTTCAGGATATATAGTGTGACAGGTGGTGCATTCCACCTTGTGCTGGCGGCTAAAGGCAGGGATTGCATAGGCAGTCCCGACATACCCCCCGCATAACAGCAGAATCGCCATTACCAGCGTCATTTTCCTCATACCCGGCATATATCCCCCTCTGAAGAGCAATCTCTCAGCTGCAATCTAAATGAACACCTTAATCCAGCACAGTCGACAACAAATCCGCACCATACTACGCATGGCAGCCAGTGCATTTAGTCGGCCCCATCATGATAGCCTCGTGACATCCCCGGCATACCTTGTGGGCCCATTCCTTGCCAAGCCCCTTGATCTTGCCACCTTTGTAGGCATGGCAGGTTTTGCAGTTTATGCCGCCATCAACATGCTTTTTATGGTTAAAAATAACATCACCTACTGTTGCCGGAAAGGTCATGATATCCGGCGCGGCAGCAGCAATTGCCCCAACAGCAAAACCAAGAACTATCAGCACCAGTGACGCGATACTGCTACGCATTGAGCATACCCCGAACAGAATAATTTTCTACCTGCAGTAACTACCCGTATCGGAGCAACTCGGAAAAGTTTTAATGCAACCTTTGAGAGAGAGCCATTTTTTTTGCATTTTCCAGAATCGGCAGTAAAATGTGCTCGTATCTTGACAGCCCCCAAAATCAAGTCATGGTACATGTTAGCATAAACTTAAGTAATGAAAAGTCAGGGCCGATACCTTTCTTGCACGATCATCGCATTTAAGCTCACGCTGCACCAACAAGGAGAATGCATGGCAGTTCACAACATCAGGGGATTAGGCATTCTTTTCCTCTTTACTCTCATTATCTCCGGCTGCGGCAGCAACTCAGCTCCCAATATTTCGCCAGTTTCCACCCTTGAGGCATCTCAAGACTGCATTAACTGCCATGAGTCCACAGCGGTTTCCTCTGTCACCAACGAGCGAATAACCGATGCCTGGCAACTCTCATCCCATAACACCGCAAGCAGTGCCAACTTTTCGGGTCGCGGTGCCAGTTGCGGCGATTGCCACGAACCGGAGGCCGGGCACCCTAACAGCTGCAATACCTGTCATGGCAGTGGAATCCCGGCCAGCGGCCCGCTGGTGCAGCATAACCCGGACCGGGCCCTGAAATGCGACAAATGCCATACTCGTCCGACATTCATCGACCCCACCGTTGGTCGTGCCCATTTCAGCAATGTGACGGCGGCTTTCGTCAGCACCCAGTTCAAGGGGAAATGCCGGTCCTGCCATGACCCGCATAATCCGTCCAAATACTTTACCTATAACGAACAGTGGGCAGCAAGCGGCAAGGGCGACAGTCTGGCAACACCCTGGAACAGATATGACTTCAAGTCCAGAGGCACGACGCAACCGATAGAGACCACTTTCCAGAGCAGTTGCGTCAGGTGTCATACCGCGACAGGCTATATAAACTATGTTACCTCGGGATTAACAAATGTGTCACCATGGGGAGCAGCTGAGCTTACGGCGGGCGACCGATCGAAACAGACACTAGCCTGCCCTGCCTGCCATGACGACGGCAACGGCAACGCATATAGCTTTAAAGTCAGACAGGTATCCTTTAACGGCGGAGGGATACGAGTCTACTATAACTATTCCGCAGCCCCTTCCAGCAGGGCAGCTGCTGCAACCACCCTCTTCCCGAGCGTCAGGATCAATAACAACCCGTTTATTTTTCCTGATGCCGGGACGTCCAATCTCTGCGTTGTCTGCCACTCCGGAAGAGCAATCGGCCAACTCATCAAAGATGCTGCCGCCGCTGGGCTGAACTTCGATAACGTCGCGCGGATTAACGCCCATGATTTCGTAGCAGGTGGCTCACTATTCCAAGCCACAGGCTACGAATACACCCATCTGGGACGCAGCTATACCCAGCCGGTGACATTCCAGCACGACAATATTGGTCTCGGCAATTTTCAGGGAACCGGTTCCAGTGGACCGTGCATAACCTGTCACATGAGCAGCAGTGAAAGCCACCTGTTTCTGCCGGTCACAATCGACAGTGAAGGAGTAATCACCCAGATAACCGGAACTGCCTGCATTAAATGCCATGTCGGTGTCACTGCCTGGTCACCGGAGACCCTTCAGGAAAAGAAAACCGGATATCTGGCCGCACTTACCGCTCTCTATGAATTGCAGAAGGTCAGACCTACCATTGGGACCAAAATTATCTCCGGAGAAACCTTCAATCCCGACAGCACCGTGAAGAGCTACACCTACACCACCAAATGGGCATCTGCATACGGAGGCGCAACCGGTGCCGACACGATGGGAGCTTCGTTCAACTTTGAGGCGTTAAAAGGCGATTCCGGAGCTTTTGCTCACAACAGTGCCTATACGCGCAAGCTGATCTACGATTCCCTCGACTGGGTGAACGACGGCACCATGAACAACGATGTCGCATCAGCAATTCTCGGCTTGCCGGCAACAACAAGACTGGGAATCCTGCCGGCGGCCTATCGCGGCAATTATCGAAACCTAGCAATAGCATACCTGATCCGCTGACTTCTTCCCCTAAAACGCAAAAATGCCCTCCGGAAAAAGGTTTCTGGAGGGCATTTGTCATGGGACAACGTAAAATATCAAAAAACTGCATATTCCCAGCTTATAAAGTTATGATGGCCTCTCGATCCGGTAACGAAGCTCGGCACGTTGCGGAGCGGCCTTGGTGATATCAGCCAGGATCTCCTTGCGAATCTGGCGGCGCTTGACCTCGTAGGCGTCGGCCTGTGGACCGACTCCGCAGTAAAGCTTCTTTGCCCGAACCAGATTGCCGTTGGCCATTGCCAGCTTGCTCGCCAGCTCCCTCACTGCAGCCTCGGCGCACTTCTCGTCGTTCAGCATCTCTTCCGGAGAGTAGCCATGGCTTGCTGCACGATGAGGCATCAGTTGCCAAACGCCCAGTGCCCCTTTGTGGGAAACCGCTCTGCCCGAAAGACCGTGACCGCCTGTCTCCACCAAGGCTATCTCGGCAATGTCAATGGGCGAAAACTTGGTCCCCAGCGTTTTTAAATAACAGAGCGCTGCCAGCCACCGCGCCCGCTCCGGGTCGGTCCGGCGGGCAAATGCCGCTGCTATCGCAGGAATCTGGGCCTTCCGCTCCTCAAGCGAATTCCCTTTTTCCATTACTCTGCGAATCTCCAGGTCCAGTTCCGTATCAACGGCGGCCACCGGTTGTGGGGCCTGCTGCACCAGGTTCGCACGGTTACACGAGGAGACTCCGACAACCATCAGAATCCCCGCAAATACTGTGAAGCATCCATAAAGTGTTTTTCTGTTCATAAGTAAGATTTGGTCAGTGTTATCGGCTTTGCCGGACGGCCCCTCGGGCCCTCTGTTGCGCTGTTCCTATTCCGGCTAAAATCCCCCTTTCCCCTTGTAATATAAAGCAGTTACCCAACATATAACTTCAGAAACGCCAAAAGGCCCCTATTCCTCCGGAGCCTTTCTCTTTGCCTGCATTTCTGACAGGCTGCAACGTTATACTTTAGTTATCGTTACATGTCAAACGTTTTATTTATTTTACTACCTCATTTCAACTAGTTAGACAATTATCATCACGCTAACCATGTAAAACTACGCCCATTGCCTCGGCCACTGTATGAATATCCTTGTCACCCCTTCCAGAGAGACAGGCAATGATTGTTTTATCCTTGGCCAGCTGCGGCGCAAGCCTTACCAGATGGGCAATTGCGTGGGACGATTCAAGCGCCGGCAGTATCCCCTCGGTCTCGGTGAGGAGCTTGAAACCTGCCAACGCCTCATCGTCGGTGACCGACACATATTCTGCCCGGCCGGTGTCCTTGAGCCAGGCGTGCTCCGGCCCGACCCCCGGATAGTCAAGCCCGGCGGAAATCGAGTGGGCATGGGCAATCTGGCCATGGCTGTCCTGCAAGAGATAGGTCATGTTGCCGTGGAGAACGCCGACCCGCCCGGCGCAGAGCGGTGCGGCATGCTTGCCGGTGGGAATGCCGAAGCCAGCAGCCTCAACCCCGACCATTCTCACATCCTTGTCGTTCAGAAACGGGTAGAACAGTCCCATGGCGTTGCTGCCGCCGCCGACCGCCGCCACCAGGACATCGGGCAGGCCGCCTTCCGCCTTCTTGAACTGCGCCTTGGCCTCGCGGCCAATCACCGACTGAAAGTCCCTGACCATCTCGGGATACGGGTGCGGACCTGCGGTGGTGCCGATGACGTAGAAGGTATCATGAACATAGGTCACCCAGTTCCTCAGTGCCTCATTCATGGCGTCCTTGAGAGTGGCGGTGCCGGCAGTGACCGGCGTAACCTTCGCCCCCAGCAGTTTCATCCGGAAGACATTCAGCGCCTGGCGCCGGATATCCTCCTCGCCCATGAACACCTCGCACTCCATGCCAAACAGTGCCGCAATGGTGGCGGTTGCCACCCCATGCTGCCCGGCCCCGGTCTCAGCTATCACCCGCCGCTTCCCCATCCGCTTGGCCAGCAAACCCTGGCCGATGGTGTTGTTGATCTTATGGGCACCGGTGTGGTTCAGGTCTTCCCGCTTCAGGTAGATCTTGGCCCCGCCAAGCTTCCGGGTCAGGTTTTCGGCAAAATAGAGCGGACTCGGCCTGCCAACGTACTGCTTCAGGTAATAGTCGAACTCGGCCTTGAACTCCGGATCTTTCCGGTAGTTACGGTATGCCTGTTCCAACTCCAGCAACACCGGCATGAGCGTTTCAGGGACGTAGCGTCCGCCGAACTTTCCGAAATGACCGTTCTTATCGGGTAATGACATACTAATTCCTCTGCTCTGAAGATATATTGGTCAGAATTCATCTGCTGGCGCAGGTGGCAACATACTAGCAACATTACAAGACCAAAGCAACCGAGAGTCAAAGATTTCAGAAAACTTCTCATATCCATTGAGGAGCTTGCATACAGTTACTGACAATTACTTACCATTTATCGCAAACGATATCGACTGCTTGAGAATGATTTGTTTACTGATACACTAAAACAACTTTTGAAAAGGAGACTGAATACATGCAATTGTCTATGCTTAACAAGTTGATTATCTGTTGTTTATTCCTGCTATTCTCCCCTTTAACAACGTTTGCCGCTCAGGAAACCGTAAAGATCGGCTTGAATTATCCAGAGACAGGATCCTATGCAAAACAAGGACTTGACCAGCGCAGGGCAGCTGAACTCGCGGCTGAGGAGATCAATGCCGCCGGGGGTATCCTGGGGGAAAAAGTTCAGTTGGTTTACAGGGATACCAAGACGAACGCCAAGATTGCCAAGGCGAATGCCGTGGAGTTGTATGACAAGGAAGGGGTCCCTATGATATTCGGCGGTTCTGCCAGTTCCGAGGCGATCGAGACCGGACAGGTTGCGCTGCAGAAGAACAAACTTTTTTTCGGCACATTGACCTATTCAACCGAAACTACTGGAGAGTACGGGCATCGTCACATTTTCAGGGAATGCTATGACTCGTATTTTGCGGCAAAGGCCTTGGAGAGTTATCTGAAGAAGAACTTTTCCGGGAAAAAGTTCTTTTATATTACCTCCAATTACACCTGGGGCTGGACAACCGAGTCGGTGATACGAGCAGTATCATCGACCACGGATGTTGACAAGCACCCTGAAGTTCTCACTCCGCTCGGCGCTACCGATTTCAGCAAGGCCCTTGCCCAGGCCAGGGACAGTAAGGCCAAGGTGCTGGTGTTGTCACTCTTTGGCCGCGACATGGAGATAGCGGTCAAACAGGCCCACAAGATGGGGCTCAAGAATAAGATGCAGATCATTGTCCCCAATCTCAATGATGATATGGCCCAGGGAGCAGGCCCCGAAGCAATGGAGGGAATTGTCGGGACCATCCCCTGGATCTGGAGTGTACCGATGGCGAACAATTATCCAAAAGGGATAGCATTCGTCAGGAATTTCGAGGCCAAATATAAGCGCTATCCAACCACTTCAGGGGCTTCCGCCTACATTATCCTTCATCAATACAAGGATGCGGTGGAGAGAGCCGGAACTTTCGAGACCAAGGCCGTTATCAAGGCCCTTGAGGGACACAAGTATGTTGGGGTCAAGGATGAGCAGTACTGGCGGGACTGGGATCACCAATCCGTACAGTCGGTCTATACTGTGAGATGCAAGAAGGCAAGCGAGGTCAAAAAGAGCAAGTATCAGCAGGACTGTTTCAAGGTAATCAGTGTCATGAAGGGTGATGATGCTGCCGTGGATTTCAAGGAGTGGAGCGAAATCAGGAATGTGATCGGAATGCCGCCGGCCCTTGACGAGTATCATACCGAGAAATAACCTGACAATGACAGGGTTCAACTGCCAGGCCTGCTTTTGCAGGCCTGGTTGCGTTAATATCCCTTTACTGCCCTGATAAACGCCCGGATCTTGTCCGGGTCTTTCCTGCCAGGCGCAGCCTCCACACCACTGGAGACATCAACAGCATAGGGGCGGACAATATCCAGCGCATCCCGGACATTTTCCGGCGTCAATCCGCCCGCTAGAATGATCGGTCGATTGCCGGCCAGTTCCCGGGCCAGCGACCAGTCAAAGCTCGTGCCGGTACCACCATGGGCAGACGGCGACCAGGCATCGAGCAGATACCCGGCCACCTGGTACCTAGCAAGCGTTTTCAGGGTTGCGGCATCCTTTACCCGAAATGCCTTGATAATCCGCCGCCGAATCTCGGGGCAGTAATCCGGATCTTCATCGCCGTGCAGCTGCACCAGGTCGAGCCCGCAGAAATCGGCCACCCAGTTGACCCGCTCCACGTCAGCATCGACAAAAAGGCCGACCGTCTGCACAAATGGGGGCAGTTTGGCAATAATTGCCGCTGCCCTTTGCGGCGAGACATTGCGCGGCGACTTCTCGTGGAACACGAAGCCGAGGCTATCCGCACCCGCGTCTATTGCCGCAAGCGCGTCTTCATGATTTGTTATCCCGCAAATCTTGACTTTGACCATGTCTTTACCAGTATTGACTATCCGGAAACGTGGATTTTGATGCAAGCTCTAGGCGCCCGAAGAGCGGAACAGGAGGCGTACTAGAGTACGTTGACTGTTCCGCGATGAAGGGCAACAACGAGATTGCGCAAAAGCCGCGTTTCAGAAACTTACCTTCGGAAGATGCGTCAACGACTCCTTGATCGCCTCTTCCGGGTATTCATAATCCTCCAGCTTACCGCTGAAATAGGCGTCATACGCCGTCATGTCAACGTGGCCGTGACCGGAAAGATTGAACAGGATCACCCGCTCCTTCCCTTCTTCTTTGGCCTTGAGCGCCTCGTCAATGGCGCCGCGGATGGCGTGTGACGACTCCGGTGCCGGAATGATCCCCTCGCTTTTGGAAAAGAGTACTGCTGCCTCGAAACAGGCGTTCTGCGGAACAGCCAGTGCTTCAACAACCCCGGCATGCACGAGCTGCGAGACCAGCGGCGAAGCACCGTGGTAGCGAAGCCCACCGGCATGGATTCCCGGCGGCATGAAGTCATGACCAAGGGTATACATTTTTGATATCGGCGCCATCTTGGCCGTGTCGCCGTAATCGAATTCGTAAACCCCCTTGGTCAGGGTCGGGCAGCTGGTCGGCTCCATGGCCACGATTCTGATGTTCTTGCCGTTGGCCTTGTCGGCGACGAACGGGAAACCGATTCCGGCAAAGTTCGAGCCGCCGCCGTGACAACCGATGACCACGTCCGGATAATCTCCGGCAATGGCCAGCTGTTCCTTGGCTTCCAGGCCGATGATGGTCTGGTGCAGGCAGACATGGTTCAATACGCTGCCGAGAGCGTATCTGGTGTCTTCGCGGGTTGCGGCATCTTCCACTGCTTCGCTGATGGCAATCCCCAGGGAGCCGTTGCTGTCAGGATGCTCGGCCAGTATGGCGCGGCCGGCATTGGTGCGGTCTGACGGGGAGGCAATCACCTCGGCCCCCCAAAGCTGCATCATGCTCTTACGGTACGGTTTCTGATTGAATGATACCTTGACCATGTAGACCGTGCACTCCAGACCGAACATCTGGCAAGCCAGGGCAATGGACGATCCCCACTGGCCGGCGCCGGTTTCAGAGGCAATCCGCTTGGTCCCGGCGATCTTGTTGTAGTATGCCTGGGGAATGGCGGTATTTGGCTTGTGGGAGCCAGCCGGTGAGCCGCCTTCATACTTGTAATAGATCTTTGCCGGAGTGCCGAGCGCCTTTTCCAGGCGATGCGCCCGGAAAAGCGGCGACGGCCGCCAGAGCCGATAGATATCGCGCACCTCGTCCGGGATGTCGATCCAGCGATTGGGCGAAACCTCCTGCTCGATCAATCCTATGGGAAACAGCGGCAGCAGGTCGTCCGGGGTCACCGGCTGGAGGGTGCCGGGGTGGATTACCGGCGCCAGAGGGCCGGGCATATCCGGGATAATGTTGTACCACTGCTTCGGAATCCGGTCTTCTGGGAGCAAGATCTTCGTGTCCATGGCGTTACCTCTCTATTGAAAATTAATTACCCTAACAGTTCCTGAAGTTTTAACCCTATATCCTCTTCCCGCATCAGCGACTCGCCGATCAAAAACGCCTTGGCGCCGGCAGCCTGCAGCCGTTCGATGTCGGCGCGACAGTTCAGGCCGCTCTCGGCAACCACCAGCCGGTCATTAGGCACCAGCGGCGCCAGCCGTTCCGTAGTGGCCAGATCGGTGACAAAGGTATGGAGACTACGGTTATTGATCCCGATCAGGCCGCAGTCGGTCTGCAGCGCCAGCTCCAGTTCCCGCTCGTCATGAACTTCCAGCAAGACGTCAAGCTGCAGTTCAGCGGCCAGAGCCGCCAGGTCCTGCATCTGCGAAAGTTCGAGCATTGCGGCGATCAGCAGGACCGCATCGGCTCCGGCCACATATGCCTCATAGATCTGATACGGATCGAACAGGAAATCCTTGCGCAGCAGCGGCAGGCCGACCTGTTCCCGGATCAGGGCAATGTAGCGAAGATGGCCGAGAAAGAACTTCTCGTCGGTCAACACCGAGATACAGGTAACCCCATTGTCCTGATAGGTCGAGGCAATATCAAGCGGGTCGAAATCGGCGCGGATCAACCCCTTGCTGGGAGAACCCTTTTTCACCTCGGCAATGATCGCTGTCCACCCTGATGCAGTGGCATCGCGCAATGCCCTGGCAAAACCGCGCGGCTGGTCCTCGCGATCCGACAGGTGCCCCTTGAGTACGGTCAGAGACATTGCCGCTTTGGCCGCAGCAACTTCGGTCTTTTTATGTTCAACTATTTTTTTCAGGATATCCGGAGTATCAGTCATTCATCACCGCACTTCACTGGTTATGGCCGCGAGCCGTTCAAGCTGCCGCAGGGCGCGCCCCGAATCGATAGCGTCAATGGCCAGTGCAATTCCGGCCATCTGGTTTTCTGCCATCCCCGCAGCCATAAGGGCATAGGCGGCGTTCAGCAGCACCACATCCCGCTTCGGCCCATGCTCGCCAGCCAGGACCGCGCGCACTATCACCGCATTCCCCTTGGCATCGCCACCTCGGAGGTCATCCATAGAGCAGGAGGGCAAGCCGAAGGTTTCCGGCCTGACTAACGTAACGGAAATCCCGTCGGGGGTAACCTCGGCAACCTTGGTCTCGGTGGTCAGGGTGATCTCGTCCATACCATCACCACCATGGACCACAAACCCGTGCTTACAACCGAGCCTTTTCAGAACCCCGGCAAGCTTTTCCACTAGCTCGTCGCTGTAAACCCCCATGACCTGGCAATCGGCGCCTGCCGGATTGGTCAGTGGGCCGAGTATATTGAAAATGGTCCGGATGCCGATCTCACGCCGCGGACCGATGGCATGTTTCATGGCGCCATGCAGCGCCGGAGCAAAGAGAAAACCGATACCAATCTCGGTTATGCAACGCTCTACCACTTCCGGAGTCACGTCAAGATTGACTCCAAGAGCTTCCAGGACATCGGCACTGCCGCATAGTGACGATACGGAGCGGTTGCCATGCTTGGCGACTTTAACGCCACATGCCGATACCACAAAAGAGACAGTAGTGGAGACATTGAAGGTGTTGGTACAATCGCCGCCGGTGCCGACAACATCCAGGATCGTCTCCTGATCGATGTTGATCTCGTCGCGATCAATGTCCAGCACATTCTTGCCGACCCTGATCGGTGTTGCCCGCTCCCGCATTACCCTGGCGGCGCCGGTGATCTCATCGATGGTCTCCCCCTTCATCCTGAGGGCGGTAATGAACGCGCCGATCTGCGCTGGAGTTGCCGCGCCGGACATGATCTGGTCCATCACCTCGATCATCTCACCTTCAGAGAGATCCCGTTTTTCCACAACTTTGGCGATTGCCTGTTTTATCATTTTCGTCCCCTGAAAATATCGTGTCAGATCAAACGAAGAAAGCCGGAAGTTATCAGTTTCGGCCCGAAAAATCAAGAACTCGCACAGAGATAATAGATTACTGCATCAGGATTTTCATTAATTTAGATGTTGATACTTGAAATATATTTGTGTCAAAATGATTTGTACTAAACCAATTTCTATACAAATTAATTACAAGGATATCCTCAAGCTTATGGCGAAACCTACCTCAGAGTCCATGGTCGCTGAGATCATGGACAACATCAGGCGCGTCTTCCAGGTAGTAAACGAACAATCAAAGAAAGTGGAAAAGGAAACCGGGCTGACCGGCCCCCAGGTCTGGGCCATCAAGGTCATCTTCGAATCAGCGCCGGTGAGGGTCTCTGATCTGGCTAAAATGATGTACCTGCATCCGGCAACCACGGTCGGCATTCTCGACCGCCTGGAAAAGCGCGGACTGATCACTCGTACCCGCTCCTCCGGAGACCGAAGGGTCGTCGAAGTTACCCTGACCGATGAAGGCCGGGAACTTGTCGAGACCTCTCCGGAAGTCGCCTCAAACAAGATCACGCACGGCCTGGAGTCTCTGAACCTCCCGGAGCTTACCATCATCTACCACGGCCTCGACAAGCTTACTCAGATCCTTGACGCAAGCGGGCTGCCACCAACCCTGATCGGCACCACCGAGGTCAACCTCCCCAAGAAAAAGAGAAAATGAGGCAACAGCAACACTCAGGAGAAGAGCTTGATGAAGATGCTTGACTGGAGCCGCTGGCTCCCCAAATCAGTAGAGTGTATGAAAGGTTACAATGATAAGGTTTTTGCCGCGGACCTCACTTCGGGACTTACTGTCGGCCTGGTTGCCCTGCCCCTGGCAATGGCCTTCGGGATCTCGTCAGGAGTAACGCCGCAGGCAGGGATATATACCGCCGTGATTGCCGGTTTTCTGATCTCTGCTCTTGGCGGTTCCAAGACGCAGATCGGGGGTCCGACTGGCGCCTTTGTCGTGGTCATTGCCTCGATCATAGCCAAACACGGCTTATCGGGGCTGCTCATGGTCACCATGATGGCGGGGATAATCCTGCTGTTTCTAGGCCTTACCGGGCTTGGCAACGCCGTGAAATTCATACCTAGACCGGTCATCATCGGTTTCACCAACGGCATCGCGGTGCTGATCGCTTCGACCCAGATCAAGGATTTCCTGGGCATTACCAATATCGGTCAGGTACCGGGCGAGTTTTATGAGAGAATGGTGCTGATCTTCAGCAACATCGGCAAAACCGATTTGACAACCGTTGTTCTTGCCCTGACCTCGCTGCTGGTAATGATCGTCATTCCGAGATTCACGAAACGGATCCCCGGATCGATCGTTGCCCTCACCGCTTCCACCATCTGCGTAGCCATGTTCAATATCCCCGTGGAAACCATCGGTAGCAGATTCGGCGGGATTCCAACCGGTCTTCCGGAGATGCAGTTGCCTTTGCTCCGCATGGACCTGGTCATGCCGCTACTCCCGTCGGCAGTGACGGTTGCCCTGCTGGCCGCCATCGAAAGTCTGCTGTCAGCGGTTGTGGCAGACTCCATGAGCGGCGACCGCCATAACTCCAATGTAGAGCTGATCGCCCAAGGGATTGCCAATCTCACGGTGCCTCTCTTCGGCGGGATCCCGGTGACCGGGGCCATTGCCCGGACTGCAACCAACATCCGCTCCGGCGCCCGCACCCCGGTCTCGGGGATGATCCATGCTGTGACGCTGCTCTGCATTATCCTCTTTGCCGCTAAACTCGCCGCATTCATCCCGCTGGCCACTCTTTCCGCGGTGCTGTTCATCGTGGCCTACAACATGGGGGAATGGCGCGAGATCAAGACCATCGTCCGTCTGGAGCGCAAGGAGATCACGGTCTGGCTGATCACCTTTATGCTGACTGTCGCAGCAGACCTAACCATTGCCGTTGAAGTGGGGATGACGCTGGCGGCGCTCCTCTACATCTACCAGGTATCAAGGACCACAGTGGTTGCCCCGCTGACCGTCGAGGCAATGGAACAAGGGAAAACCCACATCGTGCAGGACTATATCATCCCGCCCTATGTCAGCATTTTTCACATCCAGGGGCCGTTCCTGTTCGGTGCTGCCGAGAAGCTGAACCAGCTGGACACCGACGTTGATACCTTGGGACCGATCGTGGTCCTACGGCTGCGCTACATGACCGCCATAGACGCCACCGGCCTGTACGCCATAGAGCAGTTCTACGAAAGGCTCCATGCCGCCGGCAAGCACCTGATCCTGTGTGGCAGCAGGGGACAGGCAAAACGGCTGATCTATACCTCGGCACTGCCGAGGATCATCGGCGCCCGGAACATCCTCCCCAACATCCGCGCCGCCTTGAGCAGGGCCGAGAGCATCCAGGAGCGGTTTGGCGGGATTGGCGATGAGTTTGCCGAAGACCTGGCCGTAGCGCCCGGATAGTACCTTAATCTATTAGACAGATGATTAGCAAAAAGCCGCCTCTTCGTAACGGAAGAGGCGGCTTTATTGTTTCGGCAGCGTTCAGATGGCTGCTATCAGGCGGTCATCTCCAGGAAATTGCGCAGGATATCCATGCCACCTTCGGTCAGGATTGATTCCGGATGGAACTGAACCCCCCAGAGCGGCAGTTCGCGATGCCTGAGCCCCATGATTTCCCCCTCTTCCACCCAGGCGGTGATCTCCAGGCAATCGGGAAAACTGCTCCGCTCGACCACAAGGGAGTGGTAGCGGGTGGCATTGAACGGGTTGGCAAGCCCTGCGAACAGCTCTTTGCCGTTGTGGTGGATTAGCGAGGTCTTGCCGTGCATCAGCGTGGAGCTACGCACGATTGTGCCGCCAAAGGCCGCGCCAATCGACTGGTGCCCCAGACAGACGCCCAGGATCGGGATCTTGCCAGCAAAGTGGCGAATGGCGGCAACCGAAATGCCGGCCTCCTCGGGCGAACATGGTCCGGGTGAGACCACCAGCCGTTGTGGCGCCAGCCGCTCGATCTCGTCCAGCGAAATCTGGTCGTTGCGGAATACCTGCACCTCTTCGCCCAGTTGACCAAAATACTGGACGATGTTGTAGGTAAAGGAATCGTAGTTGTCGATCATCAGGAGCATCAGTCTAGCCCTTTCTCAGCGGTTTCTATGGCCCGCATCACTGCCATCGCCTTGTTGACCGTCTCCTGCCACTCGGCAGCCGGGTCGGAATCCGCAACAATACCGGCACCGGCCTGGAGGTGAATCTTGCCGTCCTTCACCACCAGGGTCCGGATGGCAATGGCGAGATCCATGTTGCCGGAGAACGAGAAATAGCCAACCGCGCCGCCGTAGATCTCCCGCTTCACCGGCTCCAGCTCATCGATGATCTCCATTGCCCTGACCTTGGGGGCTCCGGAAAGGGTCCCGGCCGGGAAGGTGGCCCTCACCAGGTCAAAGGCATCCCTGCCACCCTCCAGTTCTCCCTGGACGTTGGAGACAATATGCATCACGTGCGAATAGCGCTCAATGACCATCAGCTCGGAAACCTTAACTGTGCCGGTTGTGCAGACCCGGCCGAGATCGTTCCGGCCCAGGTCCACCAGCATGACATGCTCGGCGCACTCCTTGGGATCGGCCAGTAGTTCATCAGCCAGCTGCTGGTCTTCGTCCGGCGTTGCGCCGCGCGGCCGGGTCCCGGCTATGGGACGCAGCTCAACCAGCTCCCCTTCCTTGCGCACCATGACCTCGGGCGAGGCCCCGACAACAACTGTATCTTCGAGGCGGAGAAAAAACATGTAGGGAGAGGGGTTGAGGGTCCTCAGCACCCGGTAGATATCGAGCGGATCAACGGTCAGTTCACCGGAGAACCGCTGCGACAGCACCACCTGGATGATGTCGCCGGAGCGGACGTACTCCTTGGCCTTGGTTACTGACTGCTCGAACTGTTCCCTGGTGACATTGGAGACAAATTCGACCTTGCTTGCGCTATTGCGACAACCACACTGGGTTGCAGGGGCCTTGAGCTTGGCGATGATGGCGTCGATCTTGGCGACTGCCCCGGCATAGGCCTCTGCCGGAGATATTGCATCGTCAAGATGTACGTTGGAGACCACCTTGATCTTCTGCCGCATGTTGTCGAAGATGAGAATGGTATCGGTAATGACAAAGTAAGAGTCCCAAGCGCCTATGACTGACGGCTTATCAGATTCGAGCCGCTCGAAGTGGCGCACCATGTCATAGCCGAGATAGCCGACGGCACCGCCGAAAAACCGGGGAACCCCCTCGACCTCAACCGGAGTAAACCTTGCCAGGTGATCGCGGACAAAACCGAGCGGATCGGCGGTCTGCAGGTTCCTGACCGGCGCACCGTTTTCAATGATCTCCACGGTGGTGCCGCGGGTCCTGATGATTACCTCCGGGCTTGAGCCGAGAAAGGTGTAGCGCGCCCATTTTTCCCCACCCTCGATACTCTCCAGCAGAAAGGAATAACGACCGTCATCGATCTTGCGAAACGCCGACACTGGTGTGTCGAGGTCGGCCATGATCTCCCGGTACACCGGGATCAGGTTCCCTTGAGACGAAAGCCCCTGAAATGAGGCAAAATCGGGGTAATACATGAGGATCTCCGTAACAGGCAGGACAGCTTGGGGAATGTGTAATGAATCGGCCAGGAGAGCCTCTCCCGGACGGGTTAAGGTATCACAGCGGGTTGGGAGTGTCAAGACCGGCCGGGCAAGCCGCTTCAGGGATGTTCTGCGCCGATTTTCAGCGGAAGAGTGAAATAGAAGGTCGAGCCGATTCCGGGCTGACCCTCGCCCCAGGTCCGGCCTTCGTGCCGGCTGATAATCCGGCGCACCGTGGCAAGACCGATGCCAGTCCCCTCGAATTCATTGGCATGGTGCAACCGCTGGAAGGTTCCGAAAAGCCGGTCAGCATAGGTCATGTCAAAACCGACCCCATTGTCCTTGACGAAAAAGACCTGCTCGCCATCTTCAGTCTTACAGCCGAACTCAACAGCTGCCGCATCGTTTTTGCTGGTGTATTTCCAGGCGTTCCCCAAAAAGTTAACCAGGACGATGCGCAGCAAGTGAAGATCACCCCAGGCCGTCATCCCTTCTCCTATGGTAAAGGCAACCTGCCGTTCCGGTTGCAGCTCGCGCAGGTCAGAGACAACCTCGTTCCCCAGCTTGGTTATATCGACATACTGGCAGTTCATGCCGCCCCTGGTAACCTTTGACAGGTTCAGCAGGTCGTCGATGAGCATTGACATTCGCTTGGTGGCTTTGCACACTCGATGCAGGTATTCCTTGCCATGTTCATCAAGGTTTCCCTCGCACTCTTCCATCAGCAGGCGGGAAAACCCCTCTATATGCCTGAGCGGAGCCCGAAGGTCATGGGACACCGAATAGCTGAATGACTCAAGCTCATTATTGGCATTTTCCAACGCCTGGGTCCGGCGCTGGAGATCCTCATTCAACCAGCTGATCTCCTCTTGCGCCGCAGCACGACTATTGATCTCCTCCGTGAGAATGCGGTTGGTTTCTAACAGCTGACTGGTTCGCTCCTGAACGCGCTCTTCCAGTTCCAAGGTCTTTTCCTCAAGTGCCCGCGCTGCGCGTTTGCGAACAATCGAGACATAGACAAGCAATGCTATTATGGTGACAAGAAACCCTACAATCGCGAATATCCCCCAGAAAAGGGCCGGGGAATTTTCGCAGACCATTTCGTGCGGTTTCGCAGAAGCAACACCTTCCTGCAGGCCGGCACCAAAGACATACGGCACAGGGAACTGAAGCGACATCAGCACGAGAGCGACAATGGTATCGCACCTCCTGCCAACTCGGGACATAGTTAAAAAAGCGCTGAAATGATTCAGAGTTTCCACAACTACCTTTACCGTGGCGCTAACAGGACCTGCTCGAATCATCCTGAAAGACCGATATTGTTCGGCTAAAGAATATAAATATACCATCTCCTCTTGCAATTCCCAGCAGCGATGATTATGTTTGTCCACTGTTATACAAAAATACGCAGGAGGAACCAGAAAGCACATGTCCAAATCGACCAAACAGTTCCAGACCGAGGTGCAACAACTGCTCGACCTGGTAATCCACTCACTCTATTCCAACCGTGACATATTTCTTCGCGAGCTTATCTCTAACGCATCCGATGCCGTGGACAAGGTCCGCTTCGAGGCCCACTCCAATGAATCGCTGCTGGAGGGGAATACTGACTGGAAAATAAAGATCGTCCCCGACAAGACCGCCGGCACCCTCACCATTCTCGATAACGGCATCGGCATGTCCATGGCAGAGGTTGAGGAGAACATCGGCACCATCGCCCGCTCCGGCACCAAGGCGTTCATGGAGAGTCTCAAGGGGCAGAACCTGGCCAACAACCCGGAGCTGATCGGCCAGTTCGGCGTTGGGTTCTATTCGTCGTTCATGGTTGCCGACCGGGTCGAGATCGTTACTCGCAAGGCAGGCGACCCGGCTGCCGGCTGCCGCTGGGAATCGACTGGCGATGGCTCCTACACCATCGAGGATTGCACCAAGGAAAGCCGCGGCACAGCTATCACCCTGCACCTCAAGGAAGAGATGAAAGAATACCTTGAGGAATGGAAGATCAAATCGATCATCAAGAAATATTCCGACTATGTCCAGTATCCGATCTGCATGGATATCACCCGCAAGGAGCCGGTCAAAGGGGTTGACGGCAAGGTCATCGAGGGTGGCGGCGACATCGAGACCACCACCGAAGAGACCCTCAATTCAATGAAGGCGATTTGGACCCGACCAAAGAGTGAGATCACTGATGATGAGTATGAGGAGTTCTACAAACATATATCGCACGACTACGACAAACCTCTGAAAACCATCCATTACTCGGCTGAAGGGACCAGCGAGTTCCGCTCCATCCTCTATATCCCTGCGCACCGGCCATTCGACCTTTTCTACAAGGACCAGAAAAAAGGGGTGCAGCTTTACGTAAAGCGGGTGTTCATCTCCGATCATTGCGAGGACCTGCTCCCGGACTGGCTCCGATTCATGAAAGGGGTGGTCGATTCCAGCGACCTGCCGCTCAACGTTTCCCGCGAAATCCTGCAGCAGGATGTGGAGATCAAGCGGATCCAGAAGAGCCTGGTCACCAAGACCCTGGCAACGCTTGCCGAAATGAAGGAAAAGGAGAATGAGGAGTACCTCAAGTTCTACAAGGAGTTCGGCCCGGTATTAAAAGAAGGTCTCCATTTCGACTACGCCAACAAAGAAAAGCTCCAGGAACTGGTGCTCTTTGAAAGCTCCAAGACCGAACCCGGCAGCTTCGTCTCCCTGAAGGAATACGTAGAGCGGATGCCGGAAACGCAGAAGGAGATCTATTTCCAGACCGGTACATCACGCGAGGCAGTAGAGAATTCGCCCCACATGGAGGCGTTACGCAAGAAGGATTACGAAGTGCTGTTCCTGATCGACCCGGTTGATGAGTGGGTTACCCAGGCGCTCCACGAGTATGACGGCAAGAAACTGAAGGCCGTCGACCGCGGCGACCTGGAACTCGACACCGAAGAAGAGAAGAAGGAACACGAGCAGAAACGCGAAGAAGCCAAGAAACAGTTCGGCTCACTGCTTGACTTCATCAAAGGCAAGCTTGAGGACCGGGTCAAAGAAGTAAGGTTCTCCAGCCGGCTGACCGACAGCTCCTGCTGCCTGGTGGCCGACGAATACGGCATCAACGCCAACATGGAGCGGATCATGAAGGCGATGAACCAGGACATCCCGGAATCAAAACGGGTCCTGGAGCTGAACCCGGACCACCCGATCGTTAGCGTCATGGGTAAACTTTTTGAGAAGGACAAAGAAAACCCGCGCCTGGCGGACTATTGCGAGCTGCTTTTCGACCAGGCGCTCCTGACCGAAGGGTCACCAATCAAGGACCCACTCAGGTTCACCCGGCTGGTCTCGGAGCTGATGGTTGCCGACGGCAAGGGACTGGTGGGCTGAGCCGGCAATTTTACAGGCATTTTTACCTTTTGCGATAGGTGCGCACATTTTTTGGCTTGACACCGATTCGTTCATTAAAGTAAAGTTTACAAAAACGTAAGCAACGGTTTCACCGATAGACGACAATACTAAACCATCCGCGAGGATGGGACGGAAAGCCCATAGGGTCTCAAGCAGACAGCCGGGTCGCCGAAATATCCAACCAGATATGACAGGCGACCCGGCTTTTTTGTTTTTGGGTTGCAAAACCGACAGCAAACAAGGAGGAAAATGCAGACGCTTTTTTCCTGAATCCAAGGCACAGCAAAAAGCTCCAGCTGCAAGGCTTGCGAAGTCTGAGGCATGAGTCGTAGCCATAGGCTACGTCGCAACGACGAAGGCAGAGCGTAACGCAGCAGATGAACTTTTGGCGAAGCCCATTTGGTACACGATAATACTAAACCATCCGCGAGGATGGGGCGGAAAGCCTAAGGGTCTCTCAGAGACAGCCGGGATGCCGAAATACCCTCACATTCGGCCCCGGCTCTTTTTTTTGCCGGGGTTAAAAAAGGGGGTGATCAACAGAACCCAAACTTTTATTAACCGGCAATTTGCAGATTTACTCTGACAACTAACATCGACTGATCGCATCAACAGCATTAACCTTGGAGGAAACAATGAATTTAAAAACTATTTGCAGCGCCATGGCGCTCATGGTCAGCATCGCAGCACTATCCGCATGTGGGGGGGGGTCAGGCAGCGGCACCCCGGCAGCTTCAGGTGTCGCTACCGGAGTAATCACGGCAACCGGCGGCAGCTCCAGCGGTAAAGAGATCGCCATTGCCGGAGCAGCCCAAAGCGGCGCAACCATCCATATCAACGGCGCCGAATATGACCTGGACGGCAGTAGAATCAACAAAGACGATGACGACGACAATCTGGATGTGGGCATGGTAGTAACCGTCAAGAGCCATGACGGACAGGGCAGCGCTAAAAAAGCGCTTGAAGTCGATTGCGACCACCTGATCAAGGGACCGGTGGCATCAGTAAACGAGAATAACGGCTCACTGGTAGTCCTCGGCCAGACCGTCACAGTATCCGTAACCACGGTATTTAAAAGATTCAGCAATTTGGGAGATCTTTCCAGGAACGACCTGGTGGTAGTCAGCGGTTATAGCGACGCCAATGGTGCAATTCTGGCCACCAGGATCGAGCGCAAGAACAACCCGTTCAATGCCAACCAGACCCCGGTAAAGCTTATCGGCACGGTAACCCAGTTAACTGGACAGAACCTGACCATCGGCGGGATGACCATTACCAGCGTGCTGCCTCTAAACCCACGCATCGGAGTAGGATCGCTGGTTAAGGTTCATGGAACCATAGCAACTGCAGACGGCCCGTTCACCGCAGCAAAAGTGGAGTTGAAATCGCGTGAGGTTGAAGATATCGATCATGCCGAGATCGAAGGCATAGTGGCAAACCTCTCTCTCGAAGACAAAGCCTTCACCATTGGCAATATCACCGTGAATGCCGCTAATCTGAACATCTCCGGACTGTCGATAAACGACCGGGTGGAAGTGGAAGGAAAACTCGTCAACGGTGTCCTCATTGCCTCGGAAATCAAAGTAATAAGCCACGGTACCGGCACAACTCCTGCCCCAACCCCGACACCTTCAGCAACTGCCGGCCAGGCAGTGTTCACGGCAAATTGCAGCGGCTGTCACACCTTGACCGGCACCTCTGTCATGAACCTTACCGCTAAAGGGGCCATGGTCAGCTCGAAATACCCGACCGCCGGCCAGGCCGGACATAACGGTAAAACTCTGTCGGCAACCCAGATCGCAGATCTTGCCGCCTATTTGAATAACCAGACTCCTGCGCCAACCCCTACTCCCACACCAACCCCTACGCCGACCCCAACTCCTTCGGCAACAGCAGGGCAGACAGTATACACAGCAAATTGCGGTGGTTGCCATACCCTGACCGGCACCACCATCATGAACCTGGCAGCTAAAGGCGCCAAGGTCAGCCTGAAATTCCCGACTGCCGGGACAGCCGGTCACAGCGGCATCACCCTGTCGGCGACCCAGATTGCCGATCTGGCAGCCTACCTGAATACGCAGGCCGCGCCAGCACCGACGCCGGTTCCGACCCCAACACCGACGCCGACTCCTACCCCAACGCCAACACCGGTTCCTTCGGCAACTGCAGGGCAGACGGTATTCAACAGCAACTGCAGTGGTTGCCACACCCTTACCGGCACTTCGATCATGAACCTGACCGGCAAGAGCACCCTGGTCAGCTCGAAATTCCCAACCGCCGGCGCTGCCGGCCACAAGAGCATAACCTTGTCGGCCACCCAGATCGCTGACCTCAAGGCGTTTCTCAAGTAGTTCCTGCAAATTAAAAGGGCCTGCGCAAGCAGGCCCCTCTTCTATTCAGCTCTTCCCCTCTTCTTTCAACCGGAGCGCCAGATCATAAACCACGCTCCGGGGCTGGTGGCTGGCTTCGGCTACCTGCCGCACCGCATCCTTGACCGTGGCCCCGTCAACCAGCAGGCCCCGCAACATTCCCTCAATATCCACCGGTTCCTCGTCCGCTGCTTCGCCTGGGGCTACCAGCAGCACCACCTCACCCCGAGCCGGGGTCTCGGCGTAATGTTGGACCAGCTCGGGGAGCAGTCCCCGGTTGAACTCCTCGTAGATCTTGGTCAGCTCCCGGCAGACAATAGCTTCGCGCGGACCGAAGATCTCGGCCATATCAGCCAGAGTAGCGGTCAAGCGGTGCGGTGCCTCATAGAATACCAGCAGCCGATGCTCCGCAAGAAGTTCCCTCAGTCGCTCCTTGCGCTTGCCCGATTTTGCGGGTAGAAAGCCGGCAAAGGTGAACTCGTCGGTCGGTAGGCCCGAGGCGGATAGCGCCGCCATGGTGGCCGATGCCCCTGGTATCGGCACCACCGTGATCCCTTCAGCAGCGGCGGCCCGGATAATCCGGTAGCCGGGATCGGCAATGCACGGGGTTCCGGCATCGGTGACAATGGCTATTGACTGACCGGCCTTGAGTTTTTCAATCAGATACGGGGTCTTGAGTGTTTCGTTGTGGTCATGATAGGCAGTAAGCGAGGTGGCAATCCCAAAGTGGCTCAGCAGCTTGCGGCTGTGGCGGGTGTCCTCGGCGGCGATCAGGTCAACCTCTTTCAGGATCCTGACCGCGCGAAAGGTCATGTCCTCCAGGTTGCCGATCGGTGTGGCAACGATATACAAGGTGCCCGATGACAACTTACTTGCCCCAGTCGCGGGAATATCTGAAATCGCGGTCAATGGTTCTATTGGACACCTTGGCGATAACCGGCAGGCGGCGTTTGAAGTGGGAGTTCTGCACCTTGGCGTAGATCTTATCGATGAAAGCGGCCTCGAAGCCGGCAGCCAGCAATTCAGAGCGGCTCTTGCGCAGGTCCACCATCTGATAAAGCAGTTCGTCAACCGCCTTGTAGGTGAACCCCAACTCCTGCTCGTCGGTCTGACCAGCCCAGAGATCAGCCGAAGGCTTCTTGTCTATCACCTCGCGCGGCACGCCCATCTCTTCGGAGAGCTGCCAGATCTGGGTCTTGTAGAGATCGCCGATCGGGTTCAGGGCGCTCGCCATGTCGCCGTAGAGGGTTCCATAGCCCAGCAGCAGCTCGGTCTTGTTGCTGGTACCGAGCACCAAGGCGCCCCGTGCTGCCGAGTGGTCGAACAAAATGGTCATCCGCTCGCGGGCCATCTTGTTGCCACGCCGCATGGAATCGGCATCCGGGAACATTTCGAAATAGGCGTCCACCATCGGCGTGATACCAATGACGCAATGCTCGATGCCGAGTTGCTCCGCCACCAGCCGCGCATGGGCCTCGCTCTCCGGGTTGCTCTGCTTGTAAGGCATGATGATGGCCTGGACATTCTCCGGCCCGAGCGCTTCGGCAGCAAGATACGCCACCAACGCGGAGTCGATCCCCCCGGAAAGCCCAAGGACTGCCCTCTTCAAGCCGACCTTGTGCACCTCCTCAGCCAGAAAGCCGACCAGGATCCGGCGCACCAATGCGGCATTTATGGAAAGCCCTGTCACCTGAGTTGCATCAGACATGAGCGCTCCTCCGTTCCTCTTCGATCCGCCGCAGTTCGCGAATGGTCAGCTCAAGATTTTCGTCGCGCAACAGCGGCGCAAAGATCCGCTCCCGCCGCAGCTCGCCATCGTCAACCCGCGCAGTTATCAGTTCTTCTTCGAGCAGTTTCGCTCGAACCGTGCTGTCGCCCCCTGGCCTGACGATCTCCGACCCGCCCCAGAAGTTCACCCCGTCCTCATAGCCGACCCGGTTGCAGAACAGCACCCGACAAGAAAGGAACATGGCAGTGGTGGAGGTCAGACGCTGCCAGGCCTGAGCAGAGCCGAGACCGTCATCGGACGCAACCCCTCGTCCGGGACTGCTGGAGAGACAGAGGATGGTGGTGGCACCATCCATGGCCAGGGTATAGCTGGCGGAAAGGTGCCACATATCCTCGCAGACCAGCATGCCGAACCGGCCAAAGCGAGTGTCAAAGGCGCGGAAACGGTCCCCGCAGGCGAGGTAGCGTTGCTCGTCGAACAGGCCGTAAGTTGGCAGGTAGACCTTGCGGTGCCGGTGCCTGATCTCACCATCTTCGAGATAAATGGCGCTGTTGAAAAACCTATAGTCCGCTGACTCCTCGACAAACCCCACGGCAATGCTGATCCGGCGCGAAAGGACCCTGAGCTTGGCGATCTCCGGGGAATCGATGCGCAACGCCACTTCCGGTACCAGGTCCTTCAGGAAATAGCCAGTCAGGGATAGTTCTGGAAAGATAACGAGATCGGCGCCACTCTCGATCGCCTGAGTAACAGACGCTTCGATGATTGCCAGGTTGTCGGATAAACAGCCTAATTTCGGCCTGATCTGGGCCAGGGCAACGGTGAACTCCATAAGTCGGAACTCCTTGGAATTTGTGCGGTAACGGTAACACAGTAGCAGCGGCTTTGCAACGAAAGGGAGATCAATAATTCAGGTCAAAGGCATTCTTGATATGGTCAAAAACCGGCTCTCTGTCACTCTGGATGGTAATGGCGATGACATCGAACCGTGCCGGTGCTTCAAGTTTTCGATGGCTGGCAAGCCAGGTAAGCGCTGCTTTCATGATCTGTCGTTGCTTGAACGGGGTAACGCTAAGCTGCGGCACACCATAGGATGCGGTTCTACGAGTCTTGACCTCGACAAAGACCAAGATTTTACCGTCACGGGAGATGATATCGACCTCACCACCCTTGCACCGGTAGTTACGCTCCAGGATCGCATAGCCTTGCTTCTCCAGAAAGGCGGCAGCCAGATCTTCGCCCCGACTGCCGAGCATTTGGTTGGCTCCGGTCTTTATCTCTACCGGTTTCATGGAGCACACCCTGCCGGCCCACGGTCCAGGTGCTCCCTGACCCCGCGGAAGGTTTTCCGGTGGATTTCACACGGCCCAAGCTCGGCAATAGCGGCGAGATGCGCTGCACAGCCATACCCTTTATGGCCGGAGAAGCCGTATCCCGGATAGCAACGATCGAAATCGTCCATCAGCCGGTCCCGGGTTACTTTGGCCACAATAGAGGCGGCAGCAATGGAGGCAGAGAGGGAATCGCCTTTTTTGACGGTCTGCTGCGGAATTTTCGTCTGGATTTTACTGATGCCGTCGATCAGGAGATAATCTGGGGGTAACTGCAGGTTTGAGACGGCCTGTAGCATGGCGCTGAGCGTGGCCTGCAGGATGTTGATCCGGTCGATCAGGGAATGATCGGCGATGCCGACAGCCACGGCAAGCGCCTTGGCATTAATCTGTTCGATGAGGGTTTCACGCTTCTGTGGGGTCAGCTTTTTAGAGTCATCAAGCCCCGGGATAACCAGCCCGTGCGGCAGGATGACGGCAGCAGCAACCACCGGCCCGGCCAGCGGGCCTCGGCCAGCCTCGTCAATTCCGGCAATCTGCAGGAATCCCCTGTTGCGCGCCCTGGCTTCAAAGGCGAAGAGGTCTCGTTCAGCTCCAGTTGTCGCGAAGAGTTCGAGATTCATCCGGACTCCAAAAGAAAAAGCCCCGGTGACCGGGGCTTATCGTAGCCTATTGACCTGCAACGTATTTCTTTTCGCGAATCCTGGCAGCCTTGCCGCGGAGTTTGCGCAGATAGTAAAGCTTGGCGCGACGAACCTGGCCGCGGGTCACTACTTCGATCGCCTCGATCGACGGGGAGTGGATCGGGAACACCCTCTCAACACCAACACCGTTGGAGATCTTCCGTACGGTGAAAGACTCACGAATGCCACCGTTCTGACGGCAGATTACGACTCCCTGAAAAGCCTGGATACGGCTCTTGTCACCTTCAACAATCTTGACCTGCACCTTGACCGTGTCGCCCGGCTTGAAGGGGACCACGTTCTTTTTCATCTGTTCCATTTCCATGTAATCGATTCTGTTCATCTCAGTACTTCCTCCTCTATTAATAGTTCTGATTTGGTATCCGGTTGTTGTTCAGTTTCATCTTCCGAAAAGCCGGTCTAGGTAAATCGATACTGCCGACCTAACTGAAAGATGATTATATTCACTGTTGCCGCTGATCGGTTCCAGTACGAAATCTGCCTGATCAAAAACCTCTTCTGTCATCCCCCACCCCGTCCCAAAAAGGATCAGCATGGGGACTGCGGAACTTTCGATTTTCGCCCGCAACTCTTGGGCAGTTACCGAGTTGAGCCGCCCCTTGGCTCCGGTTACTACCAGCAGTGGCCGTGTACCAAAAGTCTCGGTCATTTCGGCAATGGCATCTTCAAGCCCGGAAAGCACCCGAAGCAACTCCAGTGCCTCTTTACGCCTGGGGTTGTAGCCAGCGCCCCACCCACCGAGCCAATGCACGCGAATTCGCTCGGCAAGCGCCTGTTGATCTGCGACCGGGGTAACGACAAAGTAACGACACAAGCCGAAAGTCTTCGCTGCCCGCGCTATGTCATGCAGATCCAGATTGGTGACAGCTGTTGTCACCACCTGCCGGTGCTTATCATAAACCGGATGATGAAGCAGCGCTACAGCCACCCGTGCCGCAGGGCTGTTTTCAGTGCTCATGCCGCATCTCCAAGGCATGGGCAACCAGCGTGCGTTCTGCCGGAGTAAGCTGGGCATTGGCAAGCAGTTCCGGCCGGGCGGCCACAGTCCGAAGAATGGCCTGCTGACGGCGCCACTTGGCAATTTCCTGATGATTCCCGGATAACAGTACTTCAGGCACCTTCAACCCATGGAATTCAGGAGGCCGGGTATACTGCGGATATTCCAGAAGACCATCGGAGAACGATTCTTCCACTGATGAATCATCACAGCCGAGTACCCCTGGCAGCAGGCGGCCGACAGCGTCCACAATGACCATGGCAGCCAGCTCGCCACCGGTCAGGACAAAATCGCCGATCGAGACCTCCTGGTCGATACAGAGCTCGGTGACCCTTTCATCAATCCCTTCATAACGGCCGCAGACAATAATCAGTTCCGTCAATCCGGCAAGTTCCTTGGCCATTTCCTGGCTGAATGGAACCCCGCGGGGAGAAGTCAGAATAACTCTTGCTTCTGGACGCTTGGCCTTGACCGTCTCGATACAGGAGTAAAGCGGTTCGACCTTCATGACCATACCGGCGCCACCGCCATAGGGCGAATCATCGACAGTACGATGGCGGTCAACGGCATAATCGCGAATATTCCAGAGATTCAACTCAATCAGCCCGCGCTCAATTCCCCTGCCGATTATGCTATCGTTCAGCGGTCCGGCAACCATGTCAGGGAAGAGCGTCAGCACATCAAATTTCATAGATCAAGCAATCCTTCAAGGGGGGTGACCTTCATAATGCGGCTAGTCAGGTCAATCTCCCTTACCACATCTACAAGCGCAGGGATCAGATACTCCCGCTTTCCGTTCCGGACAACATAAACATCATTGCTGCCGGTATCGAATATCTCCGAGAGAGTCCCAAGCTCAAGGCCATCATCGGTAACAACCGTCAGCCCGATCAGGTCGTGCCAGTAATACTCGCCTTCGTCGGTCTCAGGCAACTGGTCTCGATGAATCACCAGTTCACGGCCTACCAGATGCGACACATCGTTAATGCTGTCAAACCGTTTCAGCTTAACTATTGCCTTGCCGCCATGGAGCCTTGCAGAATCCATCTCTGCGTTGAGCACATCGCCGGTCGCACCGCGTAATTGAAGCGTGCGAAGCCCCATCAGAGTGCCGTAATCACCGGAATAACAGTAAATCCGCAACTCGCCCCTGATTCCATGGGTTCCGGACACCTTCCCCAGAAGAATCAGATCGTCAGACAACTCCATTACTCGACAATCTTTAGGATGGCCTTCTTGTTGTCCTTTGTGGAAACAGCATTGAGAAGGGTCCTGACAGCCTTGGCAGTCCGGCCTTCCTTGCCGATGATCCGCCCCATATCTTCCTTGGCAACCGTCAGCTTGATGACCAGCGTATCTTCCTCAAACTCTTCGCTGGTTCTGACCTGGTTTGGATCGTCAACAAGTGCCTTCGCGATGGTCTCTACGAGCTGTCTCATGTCGGTTTCCTCTGTGGGTGTGGAATTTCCGGCTGGCCGGGACAAAAAGCTGCTGTCAAAAGTTTACGTTGTTGGCATAACCAAGACCTAAAACGCAATTTGAGCACGCGCCTAAGTCGCCTCTTCCTCGCCTCTTCGCATCCATGTGAAGCACCTTCGTATGATCAGACCATATAACCCTGCTGATACTGTCCTTATGCTGCCTGCTTGGCGGCAAACTTAGCCCAGATACCGGTTGTCTTCAGCATCTGCTTAACAGTATTGGTAGGCTGTGCGCCGTTATTGAGCCACTCAAGCGCGCGGTCTTCTTCTATTTTTACAGCTGCAGGATTCTGATTAGGATCGTAGGTGCCGACGTTCTCGATAAAGCGGCCATCTCTCCTGCAACGCTCGTCAGTGACGACAATCTGGTAAAAAGGTTTCTTCTTTGCGCCGCCACGGGCCAATCTGATCTTTACTGCCATTTCTTTCCTCCTGATGTCGACTTTGTGTCGATGTGTAATTATCGGTTAAAACGGGAGCATATTGCGCATGCCGCCCATACCCCTCATCAGCCCTTTCGGACCGAGTTTCTGCAATTGTTTCATAACTTTCTGGGCTTCTGTGAAGCGCTTGAGGAGCTGGTTTACTTCCTGAACCGTTGTCCCGCTACCTTTGGCAATGCGCAACCGGCGACTGCCATTGATTATGGTGTGGTTGGCCCGCTCATCTCTGGTCATGGAGTCAATGATAGCCTCCACCCGCTTCATCTCGCGCTCGCTCGGTTGGGCATCGCCAAGCTGTTTCATCATTTTGCCCATACCGGGGATCATCCCCATGATCGAGTCAAGCGATCCCATCTTCTTGATCTGCTGGAGCTGATTCTTGAAATCCTCCAGGTCAAACTGGTTTTTCTTGAACTTCTGCTGAAGGCGAGCCGCCTCTTTCTCATCGAAAACTGACTGGGCCTTTTCCACCAGGGTCAGAACATCGCCCATGCCCAGGATCCTGGACACCAGGCGATCGGCATGAAAGACCTCAAGGGCATCAAGTTTTTCACCCAAGCCGACAAACTTTACCGGTTTGCCGCAAACCGCTTTTATGGAGAGAGCAGCCCCCCCTTTTGCATCACCGTCCAGCTTGGTAAGCACGACCCCTGATATTGCCAGCCGCTCATTGAAACCGGAGGCAACATTAACCGCTTCCTGGCCGGTCATGGCATCGGCGACAAACAGGATTTCGCGCGGATCGATCTCGTCCCTGATCCTGACCAGCTCACTCATCAGGAAATCATCGATCTGATGACGCCCGGCAGTATCGAGAATAACGGTATCAAAACCGTTCAGTTCTGCGTATTTAACAGCATCACGGCAGATAACTACCGGATCCTGATCACTCTTCGAAGCGTAGGTCTCAATCCCCAGCTGCCGGCCGAGGGTCTGCAGCTGCTCAATAGCTGCCGGCCGGTAGACATCTGCCGGAACCAGGAGCGGATTGCGCCGCTGACTCTTGAGATGGCGCGCCAGCTTGCCGCAGGAAGTAGTCTTGCCGGCCCCCTGAAGCCCGACCATCATGATGGCCACCGGTGGCTTGGCTGCCAGATCGAGACTATTATCCTCGTCACCGCCCATAAGTGAAACAAGCTCGTCATGAACGATCTTGACTACCTGCTGGCCGGGCGAGAGACTCTGCAGAACCTGTGTCCCAACCGCGCGAACTCGAACCTTCTCGACAAATTCCTTAACAACCTTAAAGTTGACATCTGCCTCAAGAAGAACCAGGCGCACCTCGCGCAGGGCATCCTTGATATTATCTTCAGTCATCACTCCCTGACCGCGGAGTTTTTTGAAGACTAATTCCAGTTTATCAGAAAGATTCTCAAACATTCAGACTCCATGCGGCTTTGAGCCCTGAATCCGCCATTGGCCGGACTCCGGACGCAGATAGCCCACTCGTAAGGGATTGAATATAGGCGAATAACTCCTGACATGTCAAGCTAATTTTAAAGCAGGGAATTGCGACAGGGCAGTCTTTAAGGCTTCAGGTTATCGGGGCTTTCCGCCGTTTCCTCAGACTCTGAGATCTCTTCAGGCTCGACCAGCACTGCGTTTTCAGAATCATTGAGGTCCAGCGAATCAGGGTCTTCTGCAGCAGCGACCTCCGCCACCTCTTCCCGCGGAGGATCAACAGGGTCACTAGACGAGAGCAAACTCCCCTCAATCTGCAGCAGTCTGCCATCAGGAGTGAAAATCCCGGCAAGATTCTGGACTGTCGGCAGCCGCTTGTCAAAGCGGCATGAAAAATCCACCTCCTTGCCCACCAGCTGCTTTCCAGGGGACAAAGAGGCGAACAGCGAACTTCTCCGGTCAGCATCATCCGGAAAGAGCTGGATATTCTTAGCAGAGATTGCAGCATCAACGGTATCAAAGCCGAGGGCACGGGCAAAAGCAGCGTTGCACTTTACCAGCATCCCATCGGCATCAATCACATAAAAACCGCCAGGGGCATCTTCAAAGAAACGCCGGTACAGCTCTTTGTCCTGGTTTCCGGCCTCCTGATGAAAAAGCCTTAGAGATTTGAGCATCTCATTTATTGTGGCAGCTATTCGCCCGCATTCATCATCAGAACTCAGATGCAGATCATCACCCAGTTCTCCCCTGTTCCAGGCCAGAACCGATTTTTTTTCCAGGGTCAGCACCCGCGAGAAGCAAAATAGCGACATCAGCAACCCAAGCAATAACACTGAAACCGCCACTGCTACCCCGATCACAAGCTTGTAAGAGCCAACAGCCTTTTCCCCCTCTGCCATGACCTGCCTGGGAACAATCACTTTGACAATAAATGAGGGCTTGCCATACAGGTCGTTCAGGTAATCATAAACCGCAAGGTCATGCTCCCCCGTTATCTTTACGAGCGGGGCACCCTTTACTGCCAGATCGCTCTGCACTGCTGCCAATTCCGGGGTCAAATATGGATCGCCAACGCGGTATACGTTGAACAAGAGCCTGGCGTCTTTTGCAAGGCGATCAATCTCCAGATTGTCGATGAAACGGCCCATGATCAACGTGCCACGGATCGGTGCATCTCTTTTGGTTGTGACGATAGGGCGAGCCGCCACCATGAACGGCCCTTCAGGGAGATTAATAATGCCGGTGACGCTACTAGAGGGATAGCTGAGATTCAGAAGCCTGCTTTCCGGCCCCAGATGCCGGTGCATGCTCACCTTGCCTCCGGAGATCTGGTTTGTCTTGCGGTCGAACCACCCCTCGTAAACAATGCTTCCGGAATTATTAACAAACAGGATAAGGTTCGTTTTTATCTCGACAAAACTGGCAGTCAGGATGTTCTTATTAATAAACTGCTGGTTGCCGTTGGCCACAAAGTCATAGGCATCGTCCCAAGATGCCCAGTCACCCACCTGGCTCCCCAGCACCACGAGATCGCCCTGAATGATATTCTTAACCCTGAGCAGGCTTTCCTGCGCCTCCTTCTGTTCCAATCTGCTGAAGCTGCTGCTCAGAACAGTGTCGGCACCCTTATAGAGCACTGCTGCCAGTGCAGACAAAACCAGCACAATCAACAAAAATGCCTTCAGTCGCAGAGTCATGTAATCTCCTGCTTGTTGCTTTCAAGTATAATAATATTATTATCGACAAAAATGAGCTGTCCTTAAGGGGAGTAGACCAAATTGTCTGGCGATTGCCACAAGGATTGCTGTTGCTGAGCCGGTCTGCTAGAGTAGCGCAAAAGGTTCGAGGGGGAGGTATCGTGCAACGCTTAGGGCTGATTGCTGCCATGCAGGAAGAGATTCAACCGCTGCTCCGTATTGTGAAACCATCGCGGATGGAAGTCATTGGAAAGCGCCACGTGTGGTGGCTCGGTAAGAGCGAGTCTATCTGTCTCGTTGAATCAGGGATGGGGCCGGACAACGCGGCAACCGCCACCCGGCTCCTCATTGATATCGAGAAACCGGAGCTGATCGTGAATTTCGGCTTTGCTGGCTCGCTTACCTCTGCACTGTGCGTTGGCGATATTGTCATGGCAGACCGGCTGCTGTTCATGCACGGCAGGCTGTTCAGTGAGCAGTCGGGTCTGAGTAATGACTTGAGCCGCCGGCATACTGACATGCAAGAAAAGTGTGGCTGCCTCATCCACCAAGGATCTTTCGTCACCACTCGCACGATAACTGCGAAAAAGGAAATTGCCGGGCGTCTTCCGGCCGGGATTGCCCAAGCGGTCGTGGAGATGGAAACAGCTGCGGTTGCACAAGTAGCAAACAAAGAAAAGATTCCGTTGCTGGCACTCCGGGCAATCAGCGACGGCTTTGACGATGAGTTGGGCTTCAGCCTGGACGAGTTCTGCGACAAGGATCTGAATCTGCAAAAATGGCGGGTGATGCTGACTCTGGCAAAAAAACCATGGATTATTCCGCAGTTGATCAGGCTGGCCGGCAATACCAAACAAGCCGGGAGAAAATTGGCGATGGCCGTTGCCGGCCTGCTTGTGCCGACTCCCTGAACTACCCCTTACGCCTGCCGGCTGCCGACAATGGGAAATCCCGCAAATGATCGGCCAGCTCTTCCTTGGAGTAGCGGTTGATACGGCGGAAAGCCAGGGTCACCACAATGGCAACCGGAAGTATGTAGGTAAAAATTCCGGTGAGCGCCATCCGCTGTTCGCCAATCAACAAGGTAACGGTAAGATTGAATATGATGACAGATAAATAGAGAATCGGGCCGACCAACGAACGAAACGGCAGATTGGCAACCCCTTTCACCTGTTCAACGTTTCTCCCGACTGTCCTGTCGATGATCTGCATGGCCAGGATCATGACAAACCCGACCAGCCACCATCCCAGATAATTCGACAGCGGCACCCCGTAATGCACCCCCGCCTCTTTATAGCCATAGATCTGGCCAAGAAACCAGCGGCTCCCCTGAAGCGCCACCGGGTCGATGATGATGTCAAGGAAGACCTGGAGGAGTGAGCCGAGGAACAGAGCGGCAAAAGAACGGCGTATAGAGCGGGTTTCCAGGGTAACAAGATTCCAGCGCCATCCTCGCAAGGGGGAGATGATGAAAAGAGCGGTGGCGTAGCTGCAGTAGGCAAGGAACACATACGAGAGGGAATCGAAGAACGGCACCCCGGCAATCCACAGCTCCCGATCCTTGGTGGTGTCGATGTAATAGTACCAGCCATAAGGGAAGCCGTTGTTTATGGACGAGTACTCCGAAGCAAAGGCGATCAGATAACCGGCAACAGTGACCAATCCAACCTTTTTCCAGCCGAGATGTGGCACGGCGGCAAGTAGATAGGCGGCAAAAAAGGCAAACACATATGGCCGCATGGTAAAGGTGCCGACTGCTATTTTAAGGACTTCTTCCATTCATCCCCTCCAAAATGGTGATGGCGCCGAAGCGCCATCAAAAACCAATAATGTCGATAAGTGGCGCGTTCTAAAACAAGGTGCCGACGATCGAACCAAGTACCGATATCGGCCCCGAATCCCCCAGCCCCTCCATCGCCTTCTCCGTCTTCTTCAAGGTAGCCGTAGCATCCTTGTAAAGCTTGTCTTCGTTGACCAGCTTGCCGATGGTCCCCTCGCCACGGTTGATCTTGTCGGTTATATCCTTGATATTGCGTGAGGCGTCTTTGAGGTCTGAGTAAAGAACCTCTTCGTTAACCAGTTTGCCCAAAGTGCCTTCGCCGCGATTGATCTTGCCGGCAACCTCTTTGATCTCCTTGAAACCGCCGGTCATTTCATTAACGCCATCTTTCAGGCTGGTGATCGCGCTTCTGGCATCAGTGTAGAGGGCATCGTCATTGACCAGCTTGCCGATGGTCCCCTCACCCTTATCAATCTTGCCGGTCACACTCTTGATGCTGACAATGGCCTCATTGGCGTTGTTATAAAGCGCCTTGTCGTTCAGCAAAAGCGCCAGCGAGCCATCCCCCCGGTCGAACTTTTCGGTAATACTGTTGAGATTGGCAATACTGCTTCTGAGGTTCCCTCGATTGTCATCCAGAATAGCGGCAATCTTGTGCATTACCTCATTCTGGTTCTTGTTCAATTCCGTGATCAGAATTTTGGCATCCTTGGTGAGATCACTGACGTTATCGACGATAATATCAATATTGGCAACGTCCTTGCCGATGACCGTGCCGCCAGGTTCGAGCAGCGGGGCATTGGGAGACCCCAGCGAAAGTCCGAGGAACTGGCCGCCAAGCAGGTTGGTGAGCCTGAGCCCGGCAACGCTATCAGTCTTGATGCGGGTTCCGGGTTCAACTTCAAAATCGATTTGAACCTTGTCCATCAGAACCGCTACCCGCTTGATCTTGCCGACATCGACGCCGACCAGCTTGACCGGATCACCGACCTTGAGACCGGTGACGCTCCCCAGAAAAGTCTTGTAAGGGACCTTCTTTTTTAACGGGTTCCAGCGCTCACCTGTCTCGATCATGACGCCAAGCACGACGATCGATATAACAAAGAAGAGTCCGACCTTTCTTTCAATTGTCATTGCCATGACTTTCACTCTCCCTCTATGGTGCTATTGCTTACATCAATATGCGTGTCAGAAAATAATCAGCGACCAGAACCATCATGAACGACAACACCACGGACCTGGTTGTAGACCGCCCGATCCCGCGTGCCCCTCCTGAGGTCTTAAAGCCGACGTAACAGCATACCAAAGCTATGATCCCCCCGAATACCACCGACTTCACCAGGCCATTGGCGATCTCGCGAAGTTTCAGGGCAGCAGTGAGGCTGTCATAATAGATCGAATAAGAAACGAATATCTTGGGATGCAGATCGCTGATCACCGCACCGCCGATGATGCCGATGAAATCGACAAAGATGGTTAGGGCCGGGACACAGAGCAGACAGGCAATCATGCGAGGCATTGCCAGGTAACGCACCGGATTTATGTCGAGAGTCCGGAGGGCATCGATCTCCTCGTAGACCTTCATTACCCCTATCTCAGCAGCCATGGCCGAACCGGCCCGTCCGGCCACCAGAAAACTCGTCATTACCGGCCCCAGTTCCCGCACCATGGAATGACCGACAATGGCGCCGATTATCCCCTGGCTCCCGTATTTGTTCAGCTCGACACCGGTATTGAGGGCCAGAACCATCCCCACGAAAAAGGCCATAACTGCCGCAACCGGCAGGGTATCGTAGCCGATGATCGTTATCTGCACCAGAATGCTCTGGAGGTTGCGATGGGCCTCCCGGAAAAAATACAGGGTCTGCCCCAGCAGAATCAGGGTCTCGCCGAGAATCTCCTGGAAATAGATCAGCCTTCGGCCGATAGCATCCAGCAGCCTGTTCACAACCCACCTCCGGGTTTATTTGCAGCAGTGCCTTTTCCCGGCAATTTCTCACCCCAACTGAACCCGAAAGGGAGCCATAACAGCTTCAGGCTCTTTTCTCCCGAGACATTGCGGTAGCGAAACAGCCCCTTCAAGACACTGGTCTCCGTGGTACGAGGCTGGCCGCGATAAGACAACAGCGGATAGAATTCATACGAAACGGCATCTTCCCGAATCTCATGCCAGTAAAGGCTCCAAAGGAAAGATACCACCGACTCGCCGCTGTCGGTCCATTTCTGCTGGTAAATTCGCCATAATGGCGCCCAGTTCTGCTCAATCTCATCCCGATCCAGCACCGGCTCGACTGGAGCCGGGAAGGAAAAGGTCTTTACCCCGCGGTTGTCACGTTTATAGACAAAGAGCGGCCATAAAGCAGTGCGCCTTCGCTCGGAACCATCTTTGACCCAGCGCTCCAGGCTGTCCGAATAAAGGAAATAGAGCACCCGGTCGCGGTCGCGGCTGAAGGTTTCGGTAGTAAGGGTATCATTCCGGTACAGGGGCCAGAGATACCAGCTCTTGCTGCTCTCTTTCTTCTGCTCGTTAAAGTAAAACGGCAGGAAGCTGTCAACCGTGCGGTTCTCGCCGCGCACTGTCCAGATAAACGGCCAGAAATAGTCCTTGCCGCTCTGATTTTGCTTGCGGTCCTCGCTATAGCCGAAGAAGGGCCAGAGAAAACCTCGCTCCGTCCTGTCCGGCGAATCCGTTGCCGTGTACAACGGGAACAGAAAGAGCTTTTCCGTCGGGTTAGCGGTATCAAGCCCCTTGTTTTCCCGAATATAGAACGGCCAGAGGATGAACCGCTTGTTGTAAACCGCCTCTTTCGCAGCCTGACCATATAAAGGCCATACCTGGAACCCCGACTCCTTCTCCCCTGTCAACGTATTGAAAATCGGGTAGAGATAGTTGCGCGAGGTTGTCCCTTTTTTCACCGTGCTGCCATAGAGCGGGAACAGCAAGAAATGATATTCGTCTTTCCAGAATCGCTCATAGATGTCCCCGTAAATCGGGAACAGCGAGGTGTATGGACCATATTTTTTCGAATTGCCGCTGATGTAGAACGGGAAGAACATCTTGTCCTTTTCCCCGCCATCGGCTTCATCCTTGCGGAAGCTGTTATTCTGTACCAGTTTCAGCAGTTGGAACCGGGAGACTTCCGGCGTTGTCTCGGTAGTCGCCAAAGGATACAGGTACTCGGTAACCGAGGTCCCCTGCTTTTCATTGGAGCTGTTATGAAAGAGCGGCCTGAAAGCAACAATCCGGTCGCCCTTATTGGTCTGCACCTTTATGAGTGGCCCCAGTATCCCCAGATTGCTGAACTGCTCCTTCGGGCTCTCCCGGTAGTCTATCAACGGCCACAGGGTGAATATAGTGCCTTCAGCAGCTGCCTCATCCGCCTCAGCACCAAAAGCAGGCATTGACAGCAGGGTCAGACTCCCCAGCATTATGATTGCAATAATTAATCGCGTCATCCACTCCCCATGC